>NZ_JADNLF010000009.1:0-189667 GCF_015555825.1 Bacteroides clarus | reverse complement strand
TCCGAACAGAGAAGTTAAGCTCAGTCACGCCGATGGTACTGCGTAACAGTGGGAGAGTAGGTAGTCGCCGTTTTTTTAGAGAAGCCCCCGTATCGATAGAAGGATACGGGGGCTTTATTGTTTTTGTCCCTTTGGGAACGGGGTTGCCGGAATGTATCCCCATTGAGGGGACTTCTCTAGGGGGATTTTCATACGGTGGTTCTCCGGGGATAGCCTTTATTTCTTCTTTCCTTGTTATCTTATCGTTATCTTTACAGAACAAAATTGGTGAAAAACGATGTTTTTTAGGAAAATGGGTTACTTTTATTTCATTCTTCTTGTTTGATATCAAATGCTTTTTCGTAATTTTGGCGTGAATCTAATAAGGACTGAGAAAAATCATGCAATTAATATTGTAATCAATCATATAATAACTCCTGTAAAATATGGAAAACAAGATTCAAGAGCTAACTGATAAGATTTATCGTGAAGGGGTGGAAAAAGGTAATGAAGAAGCCCAAAAGCTTATCTTAAAAGCTCAGGAAGAAGCCAAGAAAATTGTAGAGAATGCGCAGAAAGAGGCTGACTCTATTGTGGCTACCGCGCGTAAGTCTGCCGATGAGTTGGCGGAGAATACCAAATCAGAGTTAAAACTGTTTGCCGGTCAGGCTGTGAATGCCTTGAAATCTGAAATCGCTACTTTGGTAACGGACAAGATTGTAAATGCTGATGTGAAAGCTTTTGCCGCAAATAAAGATTTCCTTAACGCTTTTATTGTAGCATTAGCGTCTAAATGGAGTGCCAATGAACCTATTGTGATCTCTACATCGGATGCGGACGATTTGAAAAAGTACTTCACCGCTCAAGCAAAAGCTTTATTGGATAAGGGTGTAAAGATTGAGCAAGTAAATGGAAACAAGACTCTTTTCTCTGTCTCGCCGGCGGACGGTTCTTACAAAGTGAACTTTGGTGAAGAAGAGTTTATGAATTACTTCAAAGAATTCCTGCGTCCGCAATTAGTGGAAATGCTGTTTTAATTCCCCACAGGATTATGAGTAAATATTATTACTTGGTAGCCGGTTTGCCAGAACTTACTTTAGAGGATAGCAAATTGAGCTATACGGTAGCTGATTTCAAGACGGAATTGTATCCGGCTTTGTCTGAGGATGATAAAAAGTTGATAGACTTGTTTTATCTTCAATTCGACAATGCAAATGTCTTGAAATTATTGAAAGATAAAGACGCTGCGATTGATAAGCGGGGAAACTATTCGGCGGAAGAATTAGCTGAGTATATCTCATTGCTGAAAGAAGGCGGTGAGTTGGCTGATCGCGTGTTCCCGTCTTATCTGTCTACTTTTATTTCCGAATATTTCAGCTTATCCGTTGAAGATGAATTTTTGCATGAAGATCGTTTGGCGGCACTTTATTATGCCTATGCCATGGAATGCAAAAATAAGTTTGTATCTGCATGGTTCGGTTTTAATCTTGTGATTAATAATGTATTGGTCGCGCTGACGGCAAGGAAGTTTAAAATGGATGTAGCTCCGTTGATAGTGGGAGATACGGAAGTTTGTGAAGCTCTGCGCACATCCGGTGCTCGAGATTTCGGATTAAGCGGTGAAGTGGAGTGGCTGGAACAGCTGGTGAAAATCAGTGAGACGGAAGAACTGGTGGAACGGGAGAAAAAGATAGACCAATTACGGTGGAATTGGATGGAAGAAACTACTTTCTTTGACTATTTCACAGTGGAACGTCTGTTCGTATTCCTGTTACAGCTCGAAATGATAGAGCGTTGGATTGCATTGGATAAAGAAAAGGGTAGTCAGCTGTTCCGTAGTATTATCGCTACATTGAAGGATGAAGTGCAGATACCCGCAGAATTCAGATAAAATAAATTACATAATTATATGGCAACAAAAGGAACTGTTAGTGGCGTAATAGCCAACATGGTAACCCTCGTCGTTGACGGCCCCGTGGCACAGAATGAGATTTGTTATATCTCGACCGGCGGAGACAGATTGATGGCGGAGGTTATTAAAGTGGTAGGCACTCAGGTCTATGTACAGGTGTTTGAAAGCACCCGTGGACTGAAGGTGGGAGCCGAAGCTGAGTTTACCGGACATATGCTCGAAGTGACATTAGGTCCCGGTATGCTTTCTAAAAACTATGACGGTCTGCAAAATGACCTTGATAAAATGGATGGCGTTTTCCTGAAGCGCGGACAATATACGTATCCGTTGGATAAAGGAAGTAAATGGCATTTTGTACCTTTGGCAAAGGTTGGCGACCAAGTGGAAGCCGCTGCATGGCTGGGACAAGTGGATGAGAACTTTCAGCCACTGAAGATTATGGTTCCTTTCGAGCAAAAGGGTGTATGTACCGTGAAGTCTATCGTGGAAGAGGGCGATTACGGTATTGAGGATACAATTGCCGTTTTGACTGACGAGGAAGGTAATGATGTCAAGGTGAATATGATTCAGAAATGGCCTGTGAAACGTGCCATGACGAACTATAAGGAAAAGCCGCGTCCTTTCAAATTGTTGGAAACGGGTGTACGTGTGATTGATACCGTTAATCCGATTGTAGAAGGTGGTACGGGATTTATCCCCGGTCCGTTCGGTACGGGTAAGACGGTGCTTCAGCATGCTATCTCCAAACAGGCTGAAGCTGACATTGTAATCATCGCCGCTTGTGGTGAACGTGCCAATGAGGTTGTGGAAATTTTTACGGAATTCCCCGAACTGGTTGACCCGCATACAGGCCGTAAATTGATGGAGCGTACTATTATTATCGCCAATACTTCCAACATGCCGGTAGCCGCCCGTGAAGCATCTGTGTACACAGCCATGACGATTGCGGAATACTACCGAAGTATGGGACTGAAAGTATTGTTGATGGCCGACTCTACTTCCCGTTGGGCTCAGGCATTGCGCGAGATGTCCAACCGTATGGAAGAGTTGCCCGGTCCCGACGCATTCCCGATGGACTTGTCTTCTATTATTTCCAACTTCTACGGCCGTGCCGGATACGTGAAGCTGAATAACGGTGAAACCGGCTCTATTACGTTTATCGGTACGGTATCTCCTGCCGGCGGTAACTTGAAAGAACCGGTAACCGAGAATACCAAGAAAGTAGCCCGTTGTTTCTACGCTCTTGAGCAAGACCGTGCGGATAAGAAGCGTTATCCTGCCGTAAATCCGATTGATTCGTATTCCAAATATATCGAATATCCCGAATTTGAGGATTATATAGCCAAACGCATCAACGGTGAATGGATTGGCAAAGTGAATGAAGTCAAGACCCGCCTGCAACGCGGTAAGGAAATTGCGGAACAAATCAATATTTTGGGTGATGACGGTGTACCTGTGGAATACCACGTAATCTTCTGGAAATCAGAATTGATTGACTTTGTAATCCTGCAGCAGGATGCTTTCGACGAGATTGATGCCGTAACTCCTATGGAGCGTCAGGAAGAAATTCTCAACATGGTAATTGATATCTGCCATACGGAATTTGAGTTCGACAACTTCAACGAGGTAATGGATTACTTCAAGAAGATGATTAACATCTGCAAACAGATGAACTACTCGAAATTCAAATCAGAGGAGTATGGCAATTTCTACAAACAGTTGCAGGAATTGATTGAAGAACGTAAAGCATAAATAATAAGATGGCAACAAAAGCATTTCAAAAAATATATACTAAAATTACTCAGATTACGAAAGCCACGTGCTCGCTGAAAGCTACGGGGGTAGGGTATGATGAGCTGGCAACCGTAAACGGCAAGTTGGCCCAGGTGGTTAAGATTGCCGGTGACGATGTGACTTTGCAGGTTTTCGAGGGTACCGAAGGTATTCCTACGAATGCAGAGGTAGTGTTCTTGGGCAAGGCTCCTACAATCAAAGTGAGCGACCAGCTTGCCGGACGTTTCTTCAACGCCTTTGGTGATCCTATCGACGGCGGTCCGTCTATCGAAGGTCAGGAAGTGGAAATCGGCGGTCCGTCCGTGAACCCGGTGCGTCGTAAGCAACCTTCCGAACTGATTGCAACCGGTATCGCAGGTATCGACCTGAACAATACCTTGGTGTCCGGACAGAAAATCCCGTTTTTCGCAGACCCGGACCAGCCCTTCAATCAGGTGATGGCCAATGTAGCCTTGCGTGCGGAAACCGACAAGATTATCCTCGGCGGTATGGGTATGACGAATGACGACTACCTGTACTTCAAAAACGTATTCTCCAATGCAGGCGCACTCGACCGTATCGTCAGCTTCATGAATACAACTGAAAATCCGCCTGTGGAACGTCTGCTGATTCCGGATATGGCATTGACTGCGGCCGAATATTTTGCGGTAAACAATAATGAAAAAGTATTGGTATTGCTTACGGATATGACTTCTTATGCCGATGCGTTGGCTATCGTGTCCAACCGTATGGACCAGATTCCGTCCAAAGACTCTATGCCCGGTTCGCTTTACTCGGATTTGGCGAAGATTTACGAGAAAGCGGTACAGTTCCCCAGCGGCGGTTCCATCACGATTATTGCCGTAACTACCTTGTCCGGTGGTGATATTACGCACGCTGTGCCCGATAATACGGGTTATATCACTGAGGGGCAGTTGTTCCTTCGCCGTGACAGTGACATCGGTAAGGTTATCGTTGACCCGTTCCGTTCATTGTCCCGTTTGAAACAGCTCGTTACAGGTAAGAAGACCCGTAAAGACCATCCGCAGGTGATGAATGCCGCCGTACGTCTGTATGCCGATGCCGCCAATGCCAAGACAAAACTTGAAAACGGTTTCGACCTGACGAACTACGACGAACGTACTCTTGCCTTTGCCAAGGACTACTCCAACCAGTTGCTGGCCATTGATGTCAACCTCGATACCACAGAAATGCTCGACGTAGCCTGGAGCTTGTTCGGTAAGTATTTCCGTCCGGAAGAAGTGAACATCAAGAAAGAACTCGTGGATGAATTCTGGCCTAAAGCGGAAAACTAATCACTTAATCATTAATCATTAATCATTAATCACTAACGAAGTGGCTATTAAGTTTCAATATAATAAAACGTCGCTCCAGCAGTTGGAAAAGCAACTGAAAGTACGTGTGCGTACGCTTCCTATCATTAAGAACAAGGAGAGCGCCCTGCGTATGGAAGTGAAGCGCTGCAAAGCCGATGCTGCCGCGCTGGATGCGAGGTTGGAAAAGGAAATCCAAGCTTATGAAGCCATGTTCGCCCTTTGGAATGAGTTTGATGCCTCATTGATAAAGGTTAACGACGTTCATCTTGGCGTGAAGAAGATTGCCGGTGTAAGAGTGCCGTTACTCGAAAACGTAGATTTCGAGATACGTCCTTACAGTTTGTTCAATGCGCCCAAATGGTATGCAGACGGGTTGCATTTGCTCAAAGAACTGGCACATACGGCTATTGAACGGGAATTTACCGTCGCCAAGCTGAACTTATTGGAACATGCGCGTAAGAAGACCACCCAAAAGGTGAATCTTTTTGAGAAAGTACAGATTCCGGGCTATCAGGATGCGCTGCGCAAAATCAAACGATTTATGGAAGACGAGGAGAACCTCTCCAAGTCGTCGCAGAAAATCATGAAGTCCCACCAAGAGAAAAGGAAGGAGACAGAAGCATGATTACAAAAATGAAGAAGCTCACGTTCCTTGTATATCATAAGGAGTACGAAGCATTCCTGAACGGCGTGCGCGACCTCGGTGTAGTGCATGTGGCTGAAAAGCAGCAAGGCGTTGCCGACAATACGGAGTTGCAGGATAGCATTCGCTTGTCCGGCCGTTTGCAGGCTGCGGAGAAACTGTTGCAAGCGTTGAAGCCCGTCAAATCGGCGGTAGCTGAAACACCTGCTTCGGCTGCCCGCGGTTTGGAAGTGCTGAACGAGGTGGACGAGCTGCAAGCTGAAAAGAATAAATTGCAACAGCAATTGCAAGCTTACCAGAAAGAAAAAGTTGCGCTGGAACCTTGGGGCAATTTTGAACCTGCAAGTCTGTCGCGTCTGCGCGATGCCGGACTGACGGTAGGCTTTTACAGTTGCTCGGAAGGCAATTATGACGAAACATGGGAAGATACCTATAATGCGATGGTTATCAGCCGTCTGTCCTCTCGCGTCTATTTTGTTACCGTAACCAAGAATGCGGCAGAAATAGATTTGGACGCAGAACAGGCAAAGTTGCCGCCTTACTCATTGGAGCGCGTACAGATTCTTTGTGACGAGACGGAACATGCTTTGGCAGATAACGAGGAGCAACTGAAAGCGCTTGCTGAAAAAGAAATCCCGTCGTTGCGTGCAGCCTTGAAAGAGGTGAACACCGACATGGAATTCTCCAAAGTAATGCTGAATACGGAGGCTACGGCAGGAGAGAAACTGATGTTGCTGCAAGGCTGGGCGCCCGCTTCCAAGACAGAAGATATTTCGGCATGGCTCGATGCGCAGCATGTGTACTATGAGGTTACATCTCCCGTACCGGGCGATAACGTGCCTATCCAGCTGAATAACAAAGGTTTCTTCGCCTGGTTCGAGCCGATATGCAAGCTCTATATGTTGCCCAAGTATAACGAACTGGACTTGACGCCGTTCTTCGCACCTTTCTTTATGCTGTTCTTCGGCTTGTGCTTGGGAGACTCCGGTTACGGATTGTTCCTGTTCCTCGGAGCAACCCTGTATCGTCTGCTGGCTAAGAATATCAGCGCGACGATGAAACCCATTCTTTCATTGATACAGGTATTGGCCGCATCCACATTCTTCTGCGGATTGCTGACTGGTACGTTCTTCGGAGCGAATATCTACGATATCAACCTGCCTTTCTTCCAAAAGATGAAAGAAACCTTGTTCATGGACAATAACGATATGTTCCAATTGTCATTGATACTCGGTGCGGTACAGATTCTGTTCGGTATGGTACTGAAAGCTGTAAACCAGAGCATTCAGTTCGGGTTCAAGTATGCCGTGGCTACGATTGGCTGGATTATATTATTGGTTTCCTGCGGAGTAGGAGCGCTGTTGCCGGAAGTTATGCCGTTGGGCGGTACAGTACATTTGTGTATCCTCGGGGTGTCGGCAGCCATGATATTCCTCTACAACAGTCCGGGAAAGAACATATTCCTCAATATCGGACTCGGATTCTGGGATTCCTACAATATGGCTACGGGCTTGCTCGGTGATGTACTGTCGTATGTACGCCTGTTTGCCCTCGGACTTTCGGGCGGTATCCTTGCGGGTGTGTTCAACAGCCTCGCGGTAGGTATGAGCCCCGATAATATCATTGCGGGACCGATTGTGATGGTGCTGATATTCGTTATCGGCCATGCTATCAATATCTTTATGAACGTGCTTGGCGCAATGGTTCATCCCATGCGTCTGACCTTTGTGGAATTCTTTAAGAACTCCGGATACGAAGGCGGCGGTAAGGAATACAAGCCGTTTAAGAATTGAGATTTAAGAATTAAAAATTAAAAAATGGAAAATAAGGTTGCCTGTAAACGGGGCGGCCTTCATTAAGAGAAACAAATAAAAATATAAACAATAAAAAACGAATAAGATTATGGAAATGAATTTATTGATTGCCTATATTGGCATTGCAGTGATGGTTGGTTTGTCAGGTATCGGTAGCGCCTACGGTGTGACAATTGCCGGTAATGCAGCTATCGGCGCATTGAAGAAGAATGACGGTGCGTTCGGTAACTTCCTGGTATTGACAGCGCTTCCCGGTACTCAGGGTTTGTATGGTTTTGCCGGTTACTTTATGTTCCAGACTATTTTCGGCCTTCTCACTCCGGATATGACAGCCATTCAGGCTGCCGCTATTTTGGGTGCGGGTATTGCTTTGGGATTGGTAGCGTTGTTCTCCGCTATCCGTCAGGGACAGGTTTGCGCCAACGGTATCGCCGCTATCGGCCAGGGACACGACGTATTCAGCAATACGCTGATTCTCGCCGTATTCCCCGAACTTTACGCTATCGTAGCTCTGGCTGCGACTTTCTTGATTGGTAGCGCACTGACTGCATAAGGAATATTTTAAAGACAGGAAGCCCCGGAACATCCATGCGAAGTTCCGGGGCTTTTTTGTAACTTCTTCCGTTTTTTCCCTACATTTCGTTGTGACTTGCATTTTTTTTCTTTTCGGTGGCAATCCTCTCGTTTCCCCGTATTGGCGGGCTTTTGTCGTTAACTATAACATTTATGCAAACGATTGTTTATATACATTTAATCAGTTTTTTCGATTAAAAGGCTATTTTTCAAAGAATAATGTGTACTTTTGCAGCCGTAATTATGATAAAGAGATTATAACATATATGGTTAAAGAACTACTTACCCCCGATTACATCTTCGAAGCGAGCTGGGAAGTATGTAATAAAGTAGGCGGTATCTATACAGTTTTGTCTACCAGAGCGAACACTTTGCAGACAAAATTCCGTGATAGAGTATTTTTTGTTGGTCCGGACTTCTGGCAAGGAAAAGAGAATCCCTTATTTATCGAGTCCGATAACCTTTGTACCGCATGGAAGAAATATGCTATTGAAAAAGATAACCTTTCTGTTCGCGTAGGTCGCTGGAACATTCCGGGTGAGCCTATCGTCATATTGGTTGACTTCCAACCTTTCTTTGCGCAAAAGAATGAAATTTATGCGGAAATGTGGGAACACTATCAAGTGGATTCACTGCACGCATACGGTGACTACGATGAAGCCTCGATGTTTGCCTACGCCACAGGAAAGGTTGTGGAGAGCTTTTATCGGTATAACCTGACGGAAACGGACAAGGTTGTATTCCAGGCGCATGAGTGGATGACGGGTATGGCTGCGCTTTATTTGCAGACCGCCGTTCCTGAAATTGCTACGATATTTACCACACACGCCACCTCGATAGGCCGTTCTATCGCAGGCAACAACAAACCGCTATACGATTATCTTTTCGCTTACAACGGCGATCAGATGGCGCAGGAGCTGAATATGGAATCCAAGCATTCCATCGAAAAGCAGGCCGCCCATTACGTGGATTGCTTCACTACCGTAAGTGAAATCACCAATAACGAGTGTAAAGAACTGCTTGACAAGCCTGCCGACGTAGTCCTTATGAACGGTTTCGAAGACGATTTCGTTCCGAAAGGCTCTACCTTTACCGGTAAGCGTAAGCGTGCACGTTCTACCATGCTGCGTGTGGCAAACTGCCTGTTGGGACAGGAGTTTGATGATGATACGCTTATTGTCGGAACCAGCGGCCGTTATGAGTTCAAGAACAAAGGTATCGATGTATTCCTGGAATCATTGAACCGCCTGAACCGCGATAAGAACCTGAAAAAGAAAGTGCTGGCTTTCGTCAACGTGCCCAGTTGGGTGGGCGACCCCCGCGAAGACTTGCAGCAGCGTCTGAAAAAGAAAGACGAGCACTATACCACTCCTTTGGAAGTACCTTTCATCACACATTGGCTGCACAACATGACGCACGACCAGGTATTGGATATGCTGAAATACCTCGGTATGGGCAATCGTCCTGAGGATAAGGTAAAAGTAATCTTCGTTCCCTGCTATCAGGATGGTAAAGACGGTATCCTCAACAAGCACTACTACGATTTGTTGTTAGGAGAAGACCTCAGCGTTTATCCTTCTTATTATGAACCTTGGGGATATACCCCGTTGGAGAGCGTGGCTTTCCACGTGCCGACCATTACGACAGACCTTGCCGGATTCGGACTTTGGGTGAACAGCCTCAAGAACCAGCATGGCATTAACGATGGAGTAGAGGTGCTTCACCGTTCGGACTATAACTATTCCGAAGTGGCGGACGGTATTAAGGACACCATAGCCTTGTTCTCTACAAAGACCGATGCGGAAATTAAAGAAATCCGTAAGCGTGCCGCCCAAGTGGCGGAGCAGGCTTTATGGAAGCATTTCATACAATATTATTATGAAGCCTACGACCTTGCCTTGCGCAATGCGATGAAACGTCAGCTGGCTTAACCGAAAAAGAATTTATTATATTAATCAATCAAGTAATCATACAATGAAGATTAAAGTTAGTAATGTAAACACTCCAAACTGGAAAGATGTGAACGTTAAATCTCACATCCCTGCTGAATTGGAGAAATTATCCGAACTTGCACGTAACATTTGGTGGTCATGGAATTATGAGGCTACCGAATTGTTTAAAGACCTTGACCCTGCTCTCTGGAAAGAAGTCGGACAGAATCCTGTCCTGCTGTTAGAACGTATGAGCTATGCCAAGCTTGAAGCACTTGCTAAAGATAAGGTTATCTTGCGCAGAATGGAAGACGTATATTCCAAATTCCGCAATTACATGGATGTAAAACCTGATAGCAATCGTCCTTCTGTTGCATATTTCAGTATGGAGTACGGTTTGAATCATGTGCTTAAGATATATTCCGGTGGTCTGGGTGTACTTGCCGGTGACTATTTGAAAGAAGCTTCCGACAGCAACGTAGACCTGTGCGCCGTTGGTTTCCTGTACCGTTATGGCTATTTCACTCAGACATTGGCTATGGACGGACAGCAGATTGCCAACTACGAAGCCCAGAACTTCGGTCAGTTGCCCATCGACCGCGTGTTGGATGAAAACGGCAACCAAGTTGTTGTAGACGTTCCTTATCTGGATTATTACGTACACGCTTGCCTTTGGAGAGTCAACGTAGGTCGTGTTTCACTCTATCTGCTTGATACGGATAATGAAATGAACAGCGAGTTCGACCGTTCCATCACTCACCAGCTTTATGGCGGTGACTGGGAGAACCGTCTGAAACAGGAAATTCTGCTTGGTATCGGCGGTATTCTTACTTTGAAGAAACTGGGCATCAAGAAAGACGTATATCATTGCAACGAAGGACACGCGGCGCTGATTAACGTACAGCGTATCTGCGACTACGTGGCCGAAGGTCTGACTTACGACCAGGCTATCGAGTTGGTACGCGCTTCTTCTTTGTACACCGTACACACTCCGGTTCCTGCCGGTCACGACTACTTCGACGAAGGCCTCTTCGGTAAGTACATGGGCGGTTATCCTTCAAGAATGGGTATCACTTGGGACGACCTTATGGACCTCGGCCGTAACAATCCGGGCGACAAGGGCGAACGCTTTTGTATGTCAGTCTTCGCTTGCAACACTTCTCAGGAAGTGAACGGTGTAAGCTGGTTGCACGGAAAAGTTTCCCAGGAAATGTTTGCCCCCATCTGGAAAGGTTACTTCCCGGAAGAAATGCACGTTGGTTACGTTACGAACGGTGTACACTTCCCCACATGGAGCGCGACGGAGTGGAAACAGCTTTATGCGGCGCACTTCGACGAGAACTTCTGGTACGACCAGTCCAATCCTAAGATTTGGGAAGCTATCTATAATGTAGCTGACGAAGAGATATGGAAGACGCGCATGGCCATGAAGAATAAACTGATTGACTACGTTCGCAAGGAATATCGCAAGACATGGTTGAACAATCAGGGCGACCCTTCACGCGTTGTATCTCTGTTGGACAAGATTAACCCGAATGCGCTGTTGATTGGTTTCGGACGTCGTTTCGCTACTTACAAGCGCGCGCACTTGCTGTTCACCGACTTGGACCGTCTGTCTAAGATTGTGAACAACCCCGATTATCCGGTACAGTTCCTGTTTACAGGTAAGGCTCACCCGCACGACGGTGCAGGTCAGGGATTGATTAAGAGAATCATCGAAATCTCCCGCCGTCCCGAGTTCCTGGGTAAGATTATCTTCCTCGAAAACTACGATATGCAGTTGGCACGCCGCCTCGTATCGGGTGTGGATATCTGGTTGAACACTCCGACACGTCCGCTCGAAGCATCCGGTACTTCCGGTGAGAAGGCGTTGATGAACGGTGTTGTAAACTTCTCCGTACTCGACGGATGGTGGTTGGAAGGCTACCGTGAAGGTGCAGGTTGGGCGTTGACGGAAAAACGTACTTACCAGAACCAGGAATACCAAGACCAATTAGATGCCGCTACCATTTACAGCATCCTCGAACAGGAAATCCTGCCGTTGTACTATGCACGCAACAAGAAGGGATATTCTGAAGGCTGGATTAGAACCATCAAGAATTCTATCGCGCAGATTGCGCCTCATTACACAATGAAGCGTCAGCTGGACGACTATTATAGCAAGTTCTATACAAAAGAAGCGAAACGCTTTAAGGCGTTGGCTGCCAACAACTATGCCAAAGCCAAGGAACTCGCTGCATGGAAGGAAGAGGTTGTCGCCAAGTGGGACAGCATCGAAGTAGTATCTTGCGAAAAGACGGAAGAACTGGTTAAGGGTTCCATCGAAAGCGGTAAGGAATACACGATTACTTACGTTATCGACGAGAAAGGCCTGAACGATGCCATCGGTCTGGAATTGGTGACTACTTATACCGCTCAGGACGGTAAGCAACACGTTTACTCGGTAGAGCCGTTCAATGTAGTGAAGAAAGAGGGCGACCTCTACACATTCCAGGTGACACATAAGTTGGAGAACGCAGGCAGCTTCAAGGTAGCTTACCGTATGTTCCCGAAGAATGCGGAACTGCCTCACCGTCAGGACTTCTGCTATGTTCGCTGGTTCATTTGAGATGAGATAACAAAACAGATGGTGCGTTTCATGCAAACGCACCATCTGTCAGCACTAAACGCATCATCCGTTTGATGCAGACAGACCATCCGTTTCGGGTAAGCGGATGGTCTGTTTTTTTATATGCCTAAATATGCTTCTTAAGCTCTGCCGTCCAGTTGTCGATGCGTTCGGCGGTTTTATCGCTCTCGTTTACCTCGTCGAGGGCAAGTCCTACAAAGGCGCCGTTTACTACGGCGATAGAGGAAGAGAAGGAGTATCCGTCCGTGCCGACCTTATTTCCGATGAAGCTGCACCCGCTGTCTTTTAAATCTTCGTACAGGATACCCATTCCGTCGCAGAAGGTGTCGCAATAGGATTCGGAGTCGCCGCAGCCGAACAGGGCGATACTCTTGAAAGACAAATCGGCCGACTTCAATACTTTTATGCCGTCGTACCAATCATCCTGCAATTCGCCGTCCCCCCAGGTGGATGTACCTAAAATCAGCAAATCGTACTCTTTCACCAAATCGGCGCTCAACTTGTCCGCGCTGTATACATCGGATGCGGCCACTCCCATTTTATCGGCTATCTGATTAGCCAAGTCTTCGCATGTTCCGGTACTGGAACCATAAAAAATACCTGTTTTCTTCATTCTGACTAAAGTATTAATTTGTTCGCTGCAAAGTAAAGGCTTTACGGGCTTTGGTGAAATACCTATTTATAGGGCTTTTCTGCCGGTGCGGCTCCCTATTTCCGGTTAACTCGCAGTGTCGTTACGGATGTTAAATCTACCTATAAATAGGGAGATTGGGATGCTTTTTGATGAAAAGTAGGTATTGTTAATTTTCTCAAAACGCGGGAACTTTGCGCAACAATATAAAAGGGGTAAGCTATATGGTTAAGTTCGCGCATTCCGCTTCGCCACATCCGCGTTCCGCATCTGCCGGCAAGTGGGTGGTATGGGTGGCTTTGATGATGTTGTTGGCAGGGGTGGCTATTCTGGTATTTTCTTTTTTCTCGCATGATGCCGCCAATCCGGCCTGCCGTTGCATACTTTGCGAGTTCAATCACGTGCCGCAGGACGGTGAGTTGGTGTACAACCGTTATTTGCCGGTCATCAGTATGGTGTGGGTGGCATTTATGATATTATTGGTGTATATGATGCGCCGTTATATGAACAAGCGGTGATGAATGCGTGTTCTTTGTAGAAACAGAAAGGAGATTATCAGAGATGAAAAAGATTGTTTTACTCCGCCACGGCGAGAGTGCATGGAATAAAGAGAACCGTTTTACGGGATGGACGGATGTAGACCTGACGGAAAAGGGCGTTGCCGAGGCGCTGAAGGCGGGTGAACTGCTGGCGGAGAAAGGCTTCCGCTTCCAAAAGGCGTATACGTCTTACTTGAAACGCGCCGTAAAGACATTGAATTGTGTGCTCGACCGCCTTAATCAGGATTGGATTCCGGTAGAGAAGTCATGGCGGCTGAACGAAAAGCATTACGGTCAGTTGCAAGGGCTGAACAAAGCCGAGACCGCCGCCAAGTATGGAGACGAGCAGGTATTGGTGTGGCGTCGCAGTTACGACATCGCCCCTCACGCGCTGGCGGAAGACGACCCGCGCAACCCGCGTTTTGAAGAACGTTACCGGGAAGTGCCCGACGGGGAGCTGCCGCGTACCGAATCGCTGAAAGATACGATTGACCGTATCATGCCGTATTGGAAATGCGTCATTTTCCCAAGCCTGAAGATGGCCGATGAACTGTTGGTCGTGGCTCATGGCAATAGCCTGCGTGGCATTATCAAGCATCTGAAGCATCTGTCGGATGAAGAGATTGTGCATCTGAATCTGCCTACGGCCGTACCGTATGTGTTTGAGTTTGATGACGAACTGAACCTGACGAACGATTACTTCCTGGGCGACCCCGAAGAAATCAGGAAACTGATGGAAGCCGTGGCAAATCAAGGCAGGAAAAAATGATAAGGTAGGATGAAAAATCCGTCTTGCAGGATGAAAATATTCGTCTCACGAGACTGAAAAATTCATCCCGTGAGATGATTTATTTCATATCACGGGATGATTTTTTTTATCCCATAGGACGGATACGGGCGATGCAGGTTCGTTTATTTTCCTACTTCTTGGAAAAGGATGATGCTTAGGAATACCCCGATGATGATGCAAATCAGAATCAGAAACCAGTTCATGAGGCGTGCGCCCGGTTTCGTTTCTTTATGCAGGTTTTGGGCTACATAGTTCTTGAAGAACAGATAGATGGCGGGTACGGTGGCGCTTGCCAGCAGCAGGTCTTCGGGTATCTTGTACACATACACTTTGGAAAAGGCTATGAGCGCCCAATGGCAGAGGAAAAGGATGACGAGCAGATTGACTTTGCGCGAGAATGCCAGCAGCAGTCCGATGGTAAAGGCGGCTACCGAGCAGGGCATCACCGTTGTCGTCATCATCGGGAACTCCATGCCGCGCGCCCACGAAAGGAGAGGGTAGAGGAAGGGCATCGCATAAAGTACTCCCACCAGTACACGGTATTTGGGATTGCGCTCGAACGGGGTGTAACCGGTAAATAAATCCCATAGCCAAATCAGGGCGATTACTCCCCAAAAGATGGCGAGTACATGGTGATAACTGCGTGTGTCACAGTACATCAGATAGTACACCGACGCTATCCAGCCGTTGAGGAATACCATATATATTTTCATGGAGCGTTTTACCCGGACGGTGGGTTTGCGGTATAGCAGTGCGGTCAGCAGGACGCCTGCTACGGTAATGATAATCTGCGCCCACCAGGTGTTTTCGTTATATTGCGCGATAGTGTTCCAAAATATTTCCATATCAATCAGCTTTTGTTTTTGGGAGTATGATGAAAGTCCGGTCTGTTGTTTTTCCCTTCTCTAAAAATGTGTGCAAAGGTATGGGTTTCCGATGAGATATGAAATTCTTTTCTATATTTTGCCTATCTTTGCACTCCTCTTTAAGGATAGGTAAAAAACAGGATAGTAGTTAGTAGAATTTTTGATGGATAATACAATGGTTGAGCAAGAAATTATTTTGCGCAGGAAGCTTGATTTATTGCTTCGCACAGGGAAAATATTAGTGGAGAGTGCTGCCGATACCAATCGCATTGTGCGCAATATGCAGCGGGTTGCGGCTTATTTGGGACTACCCGAGGAGAATCTTCACATTGACGTGACTTATACAATGCTGGTGGTGAACCTGAGTGACGAATCGCATTCTTATTCCAAATTTCAGAAGTGCGAGAAGCACGGCATCAACATGACGGCCATTTCCGAAATCAGCAAGCTTTCCTGGCGTGCCATCGAAGAGGATTATTCGCTCGACCGCTACGAGGAAGAATTGGAGAAGATAAAAGGAAAGAAGCGGAACTATACTCCCTATCTCGTAGCCATCGGAGCGGGGTTTGCCTGCGGCGGTTTCTGTAAGTTGTTCGGCGGCGACTGGATCGCTTTCTTATTCGCCTCTATCGCCGCTTTTGCCGGTTTTCGTGTTCGCGCGCGTTGCGTGGAGTTCGGCATCAATCTATATATGAGTATCGCCATCGCGGCATTGGTGTCCACCTGCCTTGCTTACATCACTACTTTTACAGGGCTGTCGGGAACTCCGTATCATCCGTTGCTGGCTTGCGCGCTGTTCATCGTGCCGGGAGTGCCTATTATAAACTTTGTGGACGACATGATTGACAATTACATACAGGTGGGAATCGTGCGTGCCGTCAATACGGTGCTGATGGTGTGTGCCATGGCTTTCGGCATTGTGATAGCCATGCGCCTGCTGGCTATGGAAGATGTGGTGATTGACAAGAAGTTCAGCGAACTGAGCATGGTTCCGCACGATCCTTATTATATATACGCCATTGCGGCGGCCATATCCGCGATGGGTTTCTCCATGATATTCAATATCCAGCGCCGTCTGTTGTGGGTGGTTGCCGTCGGGGGAATCCTTGCCGTATGTACGCGTAACTTTGTCAACTTCGAGTTGGGGCTCGGTCCTGTCATCGGTTCCTTTACGGGAGCTATGGTGGTGAGCCTGGTGGCGGTGAAAGCCGTCCACTGGTTTCATGTGCCCAATCACGTGCTGACCATTCCCTCTGTCATTCCGATGATTCCGGGGGTGCTGATGTATCGTGCGCTGGTTGCCCTCATCAATATGCACGGAGTGGTAGGTGAGGTGACGGTGGCTGTGTCCAACGGTATCAATGCTTCGCTGATTATTCTCTGCATCGCGTTAGGGGTGGCTGTGCCCAATATATTCGCCCGCCGCTATATCGCCAAAGACCGTCAGCGCTTCTTGAAAGAAGAGTTGCAGAAACGCAGGGAGAGGGGAAAATTCCTTGAGTGGTAAGAGTAGGTATGTTTGATATAAAAGGGGCTGTCTCAATCGCTGAGGCAGCCCTTTTCCGTTTGTGTCTTTTCCCTTATGCGGCAGAAACAGGATGCTGCGAAAGAACGGGTGCGTTTACCGCAACCATTCGTTTAGTAGCTTCATCACTTCTTCTTTCTCCTTTTCGGGCAGTGTGGAGATGCGTGCCAGATGGCTGCCGCCCGGCTGAATGAATACGTGAATATTCTTTTTCCCTTTGAGCCAGGTAACTCCGGCAGCCGTCCAGGGATCGTTTTCACCGTAGATGAATATCATTTTCGGGTCGTTCTTTTGCAAGAATCCCTTAATCTTCTTACTGAGTGTCTTGTCAAAAGGCATATCTTTCAGTTCTTCGGGAAGCATCAGGCGATGCAGGTAGCCTTTGCCGGACTTGATGGAGAGATACTTTTTGAAAGGACGGGTGTCGTAGCCGTAATAGCCCAATTCGCGTGCGGCCTGTACGAAGAAAGAGGCGTTGGTACTGTCGGTTGTGAAATAGGACGGGTCGCTGATGGCCAGCAGGTGGGCTATGAGTTCTGCGTCGGTGGCTGTGGGTAGCGGGATGCTGCCGACGGGAGTACCCCATTGCCAGAGCGCGAATGAATATTCCAGTACCGAATAGTCGTATATCTCTTCGATAGGAGCACGGAACTTATACTCCTGTTCGGTGCAGTATTTCTCGAAAAGGGGGAGTAAGGCCGCTTTGCGTTTCAGGATTTCCAGCTGGAAGTCGGTAATTCTTTTACGGTCTTCATCCGTAGACACTTTTTTGAGGAACGGTTCGTGACGGCCGTCCTCTGTTCCGTAGCAGAGGGGAGCCACATAAGGAACGGATACATCCACATCGTCCGGATAGAATGTGCGGTAGAGCAGGGCGGTCTGTCCGCCTTTGCTGATACCGGTAGCAATCCATTTTCCGGGATATATGTTTTTGAATGCGGTTGTTACCGCGTGCAAATCATCGGCGGAACTTTCGGCTGTAAGGTATCGCCAGTCTTTGGGTTCGGGAGTGGATTCCAGGAAATAGCGGTATTCCACAAATACCATATTGGCATTGAGGAGCCTGGAAAGTTCCTCGCGATATTGGGGCTTGAGCGCGTAGGCGGCTCCATACCCTTCGGTTATAATGACCGTGGGACGATCGAAGCCCGCATGCGCCACGATAACCCGCTGGCGGAAACTTCCTTTCTCGGGATGCCGGTGGTCGAGCGGCTGGGTGAAATAGGTTACATACTTCTCCGAAAACTCGGTAGATTCCAACGGTTGGGTTTCCGTTATGGCGGAAATCTCACTTAGTTTCTGCTGTAAGCCGGTCTGTGCGGATAAGGATACCGATGCCAGCAAGAATGTAAACAGCAGCAATGCTGTATGGCGTGTACGCAGGTCTTTCATAATGTGTTTATTTGTAATTGGGGACAAAGATAATCTGTTTTCCTCTTCAGGCTGCTGTCTGCCGGATAAAAAAGGGGAAAGAACTACCATCACGGCACTCCTTTCCCCTGCAAACTTAAAACAACCAACAAAAGAAATAGATAATTTCCGGTTTCAGAGTTTGTATGTCTGAAATAGCTCTTTATCTTATAAACAACAGTTCCCTGTATTTCGGTAATGTCCACATCTGGTTGTCAACGATGAGTTCCAACTTGTCGATGTGATAGCGGATTTCTTCCATCATCGGTACGATGTTGTCGTGATAAGCGATGGCTTTGTCGCGTTCACATTCAATCTTGTTGGCAACCTTGCGGGCTTCTATCATGGCATCTACATGTTCCTTGATGAAGGTGGTACGGTCGGCAATCTCTTCGATGAGTTCCAAATTCTTGGCAGACAGTTTTGCAGCTTTCTCTGCCGGGAAGAGGTCTTTCATTTTGTAGACATTGTCTATCAAATCCGTCTGATATTGAGTGGCTACGGGAATGATGTGATTCATCGCCAAGTCACCGAGCACGCGGGCTTCAATCTGAATTTTCTTGGTATAGGTCTCCCACTTCACTTCGTTGCGGGCTTCCAGTTCCTTTTGCGTCATTACGCCTACAGACTCGAACATACGGATGCTTTCGGGCTTCAGATAGTTGTCGAAGATGAGGGGTACACTGGTTTCGCAGTCCAGACCGCGTTTTTTGGCCTCGGCTTTCCATTCGTCGCTGTAGCCGTTACCGTCGAAGTGAATGGGCTTGCATATCCTGATGTATTTACGGATAACGTCGAGGATAGCCGAAATCTTCGGTTCACCCTTTCCGATAAGTTCGTCTACATCCTTCTTGAATTCTACCAGTTGCTCGGCAAGAGCGGAGTTCAGGGCAATCATGGCGCTGGCGCAGTTGGCTTCCGAACCTACGGCACGAAACTCGAAGCGGTTGCCCGTAAAGGCAAACGGGCTGGTACGGTTACGGTCGGTGTTGTCTATCATTAGCTCGGGTATCTGTGGAATGTCCAGCTTCATGCCCTGTTTGCCGCTGAGGCTGATGAGGTTATCCTTAGTGCTTTCCTCAATATGTTCCAGAACCTGGCTCAACTGCTTGCCGAGGAAGCTGGATATGATTGCAGGAGGCGCTTCATTCGCTCCCAGTCGGTGGGCGTTTGTGGCGCTGGAGATGCTGGCTTTCAGTAATCCGTTATGTTTGTAGACTGCCATTAAGGTATTTACTACAAAGGTGATGAAGCGTAGGTTGTCTTCGGGCAGTTTGCCGGGGGCATGGAGCAGGATGCCCGTGTCCGTACCCAACGACCAGTTGTTGTGCTTGCCGCTGCCGTTGACACCCTTGAACGGCTTTTCGTGCAACAGTACTCGGAAGCCGTGATTACGTGCCACCTTGCGCATCAGAGCCATGATGAGCATATTGTGGTCTACTGCAAGGTTGCATTCCTCGAAGATAGGAGCCAACTCGAATTGGTTGGGAGCTACCTCGTTGTGGCGGGTCTTGACGGGGATTCCGAGTTTCAACGCTTCGATTTCCAACTCCTTCATAAAGGCTGCCACACGCGGAGGGATGGCGCCGAAGTAGTGGTCTTCGAGTTGTTGGTTCTTGGCACTATCGTGTCCGGTCAGTGTGCGGCCGGTCATCAACAGGTCGGGGCGGGCGGCGTAAAGGCCTTCGTCAATCAGGAAGTACTCCTGTTCCCAGCCCAAGTACGCCACTACTTTCTTTACGTCCGGGTTGAAGTAGCGGCATACGTCTACCGCTGCCTTGTCCACTGCACGCAGTGCTTTGAGTAACGGCGCTTTGTAGTCAAGAGATTCACCCGTGTAGGCAATGAAGATGGTAGGAATGCAGAGCGTATCATCTACTATGAACGCGGGAGAAGAGGGGTCCCATGCTGAATATCCGCGTGCCTCGAACGTGTTGCGGATACCGCCGTTGGGGAAGCTGGATGCGTCCGGTTCCTGCTGCACAAGCAACTTGCCTGTGAATTCTTCCATCATGCCGCCCTTGCCGTCGTGCTCCACAAAAGCGTCGTGTTTTTCGGCAGTGCCTTCGGTGAGCGGATGAAACCAGTGCGTGTAGTGGGTGGCTCCCATCTCAAGCGCCCATTTCTTCATTCCCGCCGCCACTTCATCGGCAATACTGCGGTCCAGCGGCGCACCGTTGTCAATTACATCAATCAGTTTGGCATATACCTTGCTCGGCAGATACCTGAACATCTTTTCCTTGTTGAATACATACTTGGCGAAGTATTCCGACGGGCGTTCCGCCGGGACTGCCACTGCAACGGGTTTCTTCTTGAACGCCGTCTCTACTACTCTGAATCTCAATTTTGACATAATACCTTAGAATTGTAATTGTTGGTTTATAAATATATGATAGAATAAAAAACTTGTTTTAGTTGTAAGCGGACTCTCCGTGCTCGTAGATGTCAAGTCCTTCTTCCTCCACGCGAGCCGGAACACGCAAGCCGTGTATCTTGTCGAGTACTTTGAAGATGATGAAGCCCATACCTGCCGCCCAAAGTCCGACAATTACCGCACCGAATATCTGTGCTCCGAGGAAGCCCGCACCCGCACCGTAGAACAGACCTTCACTGGTAGAGAACAGTCCGGTAAGTACCGTTCCCGTGAAACCACATACGCCGTGTACGGAAGATGCGCCTACGGGGTCGTCAATTTTCAGTACTTTGTCAATGAATTCTACGGCATATATCATCAGTACGCCACAGATGGCGCCGATGATGACCGCACCCAGCGGAGCAACGGCGTCGCATCCTGCCGTAATGCCTACCAATCCCGCCAAAATACCGTTCAGCGTGAGTGACAGGGACGGTTTGCCGTATTTCAGCCAACTGACGGCCAGGGCAAAGAAACCACCAGCGCAAGCTGCCAAGTTAGTGTTGAGGAATACGAGCGAGACAGTTACCTGATCCTCGGTAGTGGCTGCCGCCAACTGAGAGCCGGGGTTGAAACCGAACCATCCGAACCATAGGATGAACACGCCCAGTGCCGCAATGGTGAGGTTGTGTCCGGGGATGGCTTTTGACCGGCCGTCTTTGCCGTACTTGCCGATGCGCGGACCGAGGATAGCTGCACCTACCAATGCAATCCAACCGCCTACGGAGTGTACAATGGTAGAACCTGCGAAATCGTGGAAGGTAGTTCCGAATGTTTCCGTCATGAAGGAACCTGCTTCACCGTTCATCAGCCATCCTCCACCCCAAGTCCAGTGCCCGGAAACGGGATAAATCAGTACGCTGATGAAGATTGTGTAAACCAGATACATGGAAAACTTTGTACGCTCTGCCATAGCTCCCGAAACAATTGTGGCGGAAGTGGCGCAGAATACGGTTTGGAATACGAGGAAACCTTCGGTAGGCAATGAAGCGGGGTCGGGCAGGCCATTGCTATCGAACAACAGGCTCATGAGGTGAGGAGTTCCGAAGAAGTCGCCTAAACCGAACATGATGCCGAAACCTACCAGCCAGTAAAGAAGTGAGCCGAACATGAAGTCCACAAAGTTTTTCATCAGTATGTTGGCGGTGTTCTTGGTGCGGGTGAAACCGGCTTCCACCAATGCGAAGCCCGGTTGCATAAAGAATACCAACATGGCTGCAAGTAACATCCAGACGGTGTTGACACCGGAAACCAACTGGGCGACGGTATCGGTTGCCACACTATCCGCAGCTACGGCGGTTTGTGCATACATATCTGTTGTGAGGCAGCAAGCTATGAGTATAGCAAGGGCCGTACGCAGTTTTGTGAAACTGCGTTTCATATATTTGTCCATAATCTTTTGGTTTTTTAGTTGTACTTGTATTTTGTTTTTCACTGAGCACGCCGCTCAATGAAAATCCTGTGGGTTGAGTGCTGCCGGTTATCTTTCCTGTTCGGCATTATAGAGGGCAATGTCACCCCGTTCTCCGGTGCGGATGCGGATAGCGTCTTCAATGGGGATGACGAAGATACGGCCATCGCCGATTTCGCCGGTTTGTGCGGCTTTGATGATAGCTTGTACTGTCTTTTCTGCGTTTTTATCGCGTACAACGATAGAGATGAGGATACGTTCGATGGAACTGGTGTCGTACAGTACACCACGGTAAATACGGGCTTGTCTGGATTTTCCGATACCTCTTACATCGTAATAAGAGAACCATTCGATATCTGCTTCGAGGAGTGAGTCTTTCACTTCCTCGAATTTGGTTTTGCGGATGATAGCTTCAATCTTTTTCATACCTTAAGTGTTTTATTGTTCTTAAAAACTTAATCCTACTACGAAGTATGCTCTTTCCGAACAGGGATTCCAAGTAGCTTTGGCAAAGAGTGGCAGGGAGAATGAATTGGTTATCCTGATATCCTTTGTAGCTCCGAGGCTGACGTCGCATACGGCAAATCCGCTTGCTCCGTAGAAGTCCGTTTCCCATGGAGTGGCGCCTACTTCGGCTGTCCAGTCAAGTCCGCCCAATTTGAACGGAGCGGCTATGGAGATATAGGATGAATAGGCTCTGTCACCATTCTCCTTGACACCGTCGTCTCCGGCAAAATTGGTGTACCAGTTTACTGCTACCGGTCCGAAGTCGTAACCCACTTGGGCTTCGTACAGGTGGGTTGTATTGTGGGCACCGTAGTGGAAGTAACCTGCTCCGGTATTATACCAATAATCAGTGATTGATACGCTAAAACCACCGGTGGAGTAGCCCAGTGTGAGGTCGAACTCTTTAGCATCGTAACCGTCGGCATCTGTCTTTTCAATACCTACCGATCCCCATGCTTCCAAAGACAAACCTTTATAGGCGATGGATGCGTTGGGTTGAAGGCTTACACCGCCCAAGTCTTGTCCGCGCCAGATGTAGCCGCTTACGATGTCTGCGCCTACGGATGCTTTTACTTTGTCCTGTGCCTTTGCCGTGAAAGGCATTGCAGCTGATAGTAACGTTATTGCTATTACTCCTAATTTTGTGTTTCTTGTTTTCATACCTTCTTACCTTTTTAGTTAGAAAAATTGCGGATGATCAGTCCGGTTCTGTTAGTATAGTATTGCGCTTGAACTATTAAATAGTAGGATGTTTATATTCTTCACTTTTATTTCAGCCAGTTGCGGATGCGTTTCATGGCTTCCACACAGTCTTCGTGTTTGCCGAAAGCGGTCAGGCGGATATATCCCTCACCGCTTGGCCCGAAGCCTACACCCGGAGTACCCACTACATTGGCTTCGTACAACATTTGTTCGAAGAACCGCCAAGAGCTTATGCCGTTTGGGGTTTTCAGCCAGATGTATGGGGCGTTCACACCGCCGTACACTTCCAGCCCGGATGTTTCCAGTCCTTCTTTCATGGTGCGGGCGTTGTTCATATAGTAGTCAATCGTTTCTTTTACCTGCCGTCTGCCTTCTGCGGTGTAGATGGCTTCGGCGGCACGCTGGGTAATGTAGCTTGTACCATTAAACTTGGTGCATTGGCGGCGGTTCCACAGTTTGTTGAGGGAGATACGTTCACCTTCCAGCGTAGCAGCGGTCAGTTCTTTCGGTACTACGGTGTAGCCGCAGCGCACGCCTGTAAATCCGGCGGTCTTTGAGAAACTGCGGAACTCGATGGCGCATTTTTTCGCCCCTTTTATTTCGTATATGGAGTGGGGCACATCGTCCTCTTGGATGAAAGCCTCGTAGGCGGCATCAAATAGGATAAGCGTGTCGTTGTCAAGGGCATAGTCCACCCACTTTTTCAGTTCGGGTTTGGTAAGGGTAGTACCCGTAGGATTGTTGGGGTAACAGAGGTAGACGATGTCGATACGTTTGTCCGGTATTTCGGGGATAAAGTTGTTTTCGGCCGTACAGGGCATATAGGTTACATTGCTCCATTTGCCGTCTTTTTCCAATATGCCGGCGCGTCCGCACATTACGTTGCTGTCAATGTAGACGGGGTAGATAGGGTCGGTTACTCCCACACTGTTGTCATGGCGGAGTATGTCGCCTATGTTTCCCGTATCGCTCTTGGCTCCGTCGTTGATGAAGATTTCCTGTGGGCTGAAATGAACGCCGCGTGTCGCGTAATCGTGTTTGATAACGGCATCAATCAGAAAGTCATAACCCTGTTCAGGACCGTATCCGCGGAATGTCTTGGCATCAGCCATCTCATCCACTGCCTTGTGCATCGCTTCGATGCAAACTTGCGGCAGCGGACGGGTAACGTCTCCGATACCCAGACGGATGACTTCTTTTTTAGGGTGCGTTATCCTGAAAGTATTAATCTTCTTAGCTATGTCCGAAAATAAGTAACTTCCGGGCAGTTTCAAAAAATGTTCATTAACTAATGCCATATCTCTGTTGGTTTAATTATTTAATAATGATGAATTAATAATGAAGAATTGCCATGTGGCACAAAAGCGTATACTCATTCATAATTCTTCATCCGTCTCCATCTCTCCCTCGAACACCTTGGTTGCCTCTCCCGTCATAAAGACGTGCTTGGTGGCTATATCCCATTCAATGGTGAGTGTTCCTCCATCCATGACGATGATTGATTTTCTTCCGGCACGTCCTGTGAGGAAAGCGGCTACGGCTGTGGCACAGGCTCCTGTTCCACAGGCTTGGGTGACGCCCGAACCCCGTTCCCATACGCGCATCCTTATCTTTCCCTCTTCCAATACTTGGGCAAATTCCACATTGATGCGGTCGGGGAAGAGAGGGTGATTCTCCAGTTTGGGGCCGATAGAGGAGAGGTCTGCCTTCGTAATGTCGTTCACGAAGATTACCAGATGCGGGTTTCCCATGGATACGGTAGTACCCATATAGCGTATGCCGTCTATTTCGATGGGATGTTCTGTCATCGGCTTGCTCCCCTTGCCGTCATAGTTCACGGGTTCGTCAGACGGAATACCCATGTCAACGGTTACAGTGTCTACTTTATCGCCTGTCGCGTGTAGTTTTAGAATCTTGATGCCGGACAGGGTATCGAGTGTGATTTCTGTTTTGGAAGTCAGTTTGTAGTCATAAAGGTATTTGCCGATGCATCGGCTGGCATTGCCGCACATCTTGGCTTCCGAACCGTCCGCATTGAAAATGCGCATGCTGAAATCGGCTTTGTCGGAGCGCCCTATAAGTACCAGACCGTCACTGCCGATTCCCGTATGCGGTGCGCTCCATTTCTTCGAGAGTTTCTCCGGGTTCTCGATAGGATAGCGGGTAGTGTCTACATATATGTAGTCGTTTCCTGCGCCATGCATCTTGGTAAACTTTATGCTTCTTGTCATTTTGTACTTACTTGGTTAGTTGATTATATCCTTTTGTTTTATTTCAATGCAAATATACGACGTTTTGGATGATTTTTATCTATATTGATATCTGTTTTCTATTTATTTCTATTCCGGTTTTCATTCAGTGCAAATATATACGATTTCCCTTTCAATTTAAAAGTATATGATGCTATATTCGTAAAGATTGTAATATAATGCTCTCGTATTCTTGCGGGGGAATAATAAAAATGATTGTTTTATTCGCTTATTACTACCTTTTTGAAATATAAAAGCTGCTTCATTGTTTTCAGAATGAAGCAGCTTGTCTATAATAACTTTCTAAATGTATTGTAAGCTGATGCTTTTACTGTAATATTTCTTGCAGTTCTACGGGGACGTTGGTAGTGATGAAATCCACACCGTGGTCAATCAACCACTTCATGTCTTTGGCATCGTTTACGGTCCAAGCATTTACTTTCATGCCCAAGTCGTGGGACTCTTTAATCCATTCGGGATGTCTTTTGAATACGCTGAAGTGATAGTCGGGTCCGGCGCATCCCCATTCTTTCAGTTCTTTGGGAGAGAGGTCGCCTTCCAGATAATATACCGGAGTTCCTTTGGGGGTAAGACGGATAAATTCTTTGGTGGCGTGTCGCGAGAAAGCGATGTATTCCATGCGGTTCTCCAATCTCATGTCTTTCACCATCTTCACGATACTTTCTACAGCACGTGTTTCCTGTTCGGGTGTCTTGTGGGATTTCAGTTCCAGAATAAGGCGCGTTTTCAGTTGTCCGGCCTTCTCCAAGTATTGCCGCAGGGTGGGGAGTTGCTCTCCGTTGTCCAGTATGACGGCGGTACACTGTTGTGCGGTGGATTTCTGCATATTCACTCCCTTGAAAGTGCTGTCGTGGTTTACTACAAGTTGGTTGTCGGCGGTGAGCCATACATCGAACTCGGAACCGTAACAATTTATGGAGTCGGCTTTCACCAGTGCGGCAATGGAATTCTGTGCCGAACCGTCTGTTTTCCAGAAGCCGCGGTGAGCAATGACTTGGGTGGACTGTGCCTGTGTATAGCCACAAGCGGCAAGTAGCAGGGCGGAAGTGATAATAAGGCTTTTCAGTTTCATGGGCTTTAGAATTAATTATTTTCATCGTTCTTTCGCAAAGGTAGCATAAGCTTACGAATATGAAACAGAAAGTATATTAAAAATCCGTTGCATTTGCCGTGTGGTTACTTTTTTTAAGGTTCAGTCCTTGTAGGCTTCTTCGTGCACACCGGCAACGGCGCGTCCGCTAGGGTCGTTTTTCCCTTGGAATGAGACGTCCCATGCCAATGCTTCGGCGGTGGAACAGGCTACACTCGGTACGCTGGGTACACTGCGGGCGGCACTCTCGCTGGGGAAGTGCTCCTCGAAAATAGTGCGGTAGTAGTATTCCTCTTTGTTCATCGGTGTGTTTACGGGGAAGCGTTCGGAGGCTTTCAGCATCTGTTCATCACTGACGGCAGCGGCAGTGACAGCTTTCAGCGTATCAATCCAGCTGTAACCCACACCATCGGAAAATTGTTCTTTCTGACGCCATGCGACGCTTTCGGGCAGCATAGCCGCAAAGGCTTCGCGAACCACTTTCTTTTCAATTTCTTTTCCGGGACACATCTTCGTGGCAGGATTCAGTCGCATGGCTACATCCAGAAATTCTTTGTCGAGAAACGGGACACGTCCTTCCACGCCCCAAGCGGCAAGACTCTTGTTGGCGCGCAGGCAATCGTAAAGGTACAGTTTGGAGAGTTTACGTACTGTTTCTTCATGGAAGGCTTGTGGTGTGGGCGCTTTGTGGAAGTAGAGGTAGCCGCCGAATACTTCGTCCGCACCTTCACCACTAAGTACCATCTTGATGCCCATGCTCTTGATGACACGCGCCAGCAAGTACATGGGCGTGGATGCGCGGACAGTGGTTACGTCGTAGGTTTCGATGAAGTAGATGACATCGCGAATGGCGTCCAGCCCTTCTTGAATGGTGTAGTTTATTTCATGGTGGATAGTGCCGATGTATTGCGCCACTTCACGTGCTTTGATGAGGTCGGGAGCACCTTTCAAGCCTACTGCAAAAGAGTGGAGTTGAGGCCACCACGCATCTGCCTTGTTGTCCGTCTCAATACGTTTTCCGGCGTATTTCTTGGCGATGGCCGAGATTACGGAAGAGTCCAGCCCGCCGGACAACAACACGCCGTAAGGTACGTCCGACATAAGTTGGCGCTGTACGGCGGCTTCGAGGGCATCATGTACGGCGGAAACCTGAGTTTGGTAGGTTGTGGCATTGACGTCAGGGTAACCAGTATGATAGTTGTCTTTTACGGCAAGGTATTGCATCCAGTCGCGAGTGTACCAGCGGTGCATTTTACCCTCACGTCCCCGGTAATAGTGTCCGGGCAGGAAAGGCTCGTACTCGTCGCAGAAGCCTTCGAGAGCTTTCAGTTCGCTGCCGAAGTAGATGCGGCCTTCCTTGTCGCGGCCTATATATAAAGGTATCACTCCGATGGGGTCGCGGGCTATGAGGTAATCGTCCGTCTCTTCATCGTAGAGGGCAAAGGCGAAGATACCGTTCAGTTCTTCGAGGAAATTGATGCCCTTGTCTTTGTAGAGGGCGAGGATGACTTCGCAGTCCGAACCCGTCTGAAAGGTGTACTTTCCGGCGTAATGTGCACGGATATCGCGGTGGTTGTATATCTCACCGTTGACGGCAAGGATTTGCTTGCGGTCGGGCGAGTACAGAGGTTGCCCACCCGATTGAGGGTCGACGATAGAAAGCCGCTCGTGTGCAAGGATTGCGGAGCCGCCTACATAAATACCGCTCCAGTCCGGTCCGCGATGGCGGATTTTCTGTGCCATTTTTAAAGCTTTACTCCTGAGTTCCGGAGTCTGGGATTTTATGTTGAAAATACCTGCTATTCCACACATGGTTGTAGTTGTTTTAGAAGTTGATATCGGGATGATGTTAGTTGTATCGGGTGAGACCAGCAGTTTCGTCCGTTGGAACGGATTGTTTCAAGCGTTGAAACGAGTCGTTTCACACCGGGGGACAGAAAGTTTCATGCGTTGAAACTCTTGGTATCCCTCTTTGAAACTTTTTTCGTTGCCGCAAAACTACCGGTTGAAGTATTGGTCAATCCGCCGGGCTACTTTGCGACCGTCAGCCAGTGCACGTACTACGAGACTTGCACCATTGGCGGCATCTCCCGCCACGAATACATTCTCTGCAAATGTCGGCTGTTCCGGTTTGAGGAAGCCCATAGCCAACAGCACCATATCGGCTTCAATGACTTCTTTCTTACCCGTAGGTTTCATGGTGGGGCGGCCACCGTCTTTTGCCGGAAGCCATTCCACTTCTTCCACTTCCACGCCGCAAACCTTTCCGTTCTTGCCGATGAATCTGTTGGATGCCAGTGACCAGCGGCGTGTGCATCCTTCTTCGTGACTGGAAGTGGTTTTCAGGACAACGGGCCATTGCGGCCAGGGCGTAGCGTCATTGTGGCCTACGGGTGGTTGTGGCATGATTTCTATTTGTGTCACGCTCGTAGCTCCTTGGCGGATGCTCGTGCCGATGCAGTCCGAGCCTGTGTCGCCACCGCCAATGACAAGCACCCGTTTGCCACGGGCATTGACAAGCTGCTCTTTCGGGAATGTCTCTCCGTCGAGGATACGGTTCTGTTGAGCCAGCATATCGAGGGCAAAGTAGATACCTTTCAGTTCACGGCCGGGGATGGTAAGGTCACGGGCAGTGGGAGTGCCTGTGCAGACGGCGTAAGCATCGAAACCTGCGGGCAGCTTCTGCATATCGATGCAGACACCCATTTCAAACCGGATACCTTCGGCTTTCAGTACATTCATGCGACGGTCTATCACTTCTTTGGGTAGTTTGAAATTGGGAATACCGTAGCGAAGCAGTCCGCCCGGCATCGGTTTGGAATCGAATATCGTGACTTCGTAGCCACGGGCATTCAGCCGTGCGGCAACGCTCAGCCCGGCAGGCCCTGCACCGATGACAGCTATTTTCCAGCCATTGCGTTCGGGGCGGACAGGCACGATATATCCTTCACGAAAAGCGGCTTCGGCAATGGCTGCCTCATTCTCGCGGATGGTTACGGGAGCATCGCAGGAGAGTTTCAGCACACATGACTTCTCACAAAGTGCGGGGCAGATACGTCCCGTAAATTCGGGGAAATCATTCGTCTCGTTCAGTACTTGATAGGCTTCGCGCCATTTTCCTTTGCAGAGTGCGTCTTGAAACTCCGGTTGCTTGTTGCCCAACGGACATGCCCAATGGCAAAAAGGTACACCGCACTCCATACAGCGTGAGGCTTGGAGCTTGCGGTCGTGACTGTTCAGCGTCTGTTCCACCTGGCTGAAATCTGTGATACGTTCGTGTATCGGACGGTAGCCCGCTTCTTGGCGGGGGATATTTAAGAATGCTTTTGAATCGCCCATGATTGATAAATTGAGAATTAAAAATTGAAAATTAAGAAATAATACTCAGAGAATCGAAAATTAAAAAGAACGTGGAATTTGTAAGTACGCACTATTCTGTATTTTTTAATTCTCAATTCTCAATTTTTAATTTAATAGTCTCTTTGCATATCCGCAATCTTCTGTTGCAGCTTCTTCATCTGTTCTTCTTGCAGCACTTTCTTGTACTCGATAGGGACTACTTGGATAAACTCGTCTACGTAGTGCGTCCAGTCATCGAGTAGGATGCGCGCCAGTTTGGAACCGGTGTAGAGATAATGCTGGCGGATGAGTTCGTGCAACTCCTTGCGGTATGAGGTTTCTTCAATGAGGCTTAGTTCCACCATTTCCATGTTACAGAAGTAGTCGAAGTTTCCGTCTTTGTTCCAGACGTAGGCCACACCACCGGACATACCTGCGGCAAAGTTACGTCCCGTCTGTCCGAGCACCACTACACGTCCGCCGGTCATGTATTCGCAGCAATGGTCACCCACACCCTCTACAACGGCTATTGCACCGGAGTTGCGGACGGCAAAGCGTTCGCCTACGCGACCGTTGATATATACTTCGCCGCTGGTTGCACCATACAGAAGGGTGTTTCCGGCAATTGTGTTCTTCTCGGCCTCGAAGTTGCTGCGTACAGGGGGTAGTACGGCGATACGTCCGCCACTCAGCCCTTTGCCCAGATAGTCATTGGCCTCACCTTCCAGCTTGAAGTTGATACCCGGTACGAGGAATGCTCCGAAACTCTGTCCGGCCGAGCCTTTGAACTTGACGTTCAGTGTATGTTCGGGCAGGCCTTTTGCGCCGTACTTGGCGGCGATAGCGCCGGAGAGCATCGCACCGCAGGCGCGGTCGGTGTTGGCGATGGTATATTCGAGAGAAACTTCTTTCTGTTCGTCTACGGCATTGGCGGCGGCATTCAGCATTTCCACGTCTTTTACGCGGTCGATGCCGTGTTGCTGGTTTATGATGTGGCGGATGGCGGCTCCGTTGTCCACACGCGCCAGTACTTTGTCGAAGTTGATGAGTTGATGTTTCTTGATGCCGTCATCCGGTCTGCGGATGATGAGGTCGGTACGCCCGATGATATCATCCAGTTTTTCCACTCCAATCTCTGCCAGATACTCGCGTACTTCGCGGGCAAGGAAGGTAAAGTAGTTCACAAGGTATTCGCTACGGCCGATGAAACGTTTGCGCAGTTCCGGGTTCTGGGTGGCTACACCTACGGGACATGTGTTTTGGTTACACTTGCGCATCATCACGCATCCCAATACGATGAGGGCAGCGGTGGCGAAACCGTATTCTTCCGCACCGAGCATGGCCATGAGTACTACGTCGCGTCCGGTTTTCAGTTGTCCGTCCACTTGCAGCAGCACTTGTCCGCGCAGCCCGTTCAGTACCAGTGTCTGTTGCGTCTCACTCAGTCCGAGTTCGGGCGAGATGCCGGCATATCGGATGGAGCTTGCGGGTGATGCGCCTGTACCGCCTTCGGCGCCGGAGATGACGATGAGGTCGGCTTTGGCTTTCGCCACACCTGCGGCGATAGTTCCCACACCGCTTTCGGCTACCAGCTTCACGCTGATTTTGGCTTTCGGATTGACGTTCTTCAAGTCGAAGATAAGCTGTGCCAGGTCTTCGATGGAATAGATGTCGTGATGGGGCGGGGGAGAAATCAATGAAATACCTGGAATGGAGTGGCGCGTGCGGGCAATCACTTGGTCTACTTTGAATCCCGGCAACTGGCCGCCTTCACCCGGCTTGGCGCCTTGTGCCACTTTTATCTGTATTTCGTCGGCATTCACCAGATATTCCGTAGTGACCCCGAAACGTCCGGATGCTACCTGTTTGATGGCACTGCGCATTTCCGTTCCGAAGCGTGCGGCATCTTCACCGCCTTCCCCCGTATTGCTTCGCCCGTGCAGTTTGTTCATGGCAACCGCCATTGCCTCATGCGCTTCCTGACTGATGGCTCCGAAAGACATGGCGCCCGTAACGAAACGTTTCAGAATGCTTTCCACCGGTTCCACCCTGTCTATGGAAATGGGGTTGTGACGGAAGTCGAGAAAGTCGCGCAGGAAGATAGGCTTTTCTTTCTCATCGACCAAGCGGGTAAACTCTTTGAATTTCTTGTAACTGCCCAGACGGGTGGCTATTTGCAGGGTACTGATAGTTTCCGGATTCCAAGCGTGCTTTTCTCCGTCCTTACGGTATGCGTACAGTCCTTTGTTCGGCAATAGGGGAGCTTCACCACCATCATTCTTCATGCGCGTTTCTTCCTTTTTCATCGCTTCTCCTTCGTCGTGAAAAGTGATGGCGTCACGTGCCACCTCATCCAAACGGATGCCGCCGATAGCCGATTTTAATCCGCCGAAGTAAGCGTTGCTCAATTCTTCGCTCAGCCCGACAGCCTCGAATATCTTTGCGCCCCGGTAGGAGCGGATGGTGCTGATACCCATTTTGCTCATAATCTTGAACAGGCCTTTGCAAATGGCTTTGATGTAATTCTTCTCTGCGGTGGCATAGTCCAACTGTACCTCTTTCTTGGCAACGAGTTCGTTCAGTACGGCAAATGCCATATAGGGGTTCAGTGCGCTTGCACCGAACCCGAGGAGCAGTGCGGCGTGCATCACTTCGCGTATCTCGCCGCTTTCCACGACCAATGCGGTCTGTACGCGCTTTCCTACCGAAATGAGGTGGTGGTGCACTGCCGATACGGCAAGCAATGAGGGGATGGCGGCATGGACGGTATCTACGTTGCGGTCGGTCAGTACAATGTAGTTCACGCCTTCGGTGACGGACTTTTCGGCTTCCTTGCACAGGCGGTCAAGCGCTTCCTGCAGTCCTGCACGTCCTTTGGAGACTTCAAACAGTATCGGCAACTTTACAGTCTTGAAGCCTTTATAGCGGATGTTGCAGAGAATATCCAATTGCGCATTCGTCAGGATGGGGTGGTTCAGCCGTACCATTTTGCAGTGGCTTTCGTTGGGAGTCAATATGTTCATGCCCACTGCGCCGATGTACTCGGTGAGAGACATTACCAACTCTTCGCGGATAGGGTCGATAGGCGGATTGGTGACTTGCGCAAACTGTTGGCGGAAGTAATTGTATAGTAGTTGCGGCTTGTCGGAAAGTATGGCAAGCGGGGTGTCGTTACCCATTGCGCTGACAGGCTCGGCGCCGTTGGATGCCATGGGTAGGATGATTTTCTCGACATCTTCTTTGGAGAAGCCGAACGTACGTAGCATACTGTTATAGTTGTCCACGTTGTGGGGCACTTTGCGCCCGCTTTTCAGTTCGTTCAGTTCGATGCGGTTGCTGGCGAGCCAAGTGCGGTAGGGCTTGGCTTCGGCAAGTTGCTTTTTCAGTTCGCCGTCGTAGTAAATCTCGCCTTTCTCGGTATCTATCAAAAGTATCTTGCCGGGTTGTAGACGACCTTTCTCTTTGATGTCGCCCGGTTCGAAATCCATTACGCCGACTTCACTTGCCACTACCATGATGTCGTTGTGCGTAATAAGGTAGCGTGCGGGACGCAGACCGTTACGATCCAACATACCACCCGCATAGCGTCCGTCGCTGAAGAGTAGTGCGGCAGGTCCGTCCCAAGGTTCCATGAGGATAGAGTGGTATTCGTAGAAGGCCTTGAGGTCTTCGCTGATGGGGTTCTTTTCGTTGAAGGATTCCGGTACGAGCATTGCCATGGCATGCGGTAGGCTGAGGCCGGACATGACAAGGAACTCCAGTACGTTGTCCAGCGAGGCGCTGTCGCTCATGTTCGGCTGGATGATGGGACGCAGTTCTTTGATGTCGCCAAGGGCGGGAGAGGACAGGACGCTTTCACGCGCTTCCATCCAGCCGCGGTTACCGCGTATGGTATTAATTTCACCGTTGTGCGCCAAGAGACGGAACGGCTGTGCCAGTCCCCATGTAGGGAAGGTGTTGGTGCTGAAACGGGAGTGCACCAGAGCCAGTCCGCTGGTGAAGTAGTTGTTTGTCAGGTCGGGGAAGTAGTTACGTAGCTGTAGGGAAGAGAGCATACCTTTATAGATGATGTTCTTCGTAGACAGCGACACGATATAGAAATCCTCTCGTGCGGCTATATCCGACCTGCGTACTTTGTTTTCTATTCTTTTCCTTATTATATAGAGACGGCGGTCGGCGGTTTCACTGTCCGTAAATCCGGTGATGAAGATTTGTTTGATGTCGGGTTCGTTGGCAAGTGCGGCCTCACCCAGTATTTCGGGGCAGGTAGGCACATTGCGCAGGTGCATCAGCGTCAATCCTTCTTTCTCTATTTCTTCAATGATGATACTCAGGATGGCTGCCCGGTCTTTCTCATCTTTCGGAAGAAAAAGTAGTCCTGTTCCGTATTTCCCTTTTTCGGGAACGGGGATGCCTTGCAGCAGGATGAATTCGTGCGGTATTTGCAACATGATGCCGGCGCCGTCTCCGGTCTTGTTGTCGGCACCTTCCGCTCCGCGATGACGCATATTCTCCAATACTTTCAATGCGGATTCAACCAATTCATGTGATTTGCTGCCGTGAATGTTCACTAACATTCCCACACCGCAAGCGTCGTGTTCATTGGTGACATCGTACAGGCCCAACTGCATGGGCTGTCGTTGTGCGGGTTGTTTCTTTGTTTTGTTGTTAAAAAGCTCTTTGTTTTCCATTTTTGGTTTACTCTAATTTATGTAATACCTATTTGTTGTATCAAAATGTTTGGCAAATATAAATATTTAGTTTCAAATTGATAACAATATTCCTCGATTTGTGCCTTGTTAAATACTTACACCGGGGGATGAAGTTATAATCTGATAGAAAATACCCTTTGTTTTCTTCTAATCTTAAATCAGATTTCGTCTGTTTGCTTTAAGATTATAAATTCGACCTTTTGCTTTTAAAATATTATTTTCCTTGTCTTTTTGATAATAAAATAACTTTTTTCTACTCTTTTGATAAATAAATAGTGAAAAGGTTAACTTTATGTTCTAAAGAATATATATCTTTGCAGCGCAAATCAAATACTGATATATTATGTGTGGAATAGTAGGCTATATAGGTCAAAGAAAAGCCTACCCCATTCTTATCAAAGGTTTGAAGCGGTTGGAGTACCGCGGATACGATAGTGCAGGGGTAGCATTAATCAGTGATGACCGACAACTGAACGTGTACAAGACGAAAGGAAAGGTTTCGGATTTAGAAACTTTCGTTACTCAAAAAGATATTTCCGGTAGTATAGGTATTGCACATACCCGCTGGGCTACACATGGAGAACCTTGTTCCGTTAACGCTCATCCTCATTATTCCTCTTCCGAAAGATTCGCTCTTATTCACAACGGTATCATTGAAAATTACGCCGCCCTTAAAGACAAACTCCAAGCCAAAGGCTATACTTTTAAAAGTAGTACCGACACCGAGGTACTGATACAACTCATAGAATACATTCAGGTTATAAACCGCATCGATTTACTGACTGCCGTGCAACTGGCTTTGCAGGAGGTTATCGGTGCATATGCCATTGCCGTGCTCGACAGGGAGAATCCTGATGAGATTATTGCTGCGCGCAAAAGCAGTCCGTTGGTGGTGGGTATCGGGCAGGATGAATTCTTCTTGGCATCCGATGCCACTCCGATTGTGGAATATACGGACAAGGTGGTCTATCTGGAAGATGAGGAGATAGCCGTTATTCGTTGTGGGGAGAAACTGAAAGTGGTGAATCTCAAGAATGTGGAGTGCCCGCACGAGGTAAAGACGGTGGCGCTCAATCTCGGTCAGTTGGAGAAGGGCGGTTATCCGCATTTCATGTTGAAGGAGATTTTTGAGCAACCCGATTGTATTCACGACTGTATGCGCGGACGCATTAATCTGGAGGGTACTAACGTGGTGCTTTCCGCCATTATAGATTATAAAGAACGTCTGCTTGCTGCCAAACGTTTTGTAATTGTGGCTTGTGGCACGTCGTGGCACGCTGCGCTTATAGGCAAACATCTGATAGAGAGTTTCTGCCGCATTCCGGTGGAAGTGGAGTATGCTTCGGAATTTCGTTACCGGGACCCGGTGATTGACAGTAGTGATGTGGTGATTGCCATTTCGCAAAGCGGGGAGACAGCCGATACGCTGGCTGCCATAGAACTTGCCAAAAGCCGTGGTGCATTTATATATGGCATCTGTAATGCTATCGGTTCGAGTATTCCGCGCGCTACGAATACGGGGTCTTACATTCATGTAGGGCCGGAAATAGGTGTGGCGTCCACCAAAGCCTTTACAGGTCAGGTAACTGTGCTCACCATGTTGGCATTGACTCTTGCACGGGAGAAGCATACGATTGATGAAACGCAATACCTCGCCATAGTGAGGGAACTCGGACAGATTCCTGGAAAGATGAAAGAGGTGCTGAAGCTGAACGACCGTATAGCGGAGCTTTCTAAAATCTTCACTTACGTACACAATTTTATCTATCTGGGACGCGGTTACAGTTATCCCGTAGCGTTGGAAGGCGCTTTGAAGCTGAAAGAAATCTCGTACATCCATGCGGAAGGCTATCCGGCCGCCGAAATGAAGCATGGGCCTATTGCTTTGATAGATGCGGAAATGCCGGTGGTGGTCATTGCCACACAGAACGGATTGTACGAAAAAGTACTGAGCAATATACAGGAAATTAAAGCGCGCAAAGGCAGGGTGATAGCGATTGTTACCAAGGGAGATACGGTTATCGGTAAAATCGCTGACATTTGTATCGAACTTCCCGAAACAATGGAATGTCTTGGCCCGTTAATAACTACGGTTCCCTTGCAACTGCTCGCTTATCACATAGCCGTATGTAAAGGCATGGATGTAGACCGACCGCGTAATCTTGCCAAGTCGGTAACGGTGGAATGACCGGAAGCGGATGATGTGTATGGGTAAAACAGAGAATGCGTTTGCCCTTGACAGATGATATGTTTTCAGAATATAAATAACGCGTTTTTAAAAGAAGTAATTACTCATTAGTAAATATATAAATGGAACAACTGAAGCATGAATGTGGCGTTGCCATGATACGCCTGCTGAAACCGCTGGAGTATTACGAAGAAAAGTACGGTACATGGATGTACGGGCTGAACAAGCTTTACCTTCTCATGGAGAAACAGCACAACCGGGGGCAGGAAGGAGCCGGACTGGCTTGCGTGAAACTGGAAGCGAACCCCGGCGAGGAATATATGTTCCGCGAACGGGCGCTCGGTTCGGGAGCTATTACCGAGATATTCGATACGGTGCAGAGCAACTTTAAAGACCTGACGAAAGAACAATTGCACGACGCCGGTTATGCAAAGCGTGTGCTTCCTTTCGCGGGAGAAGTGTATATGGGACATCTGCGTTATTCCACCACGGGGAAGTCGGGCATCTCGTACGTGCATCCGTTTCTCAGGAGAAACAACTGGCGTGCCAAGAACCTTGCCCTGTGCGGCAACTTCAACATGACGAACGTGGATGAAATCTTTGCACGCATCACCGCTATCGGCCAGCATCCTCGCAAGTATGCCGATACGTATATCATGCTGGAACAGGTGGGGCACCGGCTCGACCGCGAAGTGGAACGCCTCTTCAACCTTGCCGAAGCCGAAGGGCTGACGGGTATGGGCGTCACGCATTATATCGAAGACCATATAGACCTTGCCAACGTGTTGCGCACCTCGAGCAAAGAGTGGGACGGAGGCTATGTGATGTGCGGGCTTACCGGGAGCGGTGAGACATTCGCCGTCCGGGACCCCTGGGGCATCCGCCCTGCATTCTGGTATCAGGATGATGAAATAGCCGTGCTCGCCAGCGAACGTCCTGTGATACAGACCGCGCTCAACGTTTCCGCTGACAGCATCAAGGAGCTGCAACCGGGACAAGCCGTCCTTATCAACAAAGCCGGTAAGCTCCGTACGGTGCAAATCAATAAGCCGCGTGAAGTGAAACCTTGTTCCTTCGAGCGTATTTATTTCAGTCGCGGCAGTGACGTGGACATCTATAAGGAACGTAAACTATTGGGTGAGAAGTTGGTGCCTAACATCCTGAAAGCCATTGATAAGGATATAGACCATACCGTCTTTTCCTTCATACCGAATACGGCGGAAGTGGCCTTCTACGGAATGTTGCAGGGACTGGACGACTACCTCAACGAGGAGAAAGTCCGGCAGATTGCCGCTTTGGGACATAATCCCAGCCACGATGAGTTGGAGCGTATCCTGTCCCGTCGCATACGAAGCGAAAAGGTAGCCGTCAAAGACATCAAGCTGCGTACTTTCATCGCCGAGGGCAACAGCCGTAATGACCTTGCCGCTCATGTGTACGACATCACTTACGGCAGCCTCGTGCCCGGCGTGGACAATCTGGTTATCATAGACGACAGCATTGTGCGCGGCACTACCTTGAAACAAAGCATAATCGGCATCCTCGACCGCCTCAATCCGAAGAAGATTGTAATCGTAAGTTCCTCGCCGCAAGTGCGCTATCCCGACTATTACGGTATCGACATGGCGAAGATGAGCGAATTCATTGCTTTCAAAGCCGCCATCGAGCTGCTGAAAGAGCGTGAGATGCGCGATGTCATCGAATCCGCCTACCGCAAATCCAAGGAGCAAGCGGGGCTGCCCAAGGAGCAGATGGTGAACTACGTAAAGGAAATCTATGCTCCCTTTACCGATGAAGAGATTTCCGCCAAGATGGTGGAACTCCTGACCCCGAAAGGCACGAAGGCCAAAGTGCAGATTGTATATCAGCCTCTTGAAGGCCTGCATGAAGCTTGTCCGCGGCACCGGGGCGACTGGTACTTCAGCGGTGACTATCCCACGCCGGGCGGTGTGAAGTTGCTGAACGCGGCATTTATTAATTACATAGAACAAGTATATCAATTCTGAATATGAGAAATGTAACTTTAATCCTTGACGACGGGAGCCGCTTCTGCGGTAAGTCGTTTGGCTATGAAAAGCCGGTAGCGGGAGAGGTGGTTTTCAACACGGCCATGTCGGGTTATCCCGAAAGCCTGACCGACCCTTCGTACGCCGGCCAGTTGATGACGCTCACTTATCCGTTGGCGGGCAACTACGGTGTACCGCCTTTCACCATCGAGCCAAACGGGCTGCCTACATTCATGGAGAGTGAACACATCCATGCCGAAGCCGTTATCGTAAGTGACTATTCCGAAAATTACAGCCATTGGAATGCCGTGGAAAGCCTTGGCGACTGGCTGAAGCGTGAGCAAGTACCGGGCATTACAGGCATCGATACCCGCGAATTGACTAAAGTACTGCGCGAGCACGGCGTGATGATGGGGAGAATAGAGTTTAATGAAGAATCGGGGGGGAGGAATGAAGAATTAAGAATTAAGAATGAAGAATCAGGGCGGAAGGATGAAGAATTGCCGGCAGCGGTGTACGAGGGTGTGAACTACGTGGACCGCGTGAGCTGCAAGGAAATCATCCATTACCTGCCCGACGGCACTTCCACCCGTAGCGCAGCCCATTCTTCATTCCTCATTCCTCATTCTTCATTCAAAAAGGTTGTTCTTGTGGACTGCGGTGTCAAGACCAACATTATCCGTTGTCTGCTGAAACGGAATGTGGAGGTCATTCGCGTTCCTTGGAATTACGATTTCAACGGGCTGGAGTTCGATGGCCTGTTCATCTCCAATGGACCCGGCGATCCCGACACCTGTGATGCCGCCGTACAGAATATCCGCAAGGCGATGCAGAACGAAAAGCTGCCTATCTTCGGTATCTGTATGGGTAATCAATTACTCTCCAAAGCCGGAGGAGCCAAGATATACAAGCTGAAATACGGACATCGCAGTCATAATCAGCCGGTGCGCATGGTGGGTACGGAACGCTGCTTCATCACCTCGCAGAATCATGGCTATGCGGTGGACAACAATACGTTGGGCGAAGACTGGGAACCGCTTTTCATCAATATGAATGACGGCTCCAACGAGGGTATTCGCCATAAGCGCAATCCCTGGTTCTCCGCGCAGTTTCATCCCGAAGCTGCCAGCGGACCGACGGATACGGAGTTCCTGTTCGATGAGTTCGTGAAGTTGCTATAAGGGTTTGACAGGTATCGAAATGTGGTTTGATATACGTCAAAACTTTGTTTGATGTACATCAAAAAAGATTCGGATGCCTGTGAAAACCGATTGTTGGTATAATCAAATTTAGACAAATGAAAGAAAACAATATAAAGAAAGTCCTGTTGCTTGGCTCCGGCGCACTGAAAATCGGTGAGGCGGGAGAGTTTGACTATTCCGGCTCGCAGGCGCTCAAGGCATTGAAAGAAGAAGGTATCCATACCGTACTTATCAACCCGAACATCGCTACGGTGCAGACCTCTGAAGGTGTGGCCGACCAGATTTACTTCCTGCCCGTTACCCCTTATTTCGTGGAGAAAGTTATCGAGAAAGAACGCCCCGACGGCGTTATGCTCGCTTTTGGCGGACAGACGGCGTTGAACTGCGGCGTGGAGCTTTACAAGAAGGGTGTTTTTGAGCAATACGGTGTAAAGGTGCTCGGTACTCCCGTGCAGGCTGTCATAGATACGGAAGACCGTGAGATATTCGTCCGGAAGTTGGATGAAATCAATGTAAAAACCATTCAGAGCGAGGCTGTGGAGAATGCCGAAGATGCCCGTCGCGCCGCTGCGGAACTGGGTTATCCGGTGATAGTGCGTGCAGCCTATGCGCTGGGCGGACTGGGGTCGGGCTTCTGCGACAATGAGGAAGAATTGAATGTGCTGGTGGAAAAGGCTTTCTCCTTCTCCCCGCAAGTATTGGTGGAGAAGTCCTTGCGCGGCTGGAAAGAAGTGGAGTATGAGGTGGTACGCGACCGTTTCGACAACTGCATAACGGTCTGCAATATGGAGAACTTCGACCCGCTGGGCATCCACACAGGGGAATCTATCGTGATTGCTCCGTCGCAGACATTAAGCAATACGGATTATCACAAACTGCGTGAACTGGCTATCCGCATCATCCGCCATATCGGTATTGTGGGCGAGTGCAATGTACAGTATGCCTACGACCCGGAAAGCGAAGACTACCGTGTAATAGAGGTAAATGCCCGCTTGAGCCGTTCGTCTGCACTTGCCTCTAAGGCAACGGGTTATCCGCTCGCTTTCGTAGCCGCCAAACTCGGATTGGGCTACGGGCTTTTCGACCTGAAGAATTCCGTTACCAAGACTACCAGCGCATTCTTTGAGCCGGCGCTGGACTATGTGGTTTGTAAGATTCCCCGTTGGGATTTGGGCAAGTTTCATGGCGTAGATAAGGAACTGGGTTCAAGCATGAAGTCTGTCGGCGAGGTCATGGCTATCGGACGCACTTTTGAAGAAGCTATTCAGAAGGGGTTGCGCATGATAGGACAGGGGATGCATGGCTTTGTGGAGAACAAGGAGCTGGTTATCCCCGATATCGATAAAGCGCTCCGAGAGCCTACGGACAAGCGTATCTTTGTCATCTCCAAGGCTTTTCGTGCCGGATATACCGTAGAACAGGTGCATGGACTGACAAAGATAGACCGCTGGTTCTTGGAGAAGCTGATGAATATAATGAATACCAGCAAGGAACTGCACGAGTATTCGGAAGCTGTCTGCCATTCAACAGCCGCCTGTCATTCGGAGCGCAGCGGCGACTCTCTGTCCCTTGCGCTTTCAAAGGAGCAGTTTCTTCACTCCGTCCGAAATGACAAAACAGCGCGGGAGCTGTTGCGCAAGGCCAAGATACAGGGCTTCTCCGATTTGCAGATAGCCCGTGCTCTCGGTTTGGAACGCTATATGGATAGCGAGGACGGCATACTTGCCATACGTGCGTTGCGCAAGAGTATGGGTATTCTGCCCGTAGTGAAACAAATAGATACCCTTGCCGCCGAATATCCCGCGCAGACCAACTATCTGTATTTGACGTATAGCGGCATTGCCAATGATGTGCATTACCTGGGCGACCGTAAGTCTATCGTTGTACTCGGTTCGGGCGCGTATCGCATCGGCTCCTCGGTAGAGTTCGACTGGTGCGGTGTACAGGCATTGAACACTATCCGCAAGGAGGGCTATCGCAGCGTGATGATTAATTACAATCCCGAAACCGTATCCACAGACTACGATATGTGCGACCGCCTCTATTTCGACGAACTCACCTTCGAGCGTGTCATGGACATCCTCGAGCTGGAAAATCCGCATGGGGTAATCGTTTCTACGGGCGGCCAGATACCGAACAACCTTGCCATGCGTCTTGATGCGCAGAATGTGCCCATCCTCGGCACAAGCGCCAAGAGCATTGACAACGCCGAAGACCGGGACAAGTTCTCCGCCATGCTGGACCGTATCGGTGTAGACCAGCCCGAATGGCGGGCGCTTACTTCACTGGAAGACATCAACGCTTTTGTCGATAAGGTGGGATTCCCGGTGTTGGTTCGTCCCAGTTACGTGCTATCCGGTGCGGCAATGAACGTTTGCTCCAATCAGGAAGAGCTGGAACGCTTCTTGCAGTTGGCGGCAAACGTATCGAAGAAGCATCCGGTAGTCGTGAGCCAGTTCATAGAGCATGCCAAGGAAGTGGAAATGGATGCCGTAGCGCGGAACGGGGAAATCATCGCGTATGCTATCAGCGAGCATATAGAGTTTGCCGGCGTACATTCCGGTGATGCCACTATCCAGTTTCCGCCGCAGAAGCTTTATGTGGAGACGGTGCGTCGTATCAAACGTATCAGTCGGGAGATTGCCCGGGAACTGAATATCTCCGGTCCGTTCAATATTCAGTATCTCGCCAAGGACAACGCCATCAAGGTGATTGAATGTAACCTGCGTGCCAGCCGTTCGTTCCCGTTCGTAAGCAAGGTACTTAAAATCAACTTTATCGAACTGGCTACGAAAGTGATGCTCGGCATTCCTGTACAGAAGCCGGACAAGAACCTCTTCGACCTCGATTACGTAGGAATCAAGGCTTCTCAGTTCTCCTTCAACCGCCTGCAAAAGGCAGACCCTGTACTGGGTGTGGATATGGCGTCTACGGGCGAAGTGGGGTGTATAGGCAGTGACACTTCCTGTGCCATTCTCAAGGCGATGCTCTCTGTCGGTTATCGTATTCCGCAAAAGAACATCCTGCTCTCTACCGGTACTCCGAAACAGAAGGTGGATATGCTTTCCGCAGCCCGTATGCTTCAGAAGAAAGGATATAAACTATTTGCCACCGGTGGTTCAAGCAAGTTTCTTACGGAGAATGGTGTGGAGAATACCCGCGTCTATTGGCCGAGCGAACCCGATATGCAGCCGCAGGCACTCGAAATGCTGCATAAGAAAGAAATTGATATGGTGGTGAATATTCCAAAGAACCTCACCGCGGGCGAGTTGGACAACGGCTACAAGATACGCCGTGCCGCTATCGACCTCAATATTCCGCTGATTACGAACGCACGTCTGGCAAGCGCCTTTATCAATGCGTTCTGTACGATGACACCGGATGATTTGGCTATCAAGTCTTGGGAGGAGTATAAATAACAGTCCATTACTGTTTGTTTCTTTTCAGGTACGGATTTCACGGAAAGAGGATAAAGTAAATCCGTGTAATCCGTGCCTGAAAGAAATCATCCGGTGCATTTTGGCTTCTTGTTTTTATAATAATCGTTATTTCAGCAGCGTACCTGTCGCCTTTAAATAAGCGACATAGTTCAAGTACAGCCGGAAATGTGTATCTACTTTGGTTTCGTACGCTTGCTGCCACATGGCTTGTGCTTCCAGATGGTCGGACAGTGTTTCCAGTCCCACATCATATTGGCTACGGCTCACTCTCATATTCTCTTCCGCCTGTTGCAGGGAACGTTCGGCGATGGAGCTTTCCAGCCGGGCTTCATCGAGGTTGTTGGCGGCTTGTGTAAGTTCCAGTAACATCTGTTCGTTCATATTCTCCTGTTCAAGGCGGGTTTGTTCCAGTTTGGCTTTGGCCGCACGTACTTTGCCGGTACGTTCGCCGAAATGGAAAAGAGGTACGCTTACGTTCAGGAGAACGGAGAAACTGCCCTTATCAAACAAATTCTGATTGTTCACTTCCAGGCCGTGAATATAGTCGTATGAACCTTTTACACCGATTTGGGGCAGTAACTCGCTGCGGTTTAACTTAACCTGTTGCTTGGCAATGGCTACTTGCTGATTCAGTATGGCATATTCGGGACGGGCGGAGATATCCGATATCTGCAGTTGGATGTCCTGTTCCACTTCGGGAAAACTGTCGGAAGTCCGTATGTCCGTGCCCAAAGGCTTGCCGATGTAATGACAGAGATTCATGGTTGCCAGACGGAGCGCATTGCCGGCCTTGCGGATATTAAGTTCGCTCTCATTCAGTTTTACCTGCACTTTCAGCACATCGTTCCGGGGCTTCAGACCATGCTTATGGGCGCTCTCAACATTCTTCATCAATTCTATAAGCACGGCGTTGTACTTCTCGGCCACTTTCTTCATCTCTTTGGCTTTGATGACCTGCGCATAGGCTTGGTCTGTTTTCACGATAACCTCCGAGGCTGTCAGCGTTTCGTTCATCCGCGCCATTTCTTTGCCCAATAAAGACATCTTGTAGGCCGCACGAATTTTGCCGCCCATATACAGCGGCTGTTCTATTTGTACACCGCCCATATATACCATGCCTATCTTATAGTTCAGGTCTACTCCGGGGAAATAGGCGAAACCGTTGTTGGGCAGAAACTGTCCTGCGGCATCGGGCAGAAAAGTGGGCAGATTGCCGCTGGCTATGCCGAAGCTGCCGTCCGCCGTACTGTAAATACCCGTTCCGCTGAGGGTGAAGTTGGGGAAGAAATTACCTTTGTAACTCTTTGCGGTGTAGCGCGCGCTTTCCGTTTGCTTGGCGGAGGCCGCCATTTCTTTATTGTATTTCAACGCCATTTCCCTACATTGCTCCAAGGTAAGCGTCTCCTGTGCGGAGATACCGGCAGAGAACAGCAGAGAGGTGAGGATGATTATTTTCTTTTTCATCATTGTTCGTTTTTTATATGAAAGAATAATGCGTACAGGATGGGGATGAAGAGGAGCGTTATCAGCGTTCCGAATGTAAGGCCGCCCATAATGGAAGCCGCCAGCGAACCGAACATGGCATCGGGCAGCAGCGGTATCATGCCTAAAATGGTAGTCAGCGCCGCCATTGTCACAGGACGGAGACGGCTTTGGGCGCTGTCCACCAATGCCGTAATCGGTTCTATCCCCTGATTTAGTTGAAGAGTGATTTCATCCATTAGCACGATGCCGTTCTTGATGAGCATACCTATCAGTCCCAGTGTGCCCACAATTGCTACGAAGTTGAACGTTTTACCCGTAAGCAACATCACCGCCACCACTCCCACAAGAATCATGGGGAGACAACAGAAGATGATAATCGGTTTGCGGTAGTCCTTGAACAGCATAATCAGGATGGCAATCATCAGTATGATAGCCAGCGGGAAGTTCTTGAACAAATATTTCATGGACTGGTCGCTTGCATTCTTTTCTCCTTGCCAATGCAGGGTGTAGCCGTCGGGCAATTCTATCTGCTCTATCTTTCGTGCAATGGCTTGCCGCGCTTTTTCCGTTTCTATGCCGGGAGCGGGCGAGCATTGCACACGCTGGCTGCGCTGTCCGTTGTAGCGTGGCACTACGGGATCTTCCCAACGGATGTCTATGCTCTTGCTGATTTGTTTCAGCGGAGTACTGCCCATGAGGCTTTCCACCAGCTCTTCTTTGCTCAGGGTACCGGCTTTCAGCTTGACCATGGTTTCTTCATTCAGCAGTCCGTTCAGAGAGGGAAGGGCGGAGAATACCTGTGTGTTGCCCAAGTCTTCTATCGGCCGCCCTTGCTCGTCCAGACATTTCAGATAGATATTGTCGCGGTGTATGCCTTCGTAGAAAGAGCCGATAGGTATGCCGCCGTTCACGGAAAGGAGAGACATGCTTACGTCGTTACGGCTGAGGCCTGATGCCCGGGCTGCCGCCTGATCGTATTCAATGGAAAGTACAGGTATCTGCGGTTCCCAGTCGGTGGTGATGAGACATACTTCCGGGGTATTCTCCATAATGCTCCGTACACTGTCCGCCAACTGATGCAGCACGGCGGGATCAGGCCCCATGAATTGAGCTTCGATGGGGTACTTCTTGAACATCAGGTTGTAGCGTTTCAGTTTCACGTAGGCATCGGGATAATGCCGTGTCAGGTAGCCCTGTATTTCATCCATATTGTCTACCAGGGCGTCCGGTGAGGTGAAGTCGATAATCAGCTCGCCGTAAGACAGCGACGGATTGGCGATGCTGCGCACCAGATTGTAACGCCCCGGTGTGCCGCCTATGGAAGCGGTGACGTGGGTAATCTCCTTGCGTGTTTTCAGATAGGCTTCTATTTCCCTTAAATCTCTTGCCACACGGGTGGAGTTATTGCCCTCGGGCAATTTGTATTCCATATATAACTGGTCGTACACCATATCCGGGAAGAACCCCTGACGCATATATCCGTAACCGAATATGGAAAGCCCTAACAGAGCCGCCATTGCCAGTACAAAACTCCAACGGTGTGCCAGTCCGAAATATAGGGCGGTGCGCAACAAGGCATAGGTACGCCCTTTGTATTCACGTTTTCCGGTAGCGCTGACTTCTACTGTGGGGTGCAGCCTGCGATTGGCCATTAGGGGTACGTGCACCAATGCCAGTACCCAGCTTAGCAGCAGGGAGACAGCCAGCACAATGAAAAGGTCGCGGGTGTACACTCCGGCGGTGTCCGATGACATGAAGATGGGAAGAAAGGCGATGATGGCTATCAGGGTGGCTCCCAGCAGAGGCATCGCTGTCTGGCGGCCGATGGCGGTCATGGCTTCCATACGGCTCTTCCCGGCTTTCAGGTCTACCAATATGCCGTCCACGATGACGATGGCGTTATCCACCAGCATACCCATGGCCAGCACGAAGGCGGCCAGCGATACGCGCTGCATGGTTCCGCCCGCCGTTTGCAGGAACAGGAAGGAGCCGAATACGGTGACAACCAGACTGATTCCGATAATGACTCCGCTCTTGAATCCCATAGCCAGCATCAGAATGACTACAACGATAATGACAGATTCAATCAGGTTGATTACGAAAGTCCCCAAAGAAGCTCCTACACGCTCCGGCTGATAGAACACTTTGTGGCACTCTACACCGGCGGGCAGGCGGTTTTCTTTCAGCTGCGCCAGTTTCTTCTCTACGGCGGCGCCGACTTTTACAATATCCGATCCGCTGGCGGCCGCGACAAGAATGCCTTGCGCCCGTTCGCTGTCGAAGAACAGTTCGTTGCGGGTAGGTTCTTCGTATCCTTTTTCGATACGGGCAATGTCACGCATACGGAGTTGGTCGTCGTCATGTCCCTGAATCAGCATATTGCCTATGTCTTCTACCGTCTTGAATTTATCGCTGACAGTGACGCGGATGCGGTTGTCTCCGTTGTCGTAATAACCGCTGTATGTAGTCTTGTTCTGTCCGTTCAGGGTAGTGAGAACTTCGGCGGGTTTCACGCCGAGGTTTGCCATGCGGTCTTGCAACAGGGAGATGTTGATACATTCGGGACGTTTGCCGTACAGCTCCACCCGGTCTACGTCTTCCATGTCACTGATTTCCCGCTTGATGAGTTCGGCATAGTCGGACAGTTCACGGTCGGACAGTCCGTCGCCTGTCAGTGCATAGAACATTCCGTACACATTGCCGAAATCATCTTTGACGATAGGGGTACCCGCTCCGTCGGGAAGCAGGGCGCAAGCGTCGTGTACCTTGCGGCGCAACATGTCCCAGCATTGCTCCACCTCTTCATCCCGGGTGGTAGTGGTCAGTTCTACCTGTATCAGCGAAAGGTCGTTGTAAGAGTAGCTTTCCACATTGTCTATGTTTCCCATACTGCGGATGCTCTTTTCCAACACATCCGTCACTTCCAATTCCACTTGGTGGGCGGATGCTCCCGGATATGTGGTCACCACCATGGCAAGTTTCACTTTAATTTCCGGGTCTTCCAGTTTACTCATCTGGTAGCAGGAGAGAATTCCGCCGATAAGCAGCACCGTCACCAGAAAATAGATAAGGTTACGGTTCTTAAATGCCCATTTACTTATATCCATATAACTGATATTTTAGATGTAAATCAATGTTACAACAGTCCGCCGATATTTGTCTTACTGGCAGCGGGCAGAGGTTTTACGGTTTCTCCGTTCTGTATGTGGTGTATTCCGGCGGACACGACCAGTTCTCCGGGTTTCAGTTCATCGGATGTGATGATGCAGCGTCCGTCACTCATCAGGCGCACTATGGTTACTTCGCGGCGGCTCACCTTATTGTCGGACGGGGTGTATACAAATACACCGGCCTCTCCGTCTTTCTGCAGAATGGCATTGCAGGGTACGGACATACTGTGGGCATCGTCACTATCGCAACGAATGGTAACCATTGTATTCATGCCGGGCGAAGGAACGGGGTGTTTGTCCGCAACCAGTTGCAGGCGCATGGTGTACAGTTGGTTTGCATTGGCTTTGGGAGTGACGCTGATAAGCTTCAACGGGTAACTCTGGTCCGGATAAATGTCGAATGTGCAGTGATATTGGTTGAATTGCTCACGCCGGATGTATTCGGCTGCAGGCAGATTTATCTCTACTTCCGGTGCACCGCCACTAATCATGGACAGGACAGGCATGCCGGCGCCTATTGTCTCGTGTGCTTCAAACAGACGTTTTTGTATATAGCCGTTGAAGGGAGCGTAAAGGCGGGTGTAACCCAGCTGGTCTTTGTGGTGCTGATATTTGGCGGTGATTTGTTTCAGTCCGTACACAGCCTTGTCGTTAGCGCTGGGAGTAGTCCCGTTCTCTTTGTACAGGGCCATTACGCGTTCCGCTTCCGCTTTTATCTGTTTGTATTCGGCTTCTGTGGCGTCCAGTTGTACTTGGTAGTCCGTCGGGTCCAGTTCGGCAAGCAACTGTCCCGCTTGTACACGGGCGCCGTCTTTTACATATATCTTCCGGATAGTTCCGCTTACCCTGAATGCGAGGCTGATGTCCTGTGCCGCTTTTACCTTTCCGGGATATTGCAGATAGGTCTGTCCGTTGGCGGAAGTAACCGTATCTATTTTTACAGTTTGGTATTCTCTTGCATCTTTCGTGCTACTGTTGCAGGATGCAAGTAAGCATGTGGTAATGCTCGCTAAAACCCAATAAATTCGTTTCATAATTTACAGTATATTAGTTTTGTGACAAAACTACTCAGTAACCGCTATATAGAAAAGGTTTATAAGGTTTATAAACTGTTCTGTTTATGACATCCTGATAAGGAAAAACAGACCATTTCCGGTTTATTATGTTTTCTGGTATTCGGCAGGCGTCATTCCCGTCATTCTCTTGAAGAATTTCGAGAAGAAAGACGGATTGGGAAAGTTCAATTCATCCGATATTTGGAAGATTAGCAGGTCGCTGTGCTTCAGCAACACTTTTGCTTCGATAACAACGGATTGGTTGATCCATTGCATTACCGTCTGTCCGCTTGCCTCACGTATAATGGTGCTCAGATAATGAGGGGTCAGGCATAGCTTGTCGGCATAGAAGTTGACGGAACGTTCTTGCTTGCTATGTTCGTTTACAAGGGCTATGAAACGGCGGAATATTTCTTCCCGGCGCGAAAGACGCAGGGGAGTGGTTGTGCGCGTTTGCTCGTAAGTATACTTAAGATTGTAAAGCAGGGAAATGATGAAGTGCTGTACGGTTTCACGACGGTAGGGCGAGGAATGGAGTATATTCCACAGCAGGGTAAAAAACATCTCCGCCTGTATCCATTCTTCCTCATTAAGTGACAGTACGATACCGTTTCTCGTGTAAGTTTCCGACAGGATAGAACCGGGCAGGGCAGGCAGAAAATTACAGGCGGGCACTATGACTTGAAAATCGTAGTCGGGACTGATTTCAAGTAATTCTATCAGGGAGTTGTCGGGGATTATAATAATTTGATGAGCGGATACTTCGTATTCGATAAGGTTGATGGAGATTCGCCCTGTTCCTTGCAGAATACGGATGATTCGTCCTTCTTTGGCACGATAGGGCTGTCCGGTATGGAACAACTTGCTTCCCATTTGTATGAAACTGATAACCATACCCAAATCATCGTTTATAAAGCGATATTCCAGGTGGTTGATGATGTCCAGCTTATAACGGATATCATCGAATGCAACGCTTATAGGTCTGTTCTTTTCCATGTTTATAAATAGTAAGTAATTCAGTGGCAAAGATAATAAAGTATTCATATCGTTTGCCTTTTTCTACAAAAAGCCGTACTATTGGAACATCTTTGCCAACAAATAGGTTGTAAGCATACTAAGTTATGCGTCTATCTTTGCATTGTGCTAAATAAATAAGAAACAGATATGGATATGAAACAAGTAATTCTCTCTTTAACCTTTCTTCTTACGGCTACGTTGGCTCACGCCCAGCTTACTTTGGATGAGTGCCAACGTCAGGCGCAGGTTAATTATCCGTTGGTACGCCGGTACGGACTGATAGAAAAGGCACGTGAGTATGACCTTTCCAATGCCGGAAAGGGATATCTGCCCCGGTTCTCTTTGTCGGGCAAGGCTACGTATCAAAGTGATATAACGCAACTTCCCGTCGAAATACCGGGTATCAATGTAAAGACCGCTCCCAAAGACCAGTACCAGGTGATGCTTGAATTGCAGCAAACCATTTGGGACGGTGGGGATATCCGTAACAGGAAACGTCTGACACGTGCGGCATCGGATGTGGACATGGAAAAGCAGAATGTGGATATGTACGCGTTGAACGACCGCGTCAACCAGTTGTTTTTCGGTATCCTGTTGCTGGACGAACAGCTGAAGCAGAACCAACTTTTGCAGGATGATTTGGGAAGAACGCACAAGCAAGTATCAAACTATATAATAAACGGTATAGCCACTCAAAGCGATTTGGATGCCGTCAGTGTGGAACAACTGAATGCCAAACAACGCCGCATCGAGCTGGAAACATCGCGTCAGGCATACCTAAACATGCTTTCCGCTTTTATGGGACAGGAAATCCCTTCCGGAACTACTTTGCGGAAGCCCGTACTGGAAGATACGGGTAATATGGCAAACGGAATGAATAACCGTCCCGAACTTCGCCTTTTTGAGGCTCAGGGAGAACAGCTCAGAGTACAGGAATCTACGCTGAATGCAAGGGTAATGCCCCGTTTCGGGCTTTTTGTACAGGGCGCTTATGGCAATCCGGGTTTGAATATGCTGAAAGATGAATTTGATGCATATTATGTGGCAGGTATACGTATGTCATGGAACTTCGGCAGTCTGTATACTCTAAAGAATGACCGCCGCAGGATAGACAACAGTCGCCGGCAGATAGAAACCGGCAGAGACGTGTTTCTCTTCAATACCCGTTTGCAAGCTACGCAGCAGGATGCGGGTGTATGGTCCATGCGCAGGCAAATGGCGAATGACGATGAAATCATCCGTTTACGTGAGAATATCCGCCGTGCAGCCGAAGCCAAAGTAGAGAACGGGACGCTGACCGTCACCGATATGCTCCGTGAGATAACCAATGAAAATCTGGCGCGCCGTACCAAGGCATTGCATGAAGTGCAGCTGTTGATGAATATCTGGCAGTTGAAATATACTTTAAATAATTGAGACTTTAGAATTGACAGTAACAATAAAATCCTATAATATGAAATCATTTAAATTATTGCCGGTATTGTTCCTTCTTGGCGCTTGCAGTAGCGGCACGCCCGAATATGACGCTACGGGAACTTTTGAAGCTACCGAGGTTATAGTCTCTGCCGAAGCGTCCGGAAAGATACTCGGTTTGGATGTGGAAGAAGGTACGACCTTGAAAGCCGGGCAGGAAGTCGGCATCATCGACACGGTTCAGCTCTATCTGAAAAAACTCCAGCTGGAAGCCAGCGCCAAGTCTGTGGAAGGGCAACGCCCCGATATTTTGAAACAGGTGGCGGCAACCAAAGAACAAATTCTTCAGGCGCAGCGCGAGCGTGACCGTGTAGCCAATCTGCTTCGTGTAGGTGCGGCTAATCAGAAGCAATTGGATGACGCCGAATCGCTACTTAAAGTACTCCGTAAACAACTTACCGCTCAAAACTCCACGCTGCGGAACAGCGACCAAAGCCTGACGTGGCAGAGCTCGTCGGTAGGTATCCAGGTCGCGCAGATGGAAGACCAGTTGAAGAAGTGCCATATCATTTCCCCGTTGACAGGAACTGTTCTTGCCAAATATGCAGAAGCGGGAGAACTGGCGGCACCGGGTACTCCGTTATTCAAGATTGCTGATATGGAACAGATTTATCTGCGCGCCTATATCACTTCCGAACAATTGTCCGAAGTGCAGCTGGGGCAGAAAGTGACAGTCTATTCCGATTATGGTAAAGATGTAAGGAAAGAATATCCTGGAATTGTCATTTGGATTTCGGACAGTTCCGAGTTTACTCCCAAGACAATTCTTACGAAAGATGAGCGTGCCAATTTGGTATATACCATTAAAGTGGCTGTGAAAAATGATGGTATGTTGAAAATCGGAATGTATGGAGGAGTGGATTTTAACGACTGATAATGTATAGTTAGTATTTTGTAATTCATCATTCAACAACGTCATGAACTTTGCAGTAACTGTCGATAACGTCTTTAAGCGTTACGGCCGGGTGGAGGCCTTGCAAGGCGTCTCTCTCTCCGTCCGTCCGGGTGAACTTTTCGGAATCATCGGGCCTGACGGTGCGGGGAAAACGTCGCTGTTCCGTATTCTTACCACTTTGTTGCTTGCCGATGAGGGTAAGGCTACGGTATGTGGATTGGACACTGTGAAAGATTATAAGGCTATCCGCCAACGGGTAGGGTATATGCCCGGACGTTTCTCTCTCTATCAAGACCTGACGGTAGAAGAAAACCTGAGTTTCTTCGCTACGGTTTTTCATACTACCATTGAGGAGAATTATGATTTGGTGCGTGATATCTACCGACAGATAGAACCTTTTCGTACACGTCGTGCCGGGGCCTTGTCCGGTGGTATGAAGCAGAAGCTTGCCCTTAGTTGCGCGCTTATCCATAAGCCGGATATTCTTTTTCTGGATGAGCCTACCACGGGGGTAGACCCTGTTTCTCGCAAAGAATTTTGGGAAATGCTCCGCCGTCTCAAAGAACAGGGTATCACCATCATAGCCTCTACTCCGATTATCGACGAGGCACGCCAATGCGACCGTATTGCCTTTATCAATGAAGGCCGGATACATGGTATTGATACTCCCGGCCGTATTCTGAAACAATTTGCGGACATACTTTGTCCTTCGGGACTGTTACACGAGAAAGCGGATAACCGTGAGAATTATGTAATAGAAGTGGACGGACTGACCAAACGTTTCGGGACGTTTACGGCTGTCGACCATATTTCCTTCAAAGTACGCCAAGGTGAAATCTTCGGCTTTCTGGGTGCCAATGGAGCCGGTAAGACTACCGCTATGCGTATGCTCACAGGTTTAAGCCATCCTACGGACGGCAAAGCTTGTGTTGCAGGCTTTGATGTTGCCACCCAATCCGAAGCCGTGAAAAAGAACATCGGTTATATGAGTCAGAAGTTTTCCTTGTATGAAGATCTCAAAGTATGGGAAAATATCCGCCTTTTTGCCGGTATCTATGGGGTGCCCGAAACCGAGATTGCCTCGAGAACAGATGAATTGCTTCTACGTCTGGGACTGGAACAAGAGCGTGATACGCTCGTTAAGAATCTGCCGCTGGGGTGGAAACAGAAGCTCGCTTTTTCGGTCTCCATTTTTCATCATCCCAAGATTGTTTTTCTGGATGAACCTACGGGCGGTGTCGATCCTGCCACCCGCCGCCAGTTTTGGGAGTTGATTTATCAGGCTGCCGATCAGGGTATCACTGTTTTTGTCACAACCCATTTTATGGATGAGGCGGAGTATTGCGACCGTATTTCTATCATGGTGGATGGTGTAATCCGTGCGCTTGATACTCCCGACAGACTGAAACAACAGTTTGGAGCAGCTACCATGGACGATGTTTTTCAACAGTTGGCCCGTGAGGCTGTAAGAGCGGCCGATTGATACAGATATAAAATTCAAAACTGATTGTGATATAACCATGAAACAATTCATAGCTTTTGTCCGAAAAGAATTCTTTCACATCTTCCGCGACCGGCGTACGATGCTGATTCTGATGGGTATGCCCATTGTGCAGATTATCCTTTTCGGCTTTGCCATCACTACGGAGGTAAAGAATGTGCGTGTTGCCGTTCTCGACCCTTCCAATGATGTCGTAACCCGGCGCATTATCGACCGTGTGGATGCCAGTGAGTATTTTACTGTTATCCGCCATCTGCATTCCCCCGAAGAAGCAGACCGTTTTTTCAGGAGCGGGGATATTGATATGGCAATAGTCTTTAGCGAACGTTTCTCGGACAATCTCTATACCGGTGAGGCCGGAGTACAGATTATTTCCGATGCCACCGACCCCAATATGGCTACCATGCAGGCCGGATATGCCACAAATATTATCTCTATGACGGGACAGGAGATGCTTCCGCCCGGAGTACGCGCCTCTGCCATTGTGCCCCAGGTCAAGCTGCTTTACAATCCGCAAATGAAGAGTGCCTATAATTTTGTTCCCGGTGTTATGGGCCTTATCCTGATGCTGATTTGTGCAATGATGACTTCTATCTCCATAGTACGCGAAAAGGAAACGGGAACTATGGAAGTGCTACTGGTTTCTCCCGTAAAACCGCTGTTTATCATCCTTGCCAAAGCAGTGCCGTACTTCGTTTTGTCATTTGTCAATCTGATAACGATTCTGTTGCTCTCTGTCTATGTCCTTCATGTGCCGGTTGCGGGCAGCCTGTTTTGGCTGATTGTAGTGTCATTGCTTTTTATTTTCGTATCATTGGCTTTGGGACTGCTCATTTCTACCGTAACCCGTACGCAGGTAGCCGCTATGCTGGTGTCCGGATTAATGCTGATGATGCCTACCATGCTGCTTTCGGGAATGATATTTCCTATCGAGAGCATGCCTGTTATTTTACGAGGTATTTCCACAGTGATTCCTGCGCGTTGGTATATTCAGGCGGTACGTAAATTGATGATAGAGGGGGTGGATATATCACTGGTGCTGACCGAAATCAGTATACTGACCGTTATGGCGGTATTTCTGATAACCGTTAGCTTCAAGAAATTCAAGAACCGGTTGGAATGATGCCGTTTCAATTGTATTAAGTATATAAGATGTGTCATGACCGTAGAGTATAAACAGTAGTATCCTTATGATTAAATATCTGATAGAAAAAGAATTCAAGCAGCTGTTTCGCAACTCATTCTTGCCAAAGCTGATTTTCATATTCCCATGTATGATTATGATATTGATGCCTTGGGCTGCCAACTTGGAGATAAAGAATATCAATCTGAATATTGTGGATAATGACCATAGTGTTGTGTCACGCCGTTTGGTAGATAAGATCGGCGCTTCCACCTATTTTCGGCTGACAGCGCTTCCCGATACTTATGATGAGGCTTTGCTGGGTGTTGAAAAAGGTACGGTAGATGTCATTTTGGAGATTCCCCATGATTTTGAAAAAGATTGGATAAACGGTAAAGCGCCTCGTTTGCTTGTCGCAGCCAATGCTGTAAACGGAACAAAAGGAAGTTTGGGCGGCTCTTATCTGTCTTCTATCATCAGTGATTATGCCCGTGAATTAAGGTCGGAAACACCTGTTAGAGCATTAGCGGGAAAACCGCTTCCCCGTATCGGCATCTCTACCTTGAATCTCTATAACCCCACTCTGAACTATAAGCTTTTCATGATTCCTGCACTTATGGTTATGTTACTGACATTGATTTGCGGTTTTCTTCCCGCCCTCAATGTAGTGGGAGAGAAAGAAGCGGGGACTATTGAACAAATCAATGTGACACCGGTCAATAAATTCACGTTTATCGCTGCCAAGTTGATACCTTATTGGTTGATAGGATTTGTGGTGCTTACCATTTGTTTTGTCCTTGCCTGGTTGCTTTATGGAATTTTGCCTGCCGGGCATTTTCTCACAATCTACGGTTTCGCACTGATATTTCTTCCGGTGGTTTCCGGTTTTGGCCTGGTTATATCCAATCATTCGTCAACGCTACAGCAAGCCATGTTTGTCATGTGGTTTTTTATGCTCGTACTTATTTTAATGAGCGGTCTTTTTACTCCTATTCATAGTATGCCCGAATGGGCGCAATGGATTACCCGTATCAATCCGTTAAGGTATTTTGTAGAAGTAATGCGTACGATATACCTTCGCGGCGGTGGTTTCGCCGAGTTGCTTCCTCAACTGGGGGCTCTGCTTGCTTTTGCCGCAGTAGCCAATATCTGGGCGGTAAAAAGTTACAGAAAAAGCAATTGAAAAGGGGATACCGCCTTATTATTCCTATGACCTTTTTTATTACCTTTGCACGCGAATTAATAAACATCTTATACCAAAATGGACACACAAAACTCTTACCTCGCTTCAAAGCCGCATTATGAAATTCTTGACGGGCTTCGTGGTGTAGCTTCTGTAATGGTTGTCGCTTTCCATTTGTTGGAAGCACATTCTGGCGGTAGCCATTTGGAGCAACTTATCAATCACGGTTATTTGGCGGTGGATTTTTTCTTTATGCTTTCCGGTTTTGTTATCGGTTATGCTTATGACGACCGTTGGAATCGGATGAGTGTCGGTACTTTCTTCAAGCGGCGTATAATTCGTTTGCATCCTATGGTTATAGTGGGAAGCATTATAGGTGCGGTATTCTTCTATTTTCAGGAGTCACCATGTTTTCCGGCTATTCAGAACACATCGGTCGGAACCATGTTATTGGTGATGCTGTTGGGATGTACTTTGCTCCCTCTTCCTCTGAAGTGGGACATTCGCGGTTGGACGGAAATGCATCCGTTGAACGGACCGGCCTGGTCGCTCTATTACGAATACATAGGTAATATTCTTTATGCGCTGTTCATCCGCAAGTTCAATAAAACAGCTTTGTCCGTTTTGGTTTTGGTGGCGGGATGTTTTACGGTGCACCGTTGCCTAACTGCACCTACGGGAGATATTGTCGGTGGCTGGGCATTGAACTGGGAGCAGCAATATGTAGGGCTTGTCCGGCTGATGTATCCTTTCTTTGGCGGATTGCTGTTATCCCGTTTAGGATGGTTGGTTCATATTAAAAAGCGGGCGTTCTGGTGGTGCAGTCTGATGATTGTGATAGTTATGGCTTTCCCCCGTTTGGGCGGTGAAAATCACTTCTGGATGAATGGACTTTATGAAGCTTGCTGTATTCTTTTTGTTTTTCCTGTGATTGTTTCTATGGGAGCGGGTGGCAAAGTGACCGGTAAACGCTCTACCGCTATATGCAAATTCCTGGGAGATATTTCGTATCCGGTATACATAACACATTTCCCGTTAGTATATACTTATACGGCTTGGGTATGCAATCATAATGCAACTATCGTAGAGAGTATTCCTTATATGATATTGACCTTTATCAGTGCTTTCATTCTTGCCTATGCCTGCTTGAAACTCTATGATGAGCCTGTGCGTAAATGGCTGACAGACCGTTTTCTGAAAGGAAAAAAGAAATAGCCAAAATACTGATCCGATACATGAATGCCCCGATGCAAAGATTTGCACCGGGGCATTCTCTAATTACCGATTACTTTATTTTACGTCAATGAATTTTTTAGTTTTTTCCTTTTCCTGCTCGGTGAATTTCGGCAGATTGATATTCAACACACCGTTTTCCACTTGAGCGGAAATCTTCTCTTTGTCGACGTCGTCCGGAAGGATCATTGTCTGTTGGAATTTGGAGTATGAGAACTCGCGACGCAGATAGCGACCTTCTTTCTTTTCATCTTTATTGCTCTCTTCCTTGTTTTCCGTTTTCTTCTCCATGCTGATGACCAGATTGTTTTCTTCATCGATATGTACGTTGAAGTCTTCTTTTGTCATTCCGGGAGCGGCCAACTCTACTTTGTATTCTTTTTCCGTTTCAAAAACGTTGATGGCTGGAGCGGTTGCATTGGCTTTTACCATCCAATCGTTATCAAAGAAATCGTTAAAGATACTTGGTAACCAATTCTGAGTTCTTCTTACAGGCATCATAATCATAGTCTCCTATCTTTTAAAAGTTATACATTCGGTTTATTCCGAACTTCGGTTCTCAGCGCTTTTCAATGTCCGTCTTTCGGCTTTCATTATTTACGTCTTGAACCGTCGTTCACCTGCTATATTGCAAACCTCATGCCAGCAAGCTTATACTGACTTTATTGACTATTTGTCATTGAATAGCTGACTATTTTACTTGTATAATGCCAATATTGCTATCTTTTTATTTAAAATTGATTGATTTTTATACTAATTTAAAACGCATCCGCCAACGCTTGCTTTCTTCATCCCAGTCGTGGCTGATAATTTTGAAAGTTCCTATCTCGGAAGTATTGGCAACATGTGTACCGATACAAAGGCATTCGTCATAATCACCGACTTTTACTACACGTACGGTTTCCGAAGCATCTTCCGGTAACCGTTCCAAATCGAACCTGCCCTTAGCTTCTTCCTGAGTGATGAATTCGGTAGTGACGGGCAGGTGCCGTGCTATCACTTCATTAACCGCTTCTTCCAGGCTCTTTATTTGCTCTTCCGTAGGGCAGGCGTTCAATCGATAATCCAATTTGCTTTTCTTACGCTCTATATGAGCGGAGACAGAGCGGCCGCAACCGAATAATCTAATCATTGTCTGATTAATGATATGTTCGGTGGTGTGCATGGGCGGGTATTCCTGTTTGTTGTGCTCGTTGAGTTGAATTTGTTGTTCCATAAGTTCTTCTTTCAAAATGCTATATACATGTATATCCGCATACTCTCCCGAAGCCAACAATTCTCCGGCACGTTCCGTTCCTTCCAGACGGAAACCAAGCCGGACGGGAATGCCGTTACTTGCGGTATTGCCTGTGGCGCAACGGATTTGTATGCGTTTTATATCTTTGGCTTCGACCGCCCATTGGCACAGACGGCGAACACAGGCGGTCATAATTCCTTGATGTTGATATTCAGGCAATAACCAATAGCCGATTTCCGTACGATGATTGGCAAAGTCGGAGAAATGGAAACCTACCAGTCCGCAAATTTCATTTTGTTTATTCCAGATGCCGAATATCGGTTCGTAGCTGTCGGCAGGGACGGAGAGAACTCCTTTCAAAAAACTTTCCTCATCGGCCGCGGATTTCAGGTTGTCGACAAACGGCAGCCAAGTGCGCATATAGTCGCGATGGGTATCAATGGCATGATATATGGCGGTGGCGTCCTCTATCGTCACCTCACGCAATGAAATGTCCGGACGAATTTCGAAGGATATATTTAAATGATTGAAAGGCGTTGTTTCTTTCCGTGCATTTTGTATTCTATCTTTGATTTTGCCCCAGGCGCGTGTATCGAACAGGCAGCTTTCGCGCATGGTGTGATACATTTCCTTGAATCGGGACATCGGTATGGTAAAGCTTAGTAAATCCGCCTCAAAATAAGGACGGACAGACGGATCGAAGAATCCTATAAACGTCCTTTTGCCTTGTTTCCGATTTTCAAGAACCGCTTGCGTCACAACAGAGCAACAGCCGGAACCGAATGGTGCAGAAACGATGTCGAACGCGTTACTGTCGAAAAACGCCCACGTGGTCAATCCGGCTAATACGTCGGGAGTTGCAAGGAACAGTATACCTTCCGCTTTGTCGAAAGACGCCAGATTATCGATTCGTGTAAAGTGCAGCCAGGCTTTTTCGGCTTTAGGCACTTGTATCTCCTGTATGAAGTCGACAACCATTTCAGGCGTTTTCTTGTACTTCTCTTTCAAGGAAACGAAGCCGGGTACATGCTCCGGCATATCTGTAAATCCTGTGTAAAACTTGCCGCCACCGCAGCCTATTGTTTCCGCGTTGAGGCTGATTGTCTTTCCGCTCCTGACCTGCGCCATGCTTTTAAAGAAGCATCCGCTTACTTTCTCTGTCGGAGCTTCCGGCCGGTCGGAGTACCAGAAAGCGATGGGAAGTTCGGTTTGCTGTCCGAATGCTTCCCGGTAATTGTTGATAAATGTATCTATATCCATTTCCTTCTATTTTTCCGTAAAGATAATTAATATTCCGGGATTTTCATTTCCGACATATGAAAATGCAATGACGCGAAGGGAAAACAGGGGTGCTGAAATGTACGGGCATAAAAAAAGGAGTACCGCTGTACTCCAACCTTTGTTAACCTTAAATCTAATACTATGAAAAACACATTGCAAAGATACGGACAATTGGGAAATCTGCAAATTATCCAAGAAAAAAAGCATGTTTTATAACACTTCTTATAAAATCGTACTTCTTGCTATATGTTTTTTAAGGATTTCAGCCTTTGGCTTCCTGATACATGAAGCGTTTGATGCTCTTTTTGGCTGTTTTTTCAAATTCCTCAAAGTGTATTTTCACTTTAGTAATCTGGCAATATGCCGGCAGCAGTTGGTTCAACTCATTCCGGTTGGCTTCCATTGCTTTCTCTATATCGGCTTGCTGCAAGCCATGGGCAAAGGCGTCGTCAAAGTCGGGATATATCAGGGCTACGAGTTTGTCGTGCTGCAATACAATCAATGACTCTGATACGTATGGCATATTGTTCAGTTTGCTTTCTATTTCTTCGGGATAAATGTTCTGTCCGCTGGAAGTGAGAAGCATATTCTTACTGCGTCCGCGTACGGTGACATAGCCGTCGGCATCCATCGTGGCAAGGTCGCCTGTGTGCAGCCAGCCGTTGACGTCTATTATTTGAGAAGTGGCTTCTGCATTCTTGTAATAGCCCAGCATAAGGTTGGTTCCCCGGCAGATAATTTCGCCCGCTACGTGCTGAGGGTCGGGAGAGTCTATCTTTACTTCCATACGGGTGGTGGCTTTTCCGCAAGAAGCGAGCTTCAGGGTTTCCCAACGGCTGGAGCAGATGATAGGACCACATTCCGTCATACCGTAGGCAATGGTATAGGGGAATCCTATCTGTTTGAGGAAACGTTCCACATCGGCATTGAAAGGCGCGCCACCGATAATGATTTCATCGAAGTTACCGCCGAAAACATCCATTGCTTTCTTGCGCATATCGGCCTTTATCTTGTCATTGACAATAGGCATCCGCAGCAATAGTTTACCGATTTTGTTGTCTATAAGAGGCAGGATATTTTTCTTGATAATCTTCTCTACGATGAGCGGTACACAGGATATGACGCGCGGCTTGATTTCGGAGAATGACTGTGCGATAATCTTTGGCGACGGCATACGGGTAAGAAAGTAGAGGTGCGCGCCTGCCGAGAAGCCGTAAAGGAAATCGTATACCATACCGAAAACGTGTCCCAAAGGGAGCATGGATACGATATGGTCGCCGGGACGTACGGGCAACATCTCGTGGCAGTAGGCTATGTTGGACCATAAACTGCGGTAGGGCAGCATTACGCCTTTGGAATAGCCTGTGGTGCCGGATGTATAATTGATGACCGCCAACTCTTCGGGCGACTGTTCCTTGCGGTAGCAGATATGTTCGGGACGGAAGTTCTTGGGATAACGTGAGCCGTAGATGGCGTTTCGATGCTCGAACGCTTCCATGAGCCGTTCATCCCGGCAGACGACCGGAGTGAAGTCTGTCAGCAGGACGACTCCCATAAGCAGCGGCATGGCTTCTTCGTTCAAGTTCTCCCAAGCCTGGTCGCCGACAAAAAGGAGCTTGGCTTCGGAGTGGTTGACGATATTGTGTATATTGTCTGCCTTGAACTCGTGAAGAATAGGAACAATTACGGCACCATAAGTCACTGTTGCCAGAAAACAGACCGCCCAATGAGCGCTGTTACGACCACATACGGCTATTTTATCACCGGGCTGAATACCGGCGCTTTCCAATACGATATGAAATTTTGCAATTTTACGGGCAACATCTTTATATTGTAGAGTTATTCCTTTGTAGTCTGTCAGGGCATTTCTGTCCCAGTTTTGTACGATGCTTTGTTCGATATAGTCAATGAACCGTTGTTCTTGTTCCATGCGTATATTTGCACACTTTAGTTAAAACTGCGCAAATATAGGGCTTATAGTGATGCAAAGCAAATGCTTTGAAGTTTTTTTCATGGGAGAACACTCTCCCTTATTTCCTATTCTTTGGTCTTTTCAGAAATAAGCAGCAGCTTGTCTCCCACATGAAGTTTCAGACTGCCGTTGGGTATCAGGTATTCGTTGCCGCGCTTCACTATCATCACAAGAGTTCCCTGAGGCAGGTTCATATCTTTGAGCGTATCACCTTTCGTATCGAGTATCTCTTGGGTGACGGTAACATCGCGCAAGTCGGAATCGATATCTTCGGGCAGTTCTACTCCGAAGTCATTACCCGTCTTTTCCATCGGGGTGGAAAGTCCCAGCATACACGCTACTTTTGAAACGGTAGTACCTTGAATGACGAGGGACAGAATCGTGATGAAGAACACGATATTGAAGATTACATCCGCACCGGGCACACCCGCCACCACCGGATAAGTGGCGAAGATAATGGGTACCGCACCGCGCAGTCCCACCCACGAAACGAAGAACTTGGATTTCATATTGATGCGTTTCCCGAATGGAAGCAGGCAGAGGAATACGCTGAGAGGACGTCCTATCACAATCATAAATACGCCGATGAGCAATGCCACGCAAGCCACCTCGAGCATCTCGTGCGGGTTGACCAGCAGGCCGAGACAAAGGAACATGATTATTTGGAAAAGCCATGTCAATCCGTCCATAAACGTGTAAATCTCCTTGCGGTACATGATTTTGTTGTTTCCTACCATCATGCCGGCAATGTAAACGGCCAGATAGCCGTTGCCCTTCATCAGGTCGGTGATGGAGAATGTGAAGAACACGAACGACAGCAGCAGAATGGGATAAAGCGACTGGTTGTCTATATTCAGCTTGTTCAGCATAAGGATGGCCAGTTTTCCCAACAGATAACCTGCGGCGGCACCCACAATGAACTGTATCACAAAGGAGAGGGCTATCTGTGAAACACCCATTCCCGAAGACTGGATAAACTGAATCAGCACGATAGTCAGCATATAAGCCATCGGGTCGTTACTACCGCTTTCCAACTCCAGCATAGGACGCAGGTTGTGTTTCAAATTCATCTTTTGCGAGCGCAGGATGGCGAACACCGACGCCGAGTCCGTGGACGACATGGTAGAAGCGAGCAACAGGGATGTGATGAGCGGCAGATGAATATTGGTCCAGCTCATGCCCGACAGCCACCATATGAATAATCCGGTAAACAATGCCGTCAGCAATACACCGAAAGTGGACAATACGATACCGGGAGAGAGAATGGGCTTGATTTCGGTGAACTTGGTGTCCATACCGCCCGAAAACAGGATGATACTTAAAGCTACCATACCGATGAACTGCGCCTCTTTGGCATTGTGGAACTGCAATCCGAGCCCGTCGCTTCCGAAGAGCATACCTACCACAAGAAAAAGCAACAAAGCGGGAACTCCGAAACGATAGCCTGTCTTGCCTACGATGATACTGACGAAAAGTAAAATAGAACCTACGAGTAGAATGTTTTCGGCTGTAAATAACATAAGTATTGTGTTATAAAGTTGATTATAGAATGTTTTATGTACCTTGGTGTACAAAGATATTTATTATTGGTAACAAATACAAGACTTAATTGGTTCAATTAAATTTCAATACAAAAGTAGTCTCTTTCCCGGGTATCAGAGATATGTTTCCGCCGGATAAGCGCATGATTTGGCGGGAGATGCTCAACCCGATGCCGCTTCCGTTTTCTTTGGTTGTGAAGAAAGGGATGAAGATATGTTCGGCAATGTCCGGGGGGATGGCAGGGCCGTTGTTGGATATTTCAATCAGCACGGCTTCGGCTTCGTTGCAATAGGCGCGTATGTCGATGTGCTTTTCGTCCGCTGCGGAAGGAGACATTTCAAAGGCCTGTATGGCGTTCTTCAGTAAATTGATGATAACTTGCGAAATGAGGTTCTCATCCGCATAGAGTATCAAATCATCGGGGACGATGGAAATATGGAAACAGGCCGGAGTGTCGGGATATTGATGCCGCGCCAGTTCCACCATACGGCTGATGAAGCCTTTGAGATAGAATAAAGACGGTTCGGGAGTAGGGATACGCGTAAATCTGCGGTAGGATTCTACGAAAGCGAGCAGTCCCTTGCCTGTAGAGCTGATGGTTTGCAGACCGTTGCGTATCTCTTCTTTTGATATTTTCGCTTCGGTCAGTTCCAGTAGCGTGTCGCTCAGGGAAGTGATGGGGGTTACGGCGTTCATAATCTCGTGGGTCAGTACGCGTGTAAGGCGTATCCAGGAGTCTATTTCTTTTTCGTCCAACTCGTTGTTGATGTCGTTCAGGGCGAGGATGCGCAGGTGCTCCCGGCGGACGGTGATATCGCTGACGCGGATGGAAAGGTTCACGGTGCCGCGTTCGTTGCTGAATGCCGCCTGGAACTTGTCGCCGGCACGGCAGGCGGTGAGCATATCCATCAGGTGATTGTCCACACGTGACAGTTGGCGGACGTGGGTAAATACTTCCAGCCCGAGCAGATGCAGGGCTTCGTTGTTCTTTTGATAGATGGCTCCGTTGTCGTTCAGTACGACGATGCCGGTATTTACGCAGTCGAGGATAAGCTCGTAGTATTTCTCTTGTTGGGCGGTTTCGCTTTTTACATTATATAAGATGCGGGCTACACGGTTCAGGGAACGGTTCATGAGGCGGCTGTCTTCGGTTCCGTCCGTTTCGGAGAAGTGGATGGCGGTGTCGTTGTTTTCAATGGCATCGAGCATGAAGAGGACTTTACGGGTATGGCGGCGGTACAACCGTTGCTGCCAGCGTACTGTCAAAGGAAGAAGCACGGTGAAGCATACAGCCCAGAACAGAGGGGTGTCAAGACCATGCGATTCCGGAGACTTCAGAAAAAACAACATCCACATTATTCCGGCGGCCACAGCTGTGAGCAGACTGATAACAGTCCGGAAAATATAATATTGATTTATATCCTTGTATTTCTTAAAGTCCATACTTTTTCATTTTATTGTAAAGTGTCTGCCGGGTAATGCCCAGTTGAGAGGCTACGGCCGAAAGATTGCCGCCGCACTTGTCCAGCGTCCGGCGTATCATTTGCTTTTCCATGTCTTCGAGGGTGGATACGGGCATTTCCGGTGTTTCGTTTCTGCGTTGCAATTGGAATAATCCGGCGGATAGGAATGTGCCGTCGCAGATGATAACGGCTTTTTCGATGGCGTGCTCCAATTCGCGGATATTGCCGAACCAGGGGTGCAGCATCAGCTTCTCGCGTGCCGCATTGTCCAGATGTAAAGGCGATTTTCCGTATTGTTTGCAGAAGCGGGTTATGAAACGTTCTGCCAGCGGAATTATATCTTCCGGCCTTTCCCGCAGCGCAGGGATTTCAAGATGGATGGTGTTGATGCGGTAGAGCAGGTCTTCACGGAATTCTCCTTTGTCCGCCATTTCGGGCAGGTTGCGGTTGGTGGCGCAAATAAGGCGGATGTCTATGGGGACAGGCGTATTGCTGCCCACCCGTACGATGCTGCGACGCTGAATGGCTGTCAGCAGCTTGGCTTGCAGATGATAGGGGAGATTGCCGATTTCATCAAGAAAAAGCGTGCTGTGGTCGGCGACCTCGAACTTTCCGGGACGGTCGGCATGGGCATCGGTGAAAGAGCCTTTCATGTGTCCGAAAAGCTCGCTTTCAAAAAGGCTTTCGGTGATGGCGCCCATATCCACGCTTATCATTTCCTTGCGGCGGCGTGTGGAAAGGGCGTGTATTTCGCGGGCAAGCATCTCTTTGCCCGTACCGTTTTCACCGGTGATAAGGATATTGGCGTCGGTGACCGCCACTTTTTCTACCAGCATGCGAAGTTGCTGCATGACGGGACTTTCTCCCCAATACATGGAAGAAGCGGCGGTGGCGGATTCAGCCGTTGCTTTCTTTTTCCTTTCGGATGCAGAGGTGTTCTGTGCGGCGTTCAGCAGAGTCTCTACCAACTTTCCGTTATCCCAGGGCTTGACGATAAAGTCTGTTGCACCTTCCTTTATCCCGCGCACGGCAAGGTCTATGTCGGCATAAGCGGTGAACAGTACTACGGGGAGTTCCGGATATTGCTTCTTTATTTCGCGCAGCCAGTAAAGACCTTCGTTTCCGGTGTTGATGCCGGACGTGAAATTCATGTCGAGCAGCACTACCTGCCATGTATCTTCGTGTAAAGTGCAGGGAAGGGTAACCGGTGAAGAAAGGGTGGTTATTTTATCAAAATAAGGTCTCAACAGCAGTTGCAAGGCGGTGAGTACGCCGCGATTATCATCAACGATAAGAATGTTTCCGGATTTCTTCATGGCAGCACAGTGTCTTTTTATATTTGTGAGGACAAATATATTCTATTTTCCCGAGAAAGAGGGAAAGAAAAATAATAAATTGGGGATACCGGAGCATATCATGCCTTGGTACGCGATGTACCACGGTAAGGTACGTGTCGTACCCTCGTGTGGTACAAGCCGTACCACGGTGAGGTACACCGTGTACCCCCGTAGGATACATGTCGTACCACGGCAGGGGACGGACGGTAAGCTTACAGCAATTGTAACTTCAATCCGAAAGACAAACTCAGGTAATCCCTTGGTTTCAGATATTTGTTGGTGAAGGCGCTTACGATGTATAAGTCGCAGGTACTGAGCTCGTAGAAGAACGTAATGGCCTTTGCCGTAAATCTGCGGCGAGGGTCGATATCGTAAGTGATGCGTTGCCCCAAGAAAGCATGGATGCGCACTTTGGACGAGAACCCGTAGTAACCTTTCGGATAACGCTCCGGTTCGTTTACCCAAAACTCGTCACCGAATACGGTATTGAAGTACATACCGCAGGTCAGAGGTTCGACCGCGAACCGGCTTTCTTTGATTTGCAGGCTCCAGGGGATATAGTTTTGCTTCAAGGTAAATGTCAGCTTGGTGCAATCGGACTGATACTTGGGCAGGACACCCAGGAAAATATCCGTTTCCCATTGGTTACGCTTGCCGTAATCCCAGCCTGTACCCAGCGAGAGCAGTCCCATGTTGCCGGCAAACTGTATTTTGGTGTGTGTCGGAATCAGAGCTTCCCACCGTTTGCGATAGCGGTGTACACGCCGGTCGTAGCGGCTGTGGCGCACACGGCCGGTAACGATGGTGTCCGGTTTGCGTTGTAAATAAACCGTATCGTATTTTACGATAATCACCGTATCTCTTTCTTGCGCGGAAAGCGAGCCGCACCACAGCAACAACAGGCAGATAACGGCGAGTGCCGGTTGATTAGAAATAGACCACTTCGCGTTCATATCCGTCGGGTGTTATGGTGAATACATAGTAATTGCGGTTCTTCATACAGTCGCTCATGTAGTACATGATGCCGTCCTCAAAGAGGTTTTCCTCGAAAACGTGGTGCTCGTGGGCGGCGGTACAGAATTGTATGCCGGGAAATTCGGTTACGTAACGGTGAAAGACACGCGCCACATTATTATTGAACTGGTCGGCATAGGGACGGACGTGCATGGATACTACGGTTTTGTCGAATTCATCCTTGCGGTCGGTGAGTTCTTTTTCAAGGAACGTGAAGTCGGGAATGGGACGGGAGTAGTCGAACTCCATGGCGTTGGTATTCAGGCATACGAATTTTATCCGTCCGGCAATGAACGAGAAGTTCGGGTCGCCGAATACGGCACGGTATGTTTCTTCTCCTGTGCCGAGGCAGTCGTGATTGCCAATCAGGGTGACATAGGGAACGTGGAGCTTGTTCATAATGTCGCGCTGCCAAAGAAATTCGTCAGTAACGCCGAAGTCGCTCATGTCGCCGCCATGGATAACGAAGTCGATGTCATCGCGCTTGTTCATCTCTCCTACGAAATCCAGTGTTTCGTCATACCAGCGCTGCGAGTCGCCCATGGTTACGAATTTAATCGTTGTCTTGTCTTTGCATTTCTGTTCTATCTCGGCAATATTATGGGCGTTTACATCGGTTTCACCGTTGATGCGTACATCATACGGGTGATAGTCTATCATCTCACAACCGCTCATAAACAGGCAGAGGAATGATAGGAGTAAGGGGGGATATGGCTTTATCATATTTATTTGCTTTATTATATTTTACTTTATTATTAAGCGTGTATCTATATTGTAATTGTATAAGTGTATATCTATGAAAGTTGAATTATGTTTAAATGTATGTTTATGAAAAACGGAATTATGTCTAAGTATATGTCTATGGAAACTGAGGGCAAAGGTAAAGTTTTCATTCGATAGAAAAGTTGTCCTATTTTCCGTTTTTCTGTCCTGTAAATAATAATTTGGTTTATCTTTTCTATTCCGTGAATGTCATTGACTAATCTGTATATATTATATATATGAGGCTATAAATGTTATTGTCTAATCTGTACATGCTCTTGTTTAAGGCTGTAAATGTCATCGCCTAATCTATAAATACTATCGTATAAGGCTGAAAGCCTTTTATCTTCAAGCCCGGGGTAACACCCCGGGACTATGTGTGTATGATTAACATTGCGCCCTGTAAGGGCGAGATTCTTGTATGCAACTCTCTTGCCCTTACAGGGCGTAGGCGGATAGGAAGACCTTATTATTCCCGGGGCGTTGCCCCGGGCTGTATGCTTCAAGCCTTTCAGGCTTTAGACTGTAAATGTTATTGTCTAATCTTCACATGCTCTTGTCTAAGGCTGAAAGCCTTTTATCTTGAAGCCCGGGGTAACACCCCGGGGCTGTGTATATGGTTAACATTGCGCCCTGTAAGGGCAAAATTCTTGTATGCGCTCTCTTGCCCTTACAGGGCGTAGGCGGATAGGGAGACCTTATTATTCCCGGGGCGTTTCCCCGGGCTGTACGCTTCAAGCCTTTCAGGCTTTAGACTGATAATCTTTAAAATACTGATTATATAATTATTAATCAGATATTTAATCAGGTGTTTAGGTAGGTGTTAAGTATGTATCAGGCGGATGTCAGGTAAACATTAGGTGGGCTGTGTCTAATTATTGGACGGACTGTGTCTAATTCTTAGACACTTGTGTATGGACTGTTTGTTTGTGAATAGTTGATAATCAGTATTATAATTGTTTTGGCACGCTTTCTGCATTATTATAAGTAGGAAAAACATAACAATATAAACATAACAATAAGTAAGTGTTGAATTTTAATTTATATCAAGAGTATCTGTCATTCAGATAGTATAAGCTAATGATTCAATATGTACTTATTCACTTATCAATGTAGTATGAAACAAATAAATATAGTATGAAACAAATCTATTATGTCATTCAAACCTTGCTTCGGGGACGTGGCTCGAACATCATCAAGATAATCTCTTTGGGATTAAGTCTGACGATGAGTATTCTGCTATTCTCCCGCGTGGCATACGAACAGAGTTTTGACACCTGCTACAAAGACTACGACAATCTTTATCAAATCTGGTCTGTATTTACCGTTAAGGGTGAGAAGTATCCGCCGCAAGAGCAGAACTGCGGTCCTGTGGCAGGCGCCATACTGGAGAACTTTCCGGAACAGGTAGAAGCTGCCACCAGCACTTGTCATTGGATGAATGCTCCGCTGTACAATGAGAACGCTCGTTTTGACGAAAAGAAAACGGTGGCGGATTCACTTTTCTTTAAGACGATGGGTATCGAAGTGCTGAGCGGCAATCCGGTGCAAGACCTTCAACAGCCCGATGTGATTTTCCTAAGCGACCGTTTTGCCAGGAAGATATTCGGTGGAGAAAATCCGGTGGGAAAGACTGTCAACTACAATCATGAGAAAGACTTTATGGTGAAAGGTACCTATAAGGCATTGCCCGAAAACGCTACCGTCAATCCGGAAGCCGTCATCTCTATGCCTACCTTGTGGAATGGCGGTGGCGGTAACTACTCATGGCGGGGCGGGGACAGCTACCCCGAGTACATCCGTTTCCGTCCCGGTGCGGACAAGTCGGTGGTGAATGCGCGCATAGACGCTATGATAGAGAAGTATCGTCCGGAAGAGGACAAAAAGAAATATGGTTATACAGCGTTTGTAAAACCTATCCGTGACACCTACCGAAATTATGAAAGTGTGGAGCGAATGCGTAATATCATGACCGTTCTCGGTCTTGCCATTCTTTTCATTGCGGCGCTGAACTATGTATTGATTTCCATTTCCTCACTGACGTATCGTGCCAAAGCGGTAGGCGTGCATAAATGCAACGGTGCAAGCGGCGGTAAGATATTCGGCATGTTCCTTTTGGAGACAGGCATTATCATTGTGGCGGCGTTGCTTTTAATGACTTTGGTGCTGCTGAATTTCCGGGAGTTCTTTGAAGATACCGCTGCGGCCAAACTTTCTTTGTTGCTTGCTCCGGAGCGTATCTGGGTTCCGTTGACGGTAGTCGGCATACTGTTTATAGTGGGCGGAGTATTGCCGGGACGTTTGTTTGCCCGTATTCCCGTATCTCAAGTGTTCCGCCGTTATACCGAGGGAAAGAAAGGGTGGAAGCGTCCGTTGCTTTTCATCCAGTTTGCAGGGGTGGCGTTCATTTGCGGATTGATGTGCGTAGTGATGGTACAGTATCAATACGTGCTGAACAAGGATATGGGATATAATCCGCAGCGAATGGCGCTTGCCAATGCCTATTGGAATAAGGATAAAGAGTGTGATGCCGCTTTCCAATTCTTTAAGGGACTTCCTTATGTAGAGGCTGTGACCAGTGCCAATAATACGCCAATCAGCGGATATAGCGGTTCTATGATTCGTGATGCATCGGGTAATGTGCTTTTTTCCACGCGTGCTTGTTACTATATGCGTGAGGACTATCCGGCTATGATGGGTATGGTGTTCAAGGCCGGGCGTATGGCCCGTACGGAAGATGAAATAATAATAAATGAAACATTCGCGGACATGATGCATTGGGGAGACGATGCCGTGGGGCGTACTGTTGACGTTGACAATACCGCGCAGATGAAAGTCGCGGGCGTACTGAAAGACTTTCAGATAGAAGACTTCACGGCTGCTAAGATGCCTTTCATCGCCCGTCATAATAAAGATTTCGTGGGAACGATACATGTCCGTCTGAAAGAACCTTTTGCACAGAATCTGCGGCAACTGAACAAGGATGTGGCCGATGCCTTCAGTAATCAGACCATCGACTTCGTAAGCTATGAAAAGAAGATTACCGATGCCTACAACAGCGTCCGTGTATTTCGCAATGCCACGTTGATGGCAGCCATAACGATGTTTTTCGTCATGCTGATGGGTCTGATAGGATATACCACCGATGAAGTACGCCGTCGTGGCAAGGAGATTGCCATCCGTAAGGTAAACGGTGCGGAAGCATCTTCTATCCTGGAACTGCTTTCCAAAGATGTGCTTGTCGTGGCGTTGCCTGCGGTTGTTCTCGGAAGCTTGGCATCGTGGTACATCAACGGTGTTTGGATGGAACAGTTTGCCGAGCAGATTCCCCTCAGTTGGATTGTCTATCTGTTGGTGATAATCGCCAATCTGGTGATAATCTTAGGTTGCGTCCTCTGGAAGTCATGGCGGATAGCCAATGAGAATCCTGTAAACAGTATTAAGAGTGAATAAAAAAGATAATATATAGAAAAATAGAACATTATGATTGAGATTAATAACATCAGCAAAGTATTCCGTACCTCGGAAGTAGAGACAGTAGCATTGAACCATGTAGACCTCGAAGTGAAAGAGGGTGAGTTTGTAGCCATCATGGGCCCGTCCGGTTGCGGGAAGTCTACCTTATTAAATATACTTGGTCTGTTGGATAATCCTACGGACGGCAGTTATAAGTTGCTCGGGCAGGAAGTGGCGGACTTGAAAGAGAAAGAGCGTACCCGTGTGCGCAAAGGCAAACTGGGATTCGTGTTCCAGAGTTTCAACCTGATAGACGAGCTTAACGTTTACGAGAATGTGGAGCTTCCTCTTACCTATTTGGGAGTGAAAGCCGGTGAACGCAAACGCATGGTGGATGATATTCTGAAACGGATGAATATCAGCCATCGAGCCAAGCACTTTCCACAACAGCTTTCCGGTGGTCAGCAGCAGCGTGTAGCCATTGCCCGTGCTGTGGTAACGAACCCGAAACTGATTCTTGCCGATGAGCCTACCGGTAATCTGGACTCCAAAAACGGAGCGGAAGTGATGAGTCTGCTGACGGAGTTGAACAAGGAGGACACTACCATTATCATGGTGACACACTCCCAACATGATGCCTCATTTGCGCATCGTACGGTGCATCTGTTCGATGGTAGCGTAGTGGCGAGCGTAAATACGGATATGGGGAAGTAGGCCATGAGACAATTGTATTATACGATACAAACGTTGTTGCGCGGACGGGGTAGCAATGTGGTAAAGACGGTATCTCTTACACTGGGCTTATTTGTAGGTATTCTGCTGTTCTCACAGATTGCTTATGAGTTTAGTTATGAGAACTTCTATCAAGACCCGGAACGGTTGGTGATGCTTCGGATGCGCAATACCAAAGACGGAATCCCGGAGAAAGGGTACAATTACGGTACTTATCGTCCTGCGGCTGCCGACTTGTGGGAGGCAATGCCCGAGCAGGTGGAATGTGCCAGTCTGACTTCCAACTTCTTTCAGGCCACTTTCTACAAAGATGGCAAGAAACTGGAAGACACGCCTATGTTGTGTGTAGATACGCTCTATTTCCGTACCACCGGTCTGGAAGTGCTGAAAGGTAATCCCAATGACCTTGCCCTGATGCAGAATGCTTTTATCTCACAAAGTATGGCACGTCGTGTCTTCGGTGATGAGGATCCCATGGGCAAGGAGCTTTCCGTAGAGAAGATGTTCAATGTCACCATTCGGGGTGTTTATCGGGAAGTGCCACGCAATACGAGCTTTCCCCACGAAATTCTGCTTTCCGACGCCGTATTGGATTGGGGATATGGGGCAGGCACATGGGGAACGAACAACATCTATCATATTCTTTTCCGGCTGAAACAGCCAAGTGATGTGGATGTCATGAACCGACGTGTGCAAAAGGCAGTGGAGCAATACACCGACCCCCATTTGGGAGAATCCGTAGTGACGGAGTATAGCGTGATACCGATACGTGAGATTCACCGGAGGCAGCCCGATGCGCAACGCAAGTTGCTCATTATGGGGGTGCTGGGCTTTTCTATCTTCTTTGTGTCGGTTATGAACTATGTGCTGGCGGCAATTGCCTCTATGAGCCGGCGGGCTAAAATGGTGGGCGTGCATAAGTGCAGCGGAGCCGGTGAGGGGCATATACTGGGCTTGTTTTTGTGGGAGACGGGAATATTGGTACTCGTGTCCACGGTAGCGTGCCTGCTGCTGATGTATTTTTTGGGAGAACGCATCGAAGGGATGTTGGGCGCACGGTTGGCGGACTTGTTTACATGGAGTAACCTCTACGTGCCTCTACTGACGGTATTGCTGCTCTTTGTAGTGGCGGGAGTATTACCGGGGCGCATGTATGCGCGCATTCCCGTGACACAGGTGTTTCGCCGCTATACGGAGGGCAAACGTTCGTGGAAGCGCGGACTGCTCTTTGTGCAGTTCATGGGAGTGGCTTTTATCTTGGGGGTGTTGCTCACTACGGTATGGCAATACCGGGAAGTGGTGAGCCGTCATGTCGGCTTTCAAACCGAACGGCTGGCAGTAGGCTCTGTCAATGGAGCGATAGAGGAGAATGAGGGAATATCCGATGCCATTAGACGCCAACCTTACGTGGAAGCGGTGGCATGCAGCAGCAAAATGCTGTTGCAGCATTACAGTACGAACCGTCTGACCGATGCGCAAGGCAATTTTCTGTGTCCGCTACACTTCATGCTTATAGATAAGGACTTTCCGAAAGTAACAGGATTGAAGCTATTGGAAGGTGCGTTTCCGCAGCATGTCGGCGAAGCCGTGGTGGGCAAGGAGACGGTACGGACTATGAAATGGCAGAATAACGTGATAGGACGGAAGCTGCCGATAAAACCTTCATGGGCAGGATTGCAGGAGTCTCCTACGATTGTGGGCGTGGTGGATGATGTGCGGAATATGGGTTTCTTCAACGAGCAGACTTGTACGGCCTTCATTATGAACGACCGCGACCGCACTTTCAATGTACGCCTGAAAGAACCGGAGGAAGAGAATTTAAGAAAGCTGAACGCCTTTGTGAAGGAAGCTTATCCGAACAAAATGTTGGAATTCTCCACTTATCAAGAGATACGTGAATGGCAGAATGAAAGTGTGTCCCGCTTTCGCAACATTGTGACGGTGACTTCGGGATGTATATTGCTTATCGTCCTGATGGGACTGATAGGTTATGTCAGCGACGAGACACAGCGTCGCAGCAAGGAAATAGCCATTCGTAAGGTGAATGGAGCCGAGGCTTCTTCCATATTGCGTTTGCTTTCTGCCGGTATCTTGAAGGTGGCTGTGGGAGCAGTACTAATAGGTATTGCTTTCTCATGGTACGTTTCCGGCATTTGGATGGAACAATTTCCGGATGGGACGCTGCTTTCTCCCGGCTGGTTCATCGGGGTGGGAGTGGCGTTGTTGGTACTAATTGTGTTGGTTGTGGTAGTTAAGGCATGGCGGATTGCCAATGAGAATCCGGTCAACAGTATCAAGAGCGAATAAAAGAAAAGTATTTGTGGTTTTTTTAAGAAGGAAGTTGGGGAGACGGTAGTCTCTTCAACTTCTTTACGTATATCCACAGCGCAATGACAGCCGTAACGAATGCAAAGAAATCCGATACGGGCATACATGTCCAGATACCGTCCAGTCCCATATAACGGGGGAGGATAATCAGTCCCGGCAGTAAATATAACAGCTGTCGGGTGAGAGACAGGAATATGCTGATTTTAGCTTTTCCGATGCTTTGGAAGAAGTTACCGATAACGATTTGAGCACCTACCAGCGGGAACATGGCTATGCCGATACGCACCCCTCTGGAAGCCATATCAATCAGCTGCTCGTCACTCGTAAAGATGGCCGATACGGCATGAGGAAACAGTTCGCAGATGATAAAGCCCGTACTGGTGATACATACGCCCGTAATGATGCTCAGACGTAGTGTCGCCTTTACACGGTCGTGTTTCTGCGCTCCGAAGTTGTAGCCCACGATAGGCTGCATGCCCATCGTCAGTCCCAATACAATCATTACGTAGAGCACCAGCAGCCGGTTCATGATGCCGTAAGCACCGATAGCCATATCGCCGCCATAACGTTGCAGGCTGTTGTTCACGATGATAACGATGACGCATGCCGTTACATTCATCAGGAACGGAGACATCCCTATGGAGAAAATGCTGCTGATAATACGTTTTTTCATCTTCCAGAAGCCCGGGTGCAAGCGTACGATGCTTGTCTTTTGCAGGAAGTGGCTTACCACCCATATCATGCCGATAAATTGCGAAATGACCGTTGCCGTTGCCGCTCCGCGGATACCCCAGTCGAAGTGGAAGATGAAGATAGGGGCGAGAATAATGTTGCACACCACCGTAACCATTGAGGTCAGCATCGCTTTCTTGGGATAACCCGTGGCACGCATGATGTTGTTCAGCCCTATCATCGTATATGTCACAGGCGTACCCAGCAGAATTACCTGCATGAAGTTCCGCGCATAAGGCAGCGTTTCGTTGCTGGCGCCGAAAAAGCGCAGGATTTCGTCCAGGAAGATAAAAGAGATACCGCCGAACAAGAATGAGTTAACGAGGCAGAGCGTCAGGGTGTGGTTCAGCACTTCTGTGGCTCCGTCCACATCTTTCTGTCCCAGACGTATGGATGATATGGTGGAGCCGCCTGCCGAGACTACCGTACAAAAAGCGACCACCAAATTCATCAACGGAAAAGTTATGGCAAGTCCGGCAATACCCATGGCACCTACGCCATGACCGATAAAAATGCTGTCGATGATGTTGTACAGTGAAGTTATTGTCATACCGATAATGGCAGGGATGGAATACTGTACAAGAAGCTTGCCGATTCGTTCGGTTCCTAAGATATGCGGATCGTTCATTTGATATACGTCAATTAAGCTTTTGCAAAGATAAGAAATATTTGCTCAGTTCGATGATTATTCAGACCTTTGCACTCGAATATTATATTTGTTTTAAACATGGATACAATAAAAACAACAGCCGTCCTTTTCGATTTCGACGGAGTGGTGATGGATACCGAAACGCAGTATTCTATCTTTTGGCATAAAGTCGGTGTCGATTATCTGGGTATGGACGATTTGGAGAGCCGCATAAAAGGCCAGACAATGACTTACATTTGCGATACATTTTTCGCCGGGAAAACAAAGGAACAACAGGAAATCACAGCCGCCCTCAATCATTTTGAACAGGATATGGCCTATGACTACATCCCCGGTGTGCTCGATTTTATCGCCGACCTGCGTCGTAACCATGTGAAAATGGCGGTTGTCACCAGTTCCAACGACCGGAAAATGGCTGCCGTCTATCGTGCCCGTCCTGAGGTGGAGACCATGTTCGACAGAATTCTTACCGCCGAAATGTTTGCCCACTCAAAACCGGCTCCCGACTGTTTTCTGCTCGGTATGGAAGTATTCGGTACAACTCCCGCCACCACCTACGTATTCGAGGATTCCTTTAACGGACTGAAAGCGGGTATGGCATCCGAAGCCACCGTTATAGGGCTGGCAACAACAAACTCCCGTGAGGCTATCGCTCCGTTATGTCATTGTGTATTAGATGATTTTACGGGCTTTACTTACGATAAAATGCTTCAAGTGCACAAGTAATGGGAAAAAGCGCTAACTTTGCGCCGCTAAAAAAAATCATTAAACACATAATTATCATGGCTGGATATATTTCAGACGACACTCGTAAAGTAACTACGCATCGCCTCGTTGAGATGAAACAAAGAGGTGAAAAAATATCAATGTTGACTTCCTATGACTATACCATGGCGCAGATTGTGGACGGCGCAGGTATGGACGTTATTCTGGTAGGCGACTCCGCTTCCAATGTAATGGCGGGTAACGTGACCACACTTCCTATAACCCTCGACCAGATGATTTATCATGCCAAGTCTGTTGTCCGTGGCGTAAAGCGCGCAATGGTAGTGGTGGATATGCCGTTCGGTTCCTATCAGGGAAATGAAATGGAAGGCCTTGCCTCTGCCATCCGTATTATGAAGGAGAGCCATGCAGACGCTCTGAAGCTGGAAGGCGGGGAAGAAATCATCGGGACGGTAAAACGTATTCTCAGTGCCGGTATTCCTATCATGGGACACCTCGGACTGATGCCGCAATCCATCAACAAATACGGAACATATACGGTGCGTGCCAAAGACGATTCGGAAGCGGAAAAGCTGATACGCGACGCCCATCTGCTGGAAGAAGCCGGATGCTTCGCCATTGTATTGGAAAAGATTCCCGCCGCATTGGCGGAACGTGTGGCAAGCGAGCTGACTATTCCTATCATCGGTATCGGTGCCGGTGGCGGTGTAGACGGTCAGGTACTGGTTGTGCAGGATATGCTGGGCATGAACAACGGTTTCCGTCCCCGTTTCCTGCGTCGCTATGCCGACCTTCATACTGTAATGACGGACGCTATCAGTCATTACATCTCCGATGTGAAGAACTTAGACTTCCCGAATGAGAAAGAACAGTACTAACGGGCTCATGACGCTCAACTTCTGGCGGATGTGCGCGGCCAACCTGTTACTGTTTGCATCCGTCTATATGCTCTTTCCCGTACTTTCGTTCGTAATGCCGGAGCGACTGGGCATATCCTTCCCTCAGGCAGGGAGCATGTTTCTGGTATTTGCGGCGGCAATGTTTGCGGTAGGCCCGTTTCATGCTTATTTGTGCGATGAATACAAGCGGAAGAACGTATTGCTTTATTCCACCCTTGCCATGCTGGCGGCGACGGCGGGCTATGCCTTTGCAGACAGCTATATCAAACTGTTGCTGCTTGCGTTGGTGCAGGGGGGCTGCTTCGGACTGGCAACGACAGCGGGCATTACGGTAGCCATCGACATCACCACATCGGCGAGGCGCAGCGCGGGCAATATGGTATATGCATGGTCTGCACGTTTGGGCATGCTGATAGGAGCGGGAATAGGTATCTTGCTGTACGACCTTTACGGCTTCCGTACAGTCGTTTACCTGGCTATTGCAGTGGGAGTTCTCAGCATGTATTTCACATCAAGGGTATATGTCGCTTTCCGTGCGCCTATCGGGATGAAGCTATGCAGTTTAGACCGCTTCCTGCTACCGCGTGCATGGGTGCCTGCACTGAATATGCTGCTGATTGCTTTTGTGCCGGGTGTATTGCTGCCTTTACTATATGTAGGAGATTACATCGCATTCTTGACATTGGGTGTATTAGTGCTTCTTACGATACCGTTTACAAGGATGTTTGTGAAACTGTCGCATCATTGCCAAAGAGGAACGGGCAATACGACTTGTTATCTGGCTATGGAAACTGGACTTCTGGCGGGTCTGGCAACAGCTTGCCGGTTGTCGGATGCGTACTTGCTCTATCATGCAGCCGGTGTAGCCGCCCTGCTTGCATTGTTCTTCTTCGTCCTGCTGACGTATCCCTACTATAAAAGAAAAAAGGTGAGGTGATTGATTTCACCATTTACTTATTTTATAATCCACTAAAGTAGGGTATAAAGATAATCAATCCTATAATTGCCGCCGCAACAGCGCATACCAGCACTGCTCCGGCGGCAATGTCTTTTACCTGTCCCGCAATGGGATGCCGCTCGGGAGATACTAAATCGACCAGTTTCTCAATGGCGGTATTAAACAGCTCGGCGGCAATCACTATACCGATACACAGAATTATCACTGTCCATTCGGAACGTGTAATCCCCAAAACAAATCCTGCAATGATTACGATCACCGTGGCAATCAAATGAAAACTCAGGTTCTGCTCTTTGCCTACACAACTCAGGATACCCTGCCAGGCGTAACCGAAACTGCGGAGCTGTTTTTTGAAATCGTACTGCATAATTGGTAAATTGAGAATTGAGAATTAAAAATTGAAAAATAAAGGCCGTGACGTCGGACTTGGGGAACATAGGGTTTAACTTGGGGGTAAAGTTGAACTTTAGAAACGCAGTGTTGAACTTTAGAATTACGCTGTCAGTTTCGTGACACTTGCTTTACTCCCTTTATTGTCCTCAGCTTTTTGATAAGCGCTTCCAGTCGTCCGGTATCGCCTACCATGACGGTAAGCGTACCTGAGAATAATCCGTCGTGAGAATCGATGCCGATACTTCGCAACGTAATTCCGGTCTCTTTGGAGATGATGGAAGTGATATTGGTTACGATGCCTATGTCGTCATGGCCTACCACACGTAGCGTAATGGGATATTGCGTACCTTGTGACTTACCCGCCCAACGCGCCTTGACGATACGGTACCCGAAACGTTCGCGTAAGTCGCTGGCATTCGGACAGTCGCAACGATGTATCTTGATGCCGCCGCTTACGGTGACAAAACCGAATACCTCGTCTCCGTAGATAGGATTGCAACAGCGTGCCAGCTTAAAGTCCAGGCCTTTCAGGTTCTGGTCGATGACGAGCACATCCTCTTTGGCGGTTGTTTCTTCGGGCAGGGTGGCGGCTTGCAGGTTATAGCCCTCGGCGCTACGGTACACGATGTCATCATGCGTATCATTCTCCCGCTTTTGCAGTTCGAGGTACTTGTCTATGATGTCGTTGACGTCGAGCGTTTCGTCGGCAATGCTCTGATAAAAATCCGTTACCACTTTGAAGCCGAGACGCTTGATGAGGCGCATCATCGTACCCTCGTCATATTCTATCTTCCGGTTCTTGAATTTACGTTCCAGCGTTTCTTTGGCAAATGCGTGCTGGCGGGCAGCCATTTCTTTGAGCGCCTGCCGTATCTTGGTGCGCGCTTTGGAAGTAGTGACGATGTTCAGCCAGCCTTGCTTGGGCGTCTGGGTATTGGAAGTCATGATTTCCACCTGATCGCCACTGTTCAATATCTGCTTGAGCTGTGCATTCCTGCCGTTTACTTTCGCTCCGATACATTTACAGCCCAGTTTGCTGTGGATGTGGAATGCGAAGTCGAGTACGGTGGAACCTTTACCCAGTTTGAACAAATCCCCTTTGGGGGTAAAGACGAATACCTCGTCTTCGTATAAGTCCAGCTTGAACTGATCCATGGTCTCCAATCCGCTGCTGTCGGAGTTTTCCAACGCTTCACGCACGGAAGTCAGCCATTCGTCCAAGCCGCTTTCGCCTTTGATTCCTTTATATCGCCAGTGGGCGGCAAGACCCCGTTCGGCTATTTCGTCCATGCGTTCGGTACGAATCTGCACTTCCACCCACTTGCCCTCGGGACCCATCACGGTGATGTGCAGCGATTCGTATCCGTTGCTTTTAGGCACGGACAGCCAGTCGCGCAGACGCTTCGGGTTGGGCTGGTACATATCCGTTACGATGGAATATGCCTGCCAACATTCCAGTTTCTCTTTTTCTACCTTAGAATCCAGAATCACACGGATTGCGAACAAGTCGTACACGCCCTCGAAAGGACACTTCTGCTTTTTCATCTTCTGGTAGATGGAGTGAATGGACTTGGTGCGTCCCTTGATGTGGAAGTGCAGTCCCGCATCTTCCAGCTTTTTCTGTACCGGAGCGATGAAAGCGGCTATATACTTGTCGCGTGAAGCTTTGGTTGCGTTCAGCTTCTCCTTGATGTGATAGTAAACGTCTTTCTCCGTATATTTCAGTGAAAGGTCTTCCAGTTCCGATTTCAGTTTGTACAAACCCAGCTTGTGGGCGAGAGGAGCATATAGATAAGCGGCTTCATTGGCCACCTGTTTGCGCGCTTCGTCATTCTCACAATCCTTTATCTGACGCATGATGTTCACGCGGTCGGCAATCATAATGAGGATAACGCGCATGTCTTCCGCAAAGGACAGCAGCAGGTTACGGAAGTTTTCCGACTCGATAGTGGGGCTTTTGGAGTAAAGCTCGTTTACCCGTATCAATCCTCGTATGATGCCCGCTACATCTTCGCCGTAGTTCCGTTCCACTTCTTCGGAAGTACAAGTGCCGCAGCGTACGGAGTCGTGAAGCATCAGTCCCAGAATGGAGGCGCGCTTCATGCCTATTTCTTCCGCTACGATAACGGCGGTCTGCATATCCTTGATAACCGGATTCAGGCCGAAGATGTCCCGTTGTATGCGGTTATTCCGTATAGAGTTTACAAGATGTGTTTTCAGCTTTTTGCAATCGCCTTTGTGGAGTGTTTCCCCTGAAAGTTGCAATAATTTTCGGTAGAGTACGAAGAGCAAACGCTTCTCTCCGGTAGTGAAAAATTCATCTGTTTCCATAATCGTCCGTATTTTCTGCTGTAAAGGTAGTTTTTTTCTTCTTTTTCTTGATGGCACTTCCGCTTTTTTTGTATTTTTGGGCATCAATTAATAAATTTAGATATTATGATAACACTCCAAGACAAAGAACTGCTTGCCAAGAAAGGCATATCAGAAGAGCAGATTGCCGAACAACTGGCCTGTTTCGAAAAAGGATTTCCATATTTAAAGTTATCTGCCGCCGCTTCCGTAGAGCAGGGTATACTGGCTCCGGACGCCGATGAGCAGAAAAAATATCTGAATGCGTGGGAAACATACACTCAGACAGACAAAACGGTTGTGAAGTTTGTTCCGGCATCGGGCGCGGCAAGCCGTATGTTTAAGAATTTATTTGAATTCCTCGGAGCGGAATACGATGCTCCCCAGTCAAGTTTTGAGAAAACATTCTTCGAGAAAATCGAGAAGTTTGCTTTTTACGATGACTTGAACGCCGCATGCCAAAAAACAGCCGGTAAAGATATTCCCGCGTTGCTGGCCGCCGGAAATTACAAAGCTGTGGTTGCCGCATTGCTCGAATCGGCGGGCTTGAATTACGGTGCGCTTCCGAAAGGACTGTTGAAGTTCCATAAGTACGAAGACGGCAGCCGTACCCCGTTGGAAGAGCATCTGGTGGAAGGTGCGCTCTATGCGGCCAACAAGAACGGCAAGGTGAATGTGCATTTCACCGTATCTCCCGAACATCGTGCGCTGTTCAAGGCTTTGGTGGACGAGAAAGCGGCCGCCTATGCCAAGAAATACGGTGTGGATTACAATATCAGCTTCTCCGAGCAGAAGCCGAGCACCGATACCATTGCCGCCGATATGGAAAACAAACCTTTCCGCGATAACGGCAAGCTCCTGTTCCGTCCGGGCGGCCACGGCGCATTGATTGAAAACCTGAACGACCTCGATGCCGATGTAATCTTCATCAAGAACATCGATAACGTTGTGCCCGATAAGCTGAAGGGCGATACCGTATTATATAAGAAACTGATTGCGGGCGTACTCATCACATTGCAGCAGCAGGCATTCGCTTACCTGCAACTGCTGGACAGCGGCAAATATACGCACGAACAGATTCTCGACATCCTGCAGTTTGTACAGAAGAAGCTGTTCTGCAAGAATCCGGAAACGAAGAACCTGGAAGATGCCGAACTGGTGATTTACCTGAAAGAAAAGCTGAACCGCCCGATGCGTGTTTGCGGTATGGTGAAGAACGTAGGCGAGCCGGGTGGCGGCCCGTTCCTTGCATATAACAGTGACGGTACGATTTCCCTGCAAATCCTCGAAAGCTCACAGATTGACATGAACGATCCGGAGAAGAAAGATATGTTTGAAAAGGGTACGCACTTCAATCCGGTAGATTTGGTTTGTGCCGTACGCGATTATAAAGGTCACAAATTCGACTTGGTGAAGTATGTGGATAAGGCAACAGGCTTTATTTCCTATAAGTCGAAGAACGGTAAAGACCTGAAAGCCCTGGAACTTCCCGGACTTTGGAACGGTGCGATGAGCGATTGGAACACGGTCTTTGTAGAAGTACCCCTGACTACATTCAATCCGGTTAAGACGGTGAACGACTTGTTGAGAGAGCAACATCAATAACAGCATCTGCATTTGGTTAACTTCATAGCCTCTGTGAAGTTAACCAAGTGGGTAGTAATATGTTAATATCATAATTACGGGAAGTTAACTCGATACGGTGAATGAAGTTAACTTCCCGTATTTCTTTTTATATCGTTTTTTCTCCCTATCTTTGCGACAATTCTATAATAACTGATACTGAAATGAAAAAGATTTTACTGTTAGGTTCCGGTGAGCTGGGTAAGGAGTTCGTGATTTCCGCTCAGCGCAAGGGGCAATACATCATTGCCTGCGACTCTTATGCCGGAGCACCCGCCATGCAAGTGGCAGACGAATGCGAAGTGTTCAGTATGCTGGACGGTGACGCATTGGAACGTGTAGTACGCAAACACCGGCCGGATATTATTGTACCGGAAATTGAGGCTATCCGTACGGAACGCTTGTACGATTTTGAGAAAGAAGGTATTCAGGTTGTGCCCAGCGCCCGCGCAGTAAACTTTACCATGAACCGTAAAGCCATCCGCGACCTCGCCGCCAAGGAATTGGGACTGAAGACCGCCAAATATTTCTATGCCACTTCTTTGGACGAACTGAAAGCCGCTGCCGAAAAAATCGGTTTCCCCTGTGTGGTAAAACCGTTGATGTCTTCTTCCGGTAAGGGACAATCGCTCGTGAAGAGCGCCGACGAACTGGAGCATGCCTGGGAATACGGTTGTAATGGTAGCCGTGGCGATATAAAGGAGCTTATCATCGAAGAGTTCATTAAGTTCGACAGTGAGATAACCTTGCTGACAGTTACCCAAAAGAATGGTCCCACTCTGTTCTGTCCGCCTATCGGCCACGTACAAAAGGGTGGTGACTATCGCGAGAGTTTCCAGCCTGCCCATATCGATCCCGCTCATTTAAAGGAAGCGCAGGATATGGCAGAGAAAGTAACCCGTGCCCTGACAGGCGCCGGTTTGTGGGGAGTGGAATTCTTCCTGAGCCATGAGAACGGTGTTTACTTCTCCGAACTCTCTCCGCGTCCGCACGATACGGGTATGGTGACACTGGCAGGAACGCAAAATCTGAATGAATTCGAATTGCATTGCCGTGCCGTACTTGGCCTGCCTATTCCGGGTATCAAGCAAGAGCGGATCGGTGCAAGTGCCGTTATCCTGTCGTCCATTGCCAGTCAGGAGCGCCCTAACTATCGCGGTATGGAAGAGGTGGCCAAAGAAGAAGATACTTACTTGCGCATCTTCGGCAAACCGACTACCCGTGTCAATCGCCGTATGGGCGTTGTATTATGCTATGCGCCGCTGGGCAGCGACCTTGATACGCTGCGCGATAAAGCCAAACGAATAGCCGAGAAAGTAGAAGTGTACTAAGCCTGAGCTAAGTACATTTAAATATAAAGTATGAAGTATAACGGTGCCCCAACCGCATGGTTATACTTCATACTTAAATAACGTTTAATCAAACAATCCCGGGTAAATCTCTCCACCCAGTTCGCTCACATTCAGTTGTTGCTGTAACTTTCCGTCCGGCGAATAGAACAGTTGGAATTCTTCATTGGAATTGTAAACTTCCACTTCGATAACAATTATTGTAGGATGTTTGGGGAAAGTGATTATTCTCACATCTTTTAATCTCATGGAAGACATAATGCTTTCCATAAACGCTTCGGCAACGGGAGCGGGAACTTTCTCCAGCGACTCCACGTCATTCTCCGTCATTACCCATTGGGCATTTTCATCGAACCACACATCTATCTCCCGATTGTCCATAACGAACTCCGCCACATAACATCCCGCCATCTGTTCCCATTCCACATTAACGGCTTGCGGGTACATCTTCTCAAAGGCAACCTGTATTTTCGCGGGAAGCTCTTTGGCAAAGGCGGAAGCGGAAACAAGCAGTAGCATACTTGCTACGAAACAAAATCTAAATCTTTTCATCTTAAAATACAAAACATAAAGTATAAAATATGAGGTATAACAATGCCCCGTCCGCATGGTTCATACCTGATACCTCATATTTTATACTTTATGTTTTGTATTTCACACATTCAGCCTTCCCTTGTAGGAAAATGCTTTCTTCCCGAAATCAATATCCGGCAATACGGCATCAGCGGCAAACAACCCGTAAACGGATGACCCCGAACCACTCATTGATGCATAGACGGCACCCTGCCTGTACATCTCTTCCTTTATTTCTCCGATAGCGGGAAATTGAGGAAACACGCTCTCTTCAAAGTCATTCATCATATACTCTCTCCATTCTTCAACGGGCAACTGTATTGTCTCCTTTAGTGACCGCTGCGGACGGCGCGGCTTTATTTGCGAAAAGGCGTCCCGTGTGGAAACGAATATGTCCGGCTTTACCAACCAAAGCTGATACCCCTTCAACGACAAAGAAACAGGTGAGAATATATTCCCGATACCTTCCGCGTAAGTGGGAGCGTTCCGGATAAAGAAAGCGCAATCCGCACCCAGACGGGCCGCGTGTTCTTCCAGTTTGTCAAGACTCAAACCGAGATTGAATTTCTCATTCAGCAATTTCAGCATAAAGGCGGCGTCAGCCGAACCGCCCCCCAATCCGGCTCCCGAGGGGATACGTTTGAACAGATGAATATCTACCGGCGGCAGGTCGAACAACTCATCCAGCAGTTTATAAGCCTTTACTACCAGATTGTTTTCCGCTTCTCCTGCTATTTCGATACCTGCCTGATGCAGGCAATATTTTCCGTCACCGTCATGCAACGGGTTTATTTCCAGCGCATCTTCAATAGGAATAGGGTAGAAAATGGTTTCCAGATTATGGTAACTGTCCGGGCGTTTCTCTGTAATGTTCAGCCCCAAGTTTATTTTAGCGTTCGGAAAAGTAAGCATTGTTAAACCGAGAATTAAGAATTGAAAATTAAAAAACAAAAAACGGGCTGCCAAAGCGGCTCCGGACACAAAGTTAATGAATTCTGTTTATAGTAGATTGAAAACTTAACAACGATTTATTGATTGCTATCAATAAAATCATTTATCTTTGCTTTCCCTTTTGAAAGGCCGACTATTATTTCTTAATTTTTAATTTTCAATTTTTAATTCAAAAAGTGGCAGAACAAAGACGAACTACACGTACTCCGAAATCAAAAGCACCCCAGCCCGTCAACGACTACGGGCGTATCCAGCCGCAGGCGCCGGAGCTGGAAGAGGCTGTGCTCGGTGCATTGATGATTGAGAAAGACGCTTATTCATTGGTGAGTGAAATTCTCCGTCCGGAATCTTTTTACGAGCATCGGCATCAGCTGATATATTCCGCTATTACGGACTTGGCGGTCAATCAGAAACCGGTGGATATCCTTACGGTCAAAGAGCAGCTGGCCAAACGCGGAGATTTGGAAGAGGTGGGCGGTCCGTTCTATATAACCCAGCTCAGCAGTAAGGTAGCCTCTTCTGCGCACATCGAATATCACGCCCGTATTATCGCCCAAAAGGCGTTGGCGCGCGAGCTGATAACATTCACCAGCAATATCCAGTCCAAAGCGTTCGACGAGACGCTCGATGTGGACGACCTGATGCAGGAAGCCGAAGGCAAGCTGTTCGAGATTTCCCAACAGAACATGAAGAAGGACTATACGCAAATCAATCCGGTCATTGCCGAAGCGTACGACCTTATTCAGAAAGCCGCCGCCCGTACCGACGGTTTGAGCGGCCTCGAGAGTGGATTTACGAAGCTGGACAAGATGACTTCCGGTTGGCAGAACTCCGACCTTATCATTATAGCCGCCCGTCCTGCCATGGGTAAAACGGCGTTCGTGCTTTCCATGGCAAAGAACATCGCCGTGAATTTCCGCAACCCTGTCGCCCTGTTCTCCCTTGAAATGAGTAACGTGCAGTTGGTGAACCGTCTTATCTCCAATGTGTGCGAAATTCCGAGTGAGAAGATTAAGAGCGGACAGCTTGCCGACTACGAATGGCAACAGCTGGACTATAAATTGCGTGACTTGCTGGATGCGCCGCTGTATGTGGACGATACTCCTTCTCTTTCCGTATTCGAGCTTCGTACCAAAGCCCGTCGTCTGGTTCGCGAGCATGGGGTAAGGGTCATTATCATCGACTACCTTCAGTTGATGAATGCCAGCGGTATGTCGTTCGGTAGCCGTCAGGAAGAGGTGAGTACGATTTCCCGCTCGCTGAAAGGATTGGCCAAGGAGTTGAATATCCCTATCATCGCCCTGTCGCAGTTGAACCGTGGTGTGGAGAATCGTGAAGGGGAAGAGGGCAAGCGCCCGCAGTTGAGCGACCTTCGTGAATCCGGAGCCATCGAGCAGGATGCCGATATGGTATGTTTCATCCATCGTCCCGAATATTATAAGATTTATACTTCCGCCGACGGTAGCGACTTGCGTGGTATGGCGGAGATTATCATAGCCAAGCACCGTAACGGTGCCGTGGGTGATGTGCGCCTGCGCTTTATCGGCCAGTACACCCGCTTCCAGAATCCGGAGGACGATATGGTGATTCCGCCGCCTACCGAAGGTGGCGGGGGAGCTACGTTCGGTTCGCGTATGAACGCGCCCATCGGCAGCCCTTCTACGCCACCGCCACCGTCTGCCGCCGACTATATGCCTCAAACGGACAATCCGTTTGGCGGGGTGGGGTCGGACGGGCCGTTGCCGTTCTAACAAAAAACAAATCAAGGATGTACCGGTTATCGAGATAGAGGTACATCCTTGATTTGTTTTTTAGCCCTGTGATAGGGTTATCCAGCCTTGTTACTGTCCGTCCTTTTTCATCCTCAACACCCTGATCCCCGTAAATTTCTTATTGTTTTTCAGCATCTGTGCCAACGGCCTCTGCGTAACAACCACCATTTTCCGGGTAGAAGAAGCGTGAAGCAGCTTCAACACTCCTCTCTCATAATAGGCAAGCCCCAGATGGACAACATCCAATCCCGGAATATTGGTGGTGATGGCTATGATATCTCCATTCTTTATCCAACCGAAACCATTGTCGGGCAGCTTGTTCTTGGGGATATAATGAAAGACTTGTCCGGACAGGGACTTTTCTATTTCTTCCATCTTACCGATGTTGGCGGGAGATGACTCCAAGTGCTTGTACGCTTTGGCATGTGTAGACATGAAATCGAGGGACAGCCTTACCGTATCAGGGCTGTTGGCTGCGGCCACATCTTCCATGAAGCCATGCCTGACACCGTTATTAACCCAATCGGCAATGTAATGCAGGCGGGACGTGTAACCGTCAATTTTACCGTCACGGTAACGGATGTTTTGCAGGTTTCGCGCATAGTCGGCCTTATCTATCGCCCCGTCCTTGACGGGGGACAGTGACAGAGCCAGCACATACTCCACAAAAGTAGTGCAATCCACTTCGTCGAAGTTGACTACGAGTTTCTCCTCGTCGTTCACTTCCAGCGTATGCGCCACATAGGGAGTTTTGAGGAAGCTCAATCCGTATTTCAGCATGGCATTGTCCGCTTCCTGTGCAGAGACGGACGATGCGATTGCCAAAGTACAGCATATACCGAGTAAAGTGGAAAGCATACCGGATAAAACACGGATTCTGCCTGATAAGGCTTTCATTGTCAAACGGTTTAGTATTTATATATCAAACTCTTGAAATCCGTTTTCTTGTCGAACGGAACAATCGTAAAACCATAATCGATGGCATTCCACTTACCGCAGTATATCAGGTAAGGTTCATGAGCCAAAGCTCCCCAACTGTTGTCGCCTCCTACGCCCATCATGCGGTAATCCAAGAAGAAATCTACCGAATGTTCCGGTTGCGGATCGGTGAGGTGACGGTGGTTGGTCTTTTCGGTACGGGGAGAGCCGTTTTCGAGAGAGTCGCCGCTATCCAGGCTTTCCAGCGGATAGTTGGACACGTTCATTTCAAAAGTGCGGTCGGCTACAAACAGCAAGCCTTCTTGCGCCTTGTCGGTGAGGGTACACCAATAGATGTCCGTGCGGTGGTTGTTTTCCTGCGGGCGGACATAAGGCTCGTACATGTCTTTGATGCCCGACGTGTATTCGCCGATGAACTGTGAAGTGCGGCGGTCGCGGTAATTCTCTTCCGGACCCCGGCCGTAGTAGGTCAGCGAGGTGATGCGGGCGGGCAGTTGCATGCGCAGCCCCACACGCGGTATCATCGGTGTCTGGGCATTCTCCGCGACGAAGTGATTGTCCACCTTGATGACGCCGTTGCCGTACACCTTATACGTTATATCCCAGCGGGCGTCGGTCTGCGGGAAGCGGTAGGTCACTTTTACCGCCGTAGTATCTTTGTCACGCGCTACGTTGAAGCTTTCGGCTTTCGGTTCCTGGTAGCTGGCCTCTTTCCACGCTTTCAAACGTACGGGAAGCTTGGCTCCGTAATCATTGTCGGTAGGGGCGCGCCAGAAGAAGGGGCGGGGACCTTGTCCGTTGTGAATGAATTCCTGCTTCTTATATTGATAAGATACTAACAGACCGCTTTGCTTGTCGAATGTGGCTTTGAAGTCTGCACCGGAGAAAATGACTTGCCGGCCATTGTCTTCCGAATCGGCGAATGCCTGCTTCGGGGCGTTTTCCTTGTGGAAAGTATATACATAGGTTTGTTCGCGCGCGATGACCGTACCTGCCGGAAGAAACGGCTCGGGTGTACGGATGGCGGCATAGAACTCTATGCGTACGTCTCCGGTGGAGTTATTGACGACGGGAATGCCATTCAGGAACGGACTGGTAACGGTCTGTCCCGGTTCGGCTTGGATGTCCTCGATACGTCCTTTGTAAATCTCCTTGCCATGATGGCGGACGATATAATAAAAGTCGAATTTGTCGAGATTGGTAAAGGAGAAGTCGTTCCGTATCTTTACGACAAAGGCTACACGGTCGAAGTCGAAGAACTTGATGTTCTGATACACCTTTCTCATTTCCTCGGTCTGCGGCTTGACGCTGCGGTCGGGATATACCACACCGTTGATGCAGAAGTTGCCGTCGGACGGAGTGCCGTACTCACCGTAATCGCCGCCGTACGTCCAGTATTTGCGGCCGTCAGCGGTCTTGGCGGCAAGTCCCTGGTCTACCCAATCCCAGACGCAACCGCCTTGCAGGATGGGATACTTCTCGATGATGTTCCAGTAATCCTGGAAGTTACCCAGGCTATTCCCCATGGCATGGGCGTATTCGCAGAGAATGAGCGGGCGGGTCATTTCGGGGTCTTGCGCGTATTTCTCAATATGGGCGGGGCGGTGGTACATGGGGCAGAAGATGTCCGTATTCCATTCCGTCAGGGCGCGTTCGTATTGTACGGGGCGGCTGTCAAGCGCTTTCAGCGTGTTATAGGTGACGTAGAAGTTCAGACCGTTTCCCGCTTCGTTGCCCAATGACCAGATGATGATGCTCGGATGATTCTTGTCCCGCTCATACATATTCAGCGTGCGGTCTACATGGGCGTTCATAAACAGCGGATTGTTTCCCAGCGTGCCGCCTACGCTCAGATTGTAGCCCATTCCGTGGCTCTCGATATTGGCTTCGTCTATGACGTAGAAGCCATACCGGTCGCACAGTTCATAGAAACGTTCCTGTTGCGGGTAGTGGCAGGTGCGGATAGTGTTTATGTTGTACTGCTTCCAAAGCTCGAAGTCTTTCAGCATGAGCTCTTCGGGAACGTAGTGCCCGGTGTATTCATTATGCTCGTGATAGTTGACGCCTTTCACGAGGATAGGTCTGCCGTTTACCATCAGTTGCTTGTCCTTTATCTCTACGGTACGGAAACCGACTTTGCAGCTGGTGGCCTCGATAACGTCGCCGTTGATATGCTTCAGGCTGATAACGAGCGTGTAGAGGTCGGGCGTTTCGGCTGTCCATTGCAACGGTGCTTCGATTGTCTTGGGGGTGAACTCCACTTCCGTCTGACCGTGACCCACACGGGTCGAGGACTGGGCGACCTGCCTGCCTTTGCTGTCCAGCAAGCGATAGCCTACGACGAACGGGACTTCCTTGTCGGTTTTGTTGGCGAACTTCACTTTCAGTTTCAGGATTCCGTTGCGATAATCTCCGTCCAGAGGCGTTTCGGCCTTGAAGTCCGTCAGATGTATTTGCGGGCGGGCATACATGTAAATGTCCCGTTCGATGCCGCTGATGCGCCAAAAGTCCTGACACTCCAGATAGTTGCCGTCGGAAAAACGGTGTACCTGTATGGCTATCACGTTCTCGCCCCTGTGGGCAAAAGACGTAACGTTGAAGCGGGCAGGGGTCTTGGCGTCTTTGTTCATGCCGACAAACTTGCCGTTGAGGTAGTAGAACGCCGCTCCGCGCACTCCGTCGGCGCTCAGGAAGATTTCTTTGCTCTCCCAATCGGCGGGCAGGGTGAAAGTGCGGCGGTAGGTTCCCGTGGGATTCCATTCCTTGGGCACGTACGGCGGATTGGGCTTATCCCAGTAAGGAACGTAGCCGGAAGAGCAGAATTCGTACGGGTGGTTGACGTAGATGGGAGTGCCGAAACCCTGCACTTCCCAGTTGCCGGGGACGTCGATGTCCGGCCAGCGGCTTACGTCTGTCCGGGCATCCATGAAGTCGGTGGGACGGTCGGCGAAGTTCTCTACGTAGTCGAACTTCCACTTTCCGTTGAGGGAGATGCGGAATGTTCCGTTCTTGCGGTCGTTGATGACGGCGTCCGCCTCGTTCGTATAAGAGGTAAAGGTACTGTGGGGCGGTTCTTTGTTGATGTTCGTCAGTCGGGGATTGGTGATTTGCGCGTACCGGTCTTCCTGCGCCGCGAGGGCGAGAGGAAGAAGGGCGGCGGCCATCAGTAGTCTTTGTATTTTCATGATAATGGAGTTTTAAGGTTTGAACGGGTTGATGATGGTTGTAATCGTGTTGTTTTCGGAAGTGCTGTTATTCCGGAAAGGCAAGTCCTTCCCTCAACCATTTTTCCAACTCGCCGGTCCATTGGCGCTTGTACGTGAAGTTGTCACGGAAGCCCCAGCCGTGGCCGCCGGTAGGATAGACATGCAGCGTGGCGGGTACTTTTTGTTCGCGCAAGGCGAGGAAGTAACCGATGCCGTTGATGGGCAGTACGGTTGCGTCATCGGCGGACAGCATGATGAAGGCTTGCGGGGTTTGGGGAGATACCTGCCGTTCGAGCGAGTATTTCTGTTCCAGTTCGTCAGAAGGAGCCTCGCCGATGAGGTTCTTGCGTGAACCGCCGTGAGTGACGCCTTTCAGCATGGAGATAACGGGATAGAACAGAATCTGAAAGTCGGGACGAGTGGCGTCACTGCCGTACAGCGTGGCAAGAGAGGCTGCCAGATGTCCGCCTGCGGATGCTCCCATGATACCGATACGGTTAGGATTGAGCCCCCATTCTTTGGCATGCCCGCGTACGAGGCGGATGGCTTGTTCGGCGTCCGACAGGGGAACTTCGTTGTGCCCGTTCGGCATGCGGTACTTCAGCACCGCATACGTGATGCCTTGCGTTGTAAACCAGGCTGCCATGTCGTGCCCTTCGTGGTTCATGGCGAGACGGCCGTATCCGCCGCCGGGACACATGATGACAGCCATACCGTTGGGTTTGGCCGGACGGTAGACGGTAATGGACGGATTGACCACATTGGCGACGCGTCCGCCTTTCAAATCTTCCTGCGCACCGGTCAGCCCGTTGGTATTGGGCGCACCGTCAGGCCACAACAGCAGTTCGACGGGTTTCTGCGCGGACAGTGCCGTCGCTGCGAATAAAAGGGATAGGAATAGTATTTTTCTCATGATGTTGAACTTTAATTTATATCAAATGAATATGTATAACCTGACTGTACATATTCATTTGATGAATATCGTTTTATATTGTCCGAGCTTATTTCAGTATCCTCGCAGCTTATTTTGTTTTCATCGAAGCTTTGACGAGATAGAATATCAGGATGGCATAAGCGCCCAGCGCCAGCACTTCAGACCATGTGTTGTTGAGCCATGCGTCGTTCACCAGGTTTACGCCGCCGAAGCGCATTGCCGCACTTACCACGCCCATCAGCGCGCCGCCTGCAATGAAACCGGATGCCAACAGCGTACCTTTCTCACCGCGTTCTGCGTTGAGGACTGCATCTTTGCTGCGGCCGGTTACGTACCAGTTTACGGCGCCGCCCACCACCAACGGAACGTTCAGTTCCAACGGGATGAACATACCCAGCGCGAAAGCGAGAGCCGGTATCTTACAAGCGTTCAGCACGATAGCCAACACCGCACCGATGCCGTACAGCAACCACGGGGCGCCCACACCGTTCATCAACGGTTCGATAACCGCCGCCATTGCGTTGGCCTGCGGAGCTGCCAGTTGTCCGCTGGTAAATCCGTAAGTCTTGTTCAGGATAATCATCACACCGCCTACGGTAGCCGCCGAAACGATTGTTCCGAGGAACTTCCACGTTTCCTGCTTGACGGGGGTGCTTCCCAGCCAGTAACCGATTTTCAGGTCGGTGATGAAACCGCCCGCCATAGACAGCGCCGTACACACCACGCCGCCCATCACCAAAGCCGCCACCATTCCGCCGGGGCCTTTCAAGCCTACCGCCACCATTACTACCGATGCAAGGATAAGCGTCATGAGCGTCATGCCCGATACCGGATTCGTACCCACAATGGCAATGGCATTGGCCGCTACGGTGGTAAAGAGGAACGAGATGCCCGCAACGAGCAGGATAGCCACCACCGTGTGCAGCAGATTGCCCTGCATCACGTCGAAGTAGAAGAACAGCGTAACCAGTATCAGCGTGATGATGGAACCGATGGCGATAATCTTCATGGAAAGGTCGCGTTGCGTACGCTTCACGCCGGCTTCCGCATCGGCCTTGCCGCCCATCTCTTTGGCGGCCAGTCCCACGGCGCTCTTGATGATGCTCCATGACTTGATGATGCCGATGATGCCCGCCATCGCGATACCGCCGATACCGATGCTCTTGGCGTAGTATTTGAAGATTTCTTCGGGAGACATGGCGCCTACGGTGGCGGTAATCTCCGGGTTCCATTGATTGAGCACGCTGTCGCCCCAGATGAGGGACATGCCCGGAATGATAATCCACCACACGGCCAGCGAACCGGCGCAGATGATGGAAGCGTATTTCAGTCCGACGATATATCCCAGACCCAGTACGGCCGCTCCGGTATTCACCTTGAATACCAGCTTGGCTTTCTCCGCCAGCATTTCGCCGAAGCCGCATACGCGGGTGGTGAAATTCTCGTTCCACCATCCGAAGGTGGCCACGATGAAGTCGTAAAGACCGCCGATGATACCCGCCATCAGCAACGGTTTCGCCTGGCTGCCGCCTTTCTCGCCCGATACAAGCACCTGCGTCGTTGCGGTCGCTTCGGGGAAGGGGTATTTGCCGTGCATGTCGCTTACGAAATATTTACGGAACGGGATAAGGAAAAGAATACCCAGCACACCGCCCAGCAGCGAGCTGATGAATACTTGCGCGAACGTTACGGTGATTTCCTGCGGATAGCTTTCCTGCAGGATATACAGTGCGGGCAGGGTAAAGATGGCGCCTGCCACGATTACCCCGGAACTGGCTCCGATGGATTGGATGATGACGTTTTCGCCCAGCGCGTTCTTGCGTTTGGCTGCGCCGGACACGCCGACGGCGATGATGGCGATAGGGATGGCCGCCTCGAATACTTGTCCCACTTTCAGTCCCAGATAGGCCGCCGCCGCCGAAAACAGAACCGCCATAGCGATACCCCACAGTACCGACCAGAGGTTCACTTCGGGATATTTCCTGTCGGGACTCATCAAGGGGTTGTAGACTTCTCCCGGCTTTAGCTCCCGGAACGCATTTTCCGGCACGCCGGTCAGTTTCTCTTCTTCTTGTTTCATGATAGTTGTTTTATTTTTATTGTTATGATTGCGATATGTCTTGATTATCCGCTTTGTGAATGTGTAATTTCCGTCCTGCGGGATGAAATAAACCGTCTCACGAGACGGATTTATTCGTCTTACGGGACAATATTTTTTGTCCTGCGGGATAAATATTTTCATCCCGCAAGACAAATTTGTTATAGACTTCAAAGAAAGCAAAAAAAAAGGAGAATTGAAAAATTCTCCTTTATTCTGTATCATAAAAACGTTTATTTGGCGTCTTTGGCGGTCATGTCGCCCTCAACGAACAGACGTATCATTTCGGTCTTGGCGTTGGTGCGCAGCGTAATGGACTTTTTGAAGTGTCCGGGATATTTGCCTGTACCGTTGTAGGTAATCTTGATGGTTCCGGTCTTTCCGGGCATCACCGGCTCTTGCGTGTATTCGGGCACCGTGCATCCGCAAGATGCCACGGCCTGGTGGATTACCAGCGGAGCGTCTCCTACGTTGGTGAATGTAAACGTGCAGCTTACCACCGGATTGTTCTCGGAGAATGTTCCGAAGTTATGGGTGGTCTTGTCGAATTTGATGTCCGCCCCGCCTTGTGCGCAGGCATAACCGATGCTCATAACCAGCATCAACATATAAAAAGCAAGTTTCTTCATGTCTTTATCTTTTTTAATTACACAAGGTGCAAAGGTAAGCCATTTCCGCAAAAATCACTCGTACTCTGTGCGAAATTGTATTAAATCGGCATCAGAAACCATTGTGACGGATGATGAGCAGGGAGAAATAAGGGAAACGGAGCGTTTCGAGCTGCTGCCTGTCGCTGATGTATTTCTCTTGCGGAGTGCCTACGTTCTCAAAATAACGGTAGTCGTATTCGGGATGCAGGCGGATGCAGCGGTGTACCTCGCCGGCGCATTGCGACAGCTTCATGATGACGACTGTGCTCCCCGACTGTATCAGCCGTTCTATCTCTTCGGCGGTGGTGATGCCGGGAATTACGGTCAGCCTCTCTTCCTGGCTGGCGATGTGCAGTCCGCCCCGCGCTCCGGCGGCGATGAAGGCGGGGATGCCGGCAATCTGTTCCACGGGGATGCCGGCGGCTTGCAGTTTCTCATATATATAATGTATAGAGGAGTAGAAGCCTGCATCGCCCTCTGCCACGACGGCCACTTTCCTGCCTGCGTGATGCAGGGAAAGGGCTTCGGCGTACACTCGGTCGTAGGCGTTGAGGGCGTCCGTCCGCTGCTTGCTCATGGGCAGGGAGAAGCGGCGGATATGGCCGGCGGGTATGTCGAGCCGGAGCATGATGTCGGCGGCACGTGAGAGGGGACGGCCGTCGCGGGCGAGTGTTTCGGGACAGAAGATGCAATCGGCGGCTTGCAGGGCTTTCAGTCCTTTCAGGGTAATCAGTTCGGCTTCTCCGGGGCCGAGGGATACGAAGGTGATGGGGAACATTCTGTTTTACTGTTAATCCGGTTAGAAATAAAAAGGAATTTCGGGATGCAAAAGTCGGGAAATAATCGGTAGTAAACAAGATATTATTTATCTTTGTTATTTCTATCAAATAATCTGCGAGTATGGATTACCAACTGAATACACGCTTGAACGGCAATATCGCGATGACATCCCGCTTCCACGAAAGCAAGCCGCTGCAACGTGACAAGACTTTGTATAAGTTTCTGTGGGTGCAGGGCGGTACGCTTACCGTCGAGGTAGACCACATCCCCATGAAGCTGGAAAAGGACGAGATTATTACGCTTACCCCGCTGCATCATCTGGATATCAAAGAGGTGGAAGGCGAGTATCTGGCTTTTGTGTTCAACAGTAACTTCTACTGCATCTACGGGCACGACGACGAGGTGTCCTGCAACGGATTCCTGTTCTACGGCTCGTCCCGGGTGATGCGGTTGAAGCTGTCGGAAGAGCAGTCGTCCAACCTGCGCGACATAGTCCGGATTTTCCGTCAGGAGTCCGCCGTTAATGATAATCTCCGGGAAGAGATGCTGCGGATTGTGCTGAAACGTTTCATCATCACGTGTACACGCATTGCCCGTACACGGTTCGGTGTGGGGCGGGAGAATGAACAGACGTTCGATGTTATCCGCCGGTTCTATGTGTTGGTAGACAGTAACTTCCGCGAGAAGAAGCAAGTGCGGGACTATGCCGATATGCTTTGCCGTTCGCCTAAAACGCTGTCCAATCTGTTTGTGGCCTGCGGATTGCCCTCACCGCTTCGCGTCATCCACGAGCGGACAGAGGCGGAAGCCAAGCGGCTGTTGCTGTACACGCGCAAAAGCGCTAAGGAAATCGGCTCTATCCTGGGCTTTGAGGACGTGGCCGCCTTCAGCCGTTTCTTCAAGAAAATGACGGGCGGGAGCGTGTCGGACTACCGAAAACAGGTACAACGGGAAGAATTGCCAACTGTTACGGAATAATTGCTATTCCGCAACCGGCCGGAAACAGGGATATTTGCAAAAACATTTCACCGGAGACGTAACGCCTCTTCAGTGAACCTAAAACAACAAAGATATGAAAACGAAATTGCAAAACCTGTTTTTTGCGGCGCTGACACTGGCCGCTTCTTCCCAAAAGCTGGGTGTTAACCTCATCCGTGTGGCTATTCTTGTGATATTTGTATGGATAGGCGGTTTGAAATTCTGGAACTACGAAGCCGAAGGAATCGTACCGTTCGTGGCAAACAGCCCGTTCATGAGTTTCTTCTACAACAAGCCTGCGCCGGAGTACAAGGAATACAAGCTGAAAGAGGGCGAGTTCAACGAAGCCAAGCACCGGTGGCACGCGGAGAACAATACCTACGGTTTCTCCCGCGGCCTCGGCATACTGATTATGACAATCGGTATCCTTACCTTCCTGGGGATATTCTCTCCCGGAATCGGACTGGCAGGAGCCGCGCTCGCCCTCATAATGACTGTCGGCACGCTTTCGTTCCTCGTCACCACCCCCGAGGTGTGGGTTCCCGATTTGGGAAGCGGAGAGCATGGCTTCCCCTTGCTGACCGGAGCCGGACGACTGGTCATTAAAGATACCGCCATCCTTGCCGGAGCCATCGTGGTGCTGGCGGACAGCGCGAAAAGAGTATTGAATCGATTAAAGAAATAAGAGTATGAAAAAGTATGATGCTATTATTATCGGCTTTGGAAAAGGCGGCAAGACACTCGCTGCCGAGCTGGCGAAACGGAACTTTACTGTTGCCATGATAGAACGTTCGGATAAGATGTACGGCGGTACGTGTATCAATATCGGATGTATTCCGACCAAGACGCTGGTACATTCGGCGGAGCTGGCGGATAAGAGCGCGTCCTGGGAACAGAAACAGGCGTACTACCGCCGTTCCGTGGCAAAGAAAGAGGAAGTGACCTCTTTCCTGCGTCAGAAGAACTACCGCAATCTGGCAGACCATCCCAATATAACGGTATATACGGGTACGGGCTCTTTCATCGCCCCCGATGCGGTGGAGGTACGCATGGCGGAAGAAACAATCCGGCTTCAGGCGCCGCGGATATTTGTCAATACGGGAGCCGAAACCGTCATTCCGCCTATCGAGGGGATAAAGGACAATCCGAAGGTGTACACCAGCACTTCCATCATGGAACTGACGGAACTGCCCAAGCGTCTCGTCATCGTGGGCGGCGGATACATCGGCTTGGAGTTCGCCTCGATGTACGCTTCTTTCGGTTCGCAGGTGACGGTGCTGGAAAGCTCTTCCGAACTGATAGCCCGCGAAGACCGTGACATTGCCGCCAGTGTGCAAGAGGTGCTGGAGAAGAAAGGCGTAACGTTCCGTCTGAATGCCCGTGTGCAGTCCGTGGACGGTACGGTGGTTGTCTGCCGGGATGCCGTGACGGGCGAGGTGATGCGGCTGGATGCGGATGCCGTTCTTCTGGCTACCGGACGCCGCCCCAATACCGCAGGATTGAACCTGTCCGCAGCTGGGGTGGAGGTGAACGAGCGGGGCGCTATCATCGTGAACGAGCATTTGCAGACCACCAATCCCAATATCCGCGCCATCGGCGATGTGAAAGGCGGTTTACAGTTCACCTACATTTCGCTGGACGATTATCGCATTCTCCGCGAGGATTTGTTTGGAGCGGGCGAGCGTAAGGTGTCCGACCGTGAGCCGGTGAGCTATTCGGTATTTATAGACCCGCCGCTTTCACGCATCGGCATGAACGAGGACGAAGCCCGCAAGAAAGGCTTGAACATCAAAGTAAACAGACTCCCCGTCGCCGCCATTCCCCGTGCCCGTACATTGGGCAATACGGACGGGCTGTTCAAGGTGGTGGTGGATGCCGATACCGATAAGATACTGGGCTGTACCCTGTTCGGAGCGGAGTCGGGCGAAGTCATCAATCTGGTGGCAATGGCCATGAAGACGGGGCAGGAATATACTTTCCTGCGCGATTTCATCTTCACGCATCCCAGCATGAGCGAGGCGTTGAACGATTTGATGAACTTGTAGACTCTTTTTCTTTGACGATTTGTGCGGGGAGAGTTTGCGTATCTCCCCAAAATTGCCGAATATTGTGCTCTGAAATATAAAACCGAATAATCATGACCAGATTACCTCTCATGGGTATTGCATTCGCGTGTGCATTGTCTATGACTTCTTGCGGCGCGAAGTCCCGGCAAGCGTCCGGTGATTCCGGTTCCGCGGCTGTTGCGGTCTCCGTTACGGACACCGTTTCCGCAATTGTTCCCGTCTACGCCAAAGGCTATACGGTGAAATATCTGCCGGGAAATGTACGCTTGGTGGACATACGCGACCCTCAGAAAGAAGAGGGGAATACTTTCCGGTATGCCTTGGTTCCGAAGGGCGCGAAGCCTGCCGGTATCCCCGACGGCTATACCGTGATAGAAACTCCGGTGAAGCATGCCATCTGCATGACTTCCCTGCAACTGTCCAACTTCATCCGTTTGGATGCCTGCGACTACGTGGCGGGCATCACCAGTACCCGCCACCTGTTCAACAAGGAGATGAAAGAGCGTCTGAAATCGGGGAAGACATCCAAAATAGGGATTGAGGGAAACTTCGATAATGAGGTGATTATGAGCATAAACCCCGATGTCATCTTTATCTCTCCTTTCAAGCGGGGCGGATATGATGCCATGCGTGAGACAGGCATTCCGCTGGTTCCGCATTTGGGATATAAGGAGATGACTCCGCTGGGACAGGCGGAATGGATAAAGTTCATCGGCATGTTCATCGGCCGGGAAGCAGAGGCGAATGCCGGGTTTGCCGGGATAGAGAAACGGTATAACGAGCTGAAAGAGCTGGTGGCCGGTGTGAAAAGACGTCCTGTGGTGTTCAGCGGTGAAATGCGTGGCGGCAACTGGTATGCGGTAGGCGGAAAGAGTTTCCTCGCCGAGCTGTTTCGTGATGCCGGGGCGGACTATTTCCTGAAAGACGACCCTCGTTCGGGGGGCGTGACACTGGATTTCGAGACGGTGTACAGTCAGGCGGAGAGCGCCGACTACTGGCGCATCGTCAACAGCTATGACGGAACATTCTCTTACGACGCCTTGAAGTCCTTAGACCCTCGCTATGCCGACTTTCGCGCTTTCCGTGAGCAAGGGGTAATCTACTGCAATATGCGTGAGAAGCCCTTCTATGAGAGTATGCCCATGCAGCCCGAGGTAGTCTTGGAAGATTTGATTCATGCTTTTCATCCCGACCTGCTGCCCGATTACAAACCCACTTATTACGAGCGACTGAACCGATGAAAAGACCTGCGCTGCCGTTGATGCTCCTTATACTGGCATCCATCTTCCTGTTCTTTTTGCTGAACCTGTTGCTGGGCTCCGTCCATATCCCGTTTGGCAAGATATGGGAATTGCTGTGGGGGACGGGAGCGGCTTCCACCCCCGATATGATGAGCAATCAGGAAGTTATCTGGAGCAATATCCTTTGGAAAAGCCGTGTGCCGCAGGCTCTTACGGCGTTGGTGGCGGGAGCGGGGCTTTCGGTCAGCGGTTTGCAGATGCAGACGGTGTTCCGTAATCCGCTGGCAGGACCTTCGGTGCTGGGCATCAGTTCGGGAGCGAGCCTGGGAGTAGCCTGCGTGGTGCTGCTGTCCGGTGCTATGGGCGGTGTGGCGCTGAGCCGTCTGGGATATATGGGAGAGGTAGCGCTGTCCGTCGCCGCCATTATCGGGGCATTGTCCGTGATGGCGCTGATAGTCTACGTCTCCCAGAAGGTAAAGGGAAATGTGACGCTGCTGATTATCGGCGTGATGATAGGCTATGTGGCAAGCGCCATTATCGGCGTACTGAAATACTTCAGCGTGGAAGAGGATATCCGGGCATACGTCATCTGGGGGCTGGGCAGCTTTGCGCGCGTCTCCGGCGACCAGATGCTGCTGTTTGTCTGCATTATGGCAGTGTTGCTGCCCTTGTCGTTCCTGCTGATAAAGACCATGAACCTGTTGCTGCTGGGCGACGGCTATGCACGCAACCTGGGACTGAACATCAAGCGGGCGCGCCTGCTCGTCATATCCTGTTCCGGAGTGCTGGTGGCCATTGTCACCGCCTACTGCGGGCCTATTATGTTTATCGGGCTGGCAGTGCCTCATTTGTGCCGCGCCATCTTCCATACGTCCGACCATCGCATCCTGATGCCCGCCACCTTGCTGGTAGGCGCCGCATTGGCGTTGGTGTGCAATCTGATTGCCCGTATGCCGGGATTCGAGGGGGCGTTGCCCGTCAATTCGGTGACTGCGCTGGTAGGCGCTCCGGTGGTTGCGTCCGTACTTTTCAGAAAGAGAAAAGGGGAGCTGAACGAATGAAATGTCAGGTCTGTCAAAACGGGTGTATCAAGTATGTCAAACAGGCGTATCAAGTACGTCAAACGACCATATCAAGTATATCAAACTGTAATATCATATATATTGAAGAACGAGACTATACATATCGAGAATCTCTCTATCGGTTATCCCGGTAAGAGTGATGTGAAGGTAGTGGCGGACGGCATCTGCGCCGGCATCAACAGCGGCGAGCTGACCTGCCTGCTGGGTGCCAACGGAGTGGGTAAGTCCACATTACTCCGTACCCTGTCCGCTTTCCAGCCCAAACTGGGTGGAGAGATACATATCCAAGGAAAAGAGATTGAATCCTATACCGACAAGCAACTGTCGCGCGTTATCAGCGTAGTGCTGACGGAGAAATGCGACATCCGCAACATGTCCGTTACGGAGCTGATAGGACTGGGACGCAGCCCTTATACAGGCTTTTGGGGGACGCTTACCAAAGAGGACAGGCATATAGTGGAGCACTCCGTTTCCCTGGTCGGTATTTCTCACCTTGCGCATCGGATGGTGCATACGCTGAGCGACGGCGAGCGTCAGAAAGTCATGATAGCCAAAGCGCTTGCGCAGGAAACTCCTGTGATTTACCTGGACGAACCTACCGCCTTTCTCGACTTTCCCAGCAAGGTGGAAATGATGCAACTGCTGCACCACCTCAGCCGGCAGACGGACAAGACCATTTTCCTCTCCACGCACGACCTCGAACTGGCTCTGCAAATAGCCGACAAAATCTGGCTCATGGACAAGGCGAACGGTGTCACTATCGGTACTCCCGAAGACCTGTCGCTGAACGGCAGCCTTAGCAGCTTCTTCGCCCGCAAGGGCATCGTGTTCGACTTGGAAACCGGATTGTTCCGTGTAGACAATGAATATACCTCTCAGATACGTCTGTCGGGTCATGGGCAGAGATACGCCATGGTACGCAAAGCCTTGCAGCGCAACGGCGTCCTCGCCAACCGCAACGTAGAGTCGGACACCTGTATCGAGACAGGCGATTTGAAGGGAGACGGCACTTTTGTCCTGCATCGTCCCGGTGAAGAACCGGTGCGCCTTACCAGTATCGAGGATTTATTGGCGAAGCTCCATGAGCGCTCGCATTGTAAATAGCAATCATCCGGCCGTTATCGGAATTTATATCCTACGGTAAAGAATGAAGCGAAGTTTCGGGGCAGGTAGTTATGGAACTCTTCCGTATCTATTACCTGCCTCAGTTGCTGATTGACCTTTACCAGCCCCACCTGCGCCTCTGCACCGATGACGAACCTGCGGTATTCCAAAGCGATTCCCACGACGATACCGCCGTCCAACCGCCTGTTTCCGGCATTATTCTCCAGGACGCAACCAAACGTATCCATCTTGAACCGCCTGTTTCCGTCGGCGGAGCTGCCGCTGTAATAATACGGGATGCTGCCGGATGTCTTTCCGCCCACACCGCAGGCGATGTACGGGCCGACATTCAGCGAGGCGTGGTAATCCTTTCCCAACGGCAGCCTTGCGGCCACCCTGACGGGTATCTGCAAGTACAGCTCGTTCATCCCGGCGTTCCGCACGTAGTCCATATCATCCCTGCCGCCTATGGATACAAATTCCAACGCGGATCGCAGCGTCCAGGTCTTATTCAACGCGTATTCCGCGCCTATCCCCGCTTTGCAGGCTATTTGCGTATCACTGCCGGAGTGCTTTCCGTAAAGGCGGGAAGTTCCGATTCCCGCCTCTGCATAAAAGGAGATAGGTGACTGCGCCCGGACGGCCGATGTGGCAACCGCCATGCACATTATCATCAATGCCTTTTTCATACATATATCTTTCCGTCTTCGCCGATTAATAAAATCGTGAGCTCTCCGTCGGGTAACAGGGGAGCGCAGCACTGCCTGCAAAGCTCTATCAATAGCTTGGCGAATGTTTCCAGCTTTTCCGCGGGAATGATGTCCCATAACTCCCGCGCCAGATTCATCTTCCGGATAGCGGCCAATACGTCTTCGCCGCATTCCGCCCGGCTGGCTATGTCCTGAATGAAGTCCTTGTTCATCACAACCTTCTTGCTATGGGTATCAAGGTGGCCTTCCGCCAGTTTCACGGCTTTGCCTATCATTACTCCCAGCGTGACACGGGGCAGTTTCAGCTCGTCGGCTATCTTCAGCGTCTCGCCGATGAAGTTGCCGTAATGTACAAAGGCCTGTACCGGCAACCCGGGATAGTAGGCCTTGATGTACCGTTCGCTCTTTGCCCCGGAACTGATAACCACACGCGGGCTGTCCGTGGCGCGCGCCACTTCCATCGACTTGCGGATAGAGCTTACGAACGCCTCGCTGGAGAACGGCTTCACGATACCCGACGTACCGATGATGGATAGTCCCCCTTCTATGCCCAGACGGGGATTGAAGGTACGCTTGGCTATTTCCTCGCCGCCGGGTACGGAGATGGTCACAACGATGGGATTGCTCATTTTAGGCACGCCGACATAGCTGAGGTACATCCTTACATTCTCTTCTATCATCTTGCGTGGCGTGGAATTAATGGCGGGCGCTCCCAGTTCCAGTCCTAATCCCGGCATGGTGACGATACCTATCCCTTCTCCGCCGGCGATGATGATGTTATAATCGTCTTGCTGCTTTCCACTGTTCACCTCGTCCATATTGAACGGCAGGGCGATATTCACCTTAATCTGCATTCCGTTGGTAATGTCGGGGTCGTCTCCCGCGTCTTTTATGACGCAGGCTTCCGATTCCACCATCCAGTTGTCGTTGACGGAACTGGAACGGGGACGTTGCTTCTGAGGCTCTACGGGAACTCCTATCATCTCCCCATTGGGTAGGGTTACTATAAACTCCGGGGGACGGAGAGTTCCGTCGAGGTTGAATATATCCCATATGGCTGCTGCGGCCGCTGCGGCCGCGCATGTTCCCGTGGTGAACCCGCTGCGCAGGTCATAGAATCCGGGATGGTACAGCTCTACCATTCTTCGCAGACCGTGTCGCCCGTTTACGGGCAGGAGATTGGGTTGGAGCGGCGGACGCTTTATGATGAAGATGCGGATGCCCAGTTCCTGGGCTGCTTCCACCTTCTCGGAAAACCCGCCGGAAGCGCCGCTTTCTTTGATTACGATAGCATCGGGACGTATCTGCCGTATCAGCAGGCGTTCGTCTTCTCCGGCATGGTAGTAACGCAAATATTCTTCGGGGAATGCCTCGCTTCTCGCCAATTCGCGTGAACTCTCACGGTCGAGGATACGGAAATAGCAGCGGCAGCTTTCCTGCCAGAGCGCTTTCAGTTTGCCTATACTCTTTACTCCTGTCAGCGCCAGTAGTATGTAGACCTCTTCCTTCTTTATCTTTTGGACGGCGTCTTCAAAACTGTCGCACCATACGATACCGTCATGCTTTTCTATGCGGGGGTAAATGCGGTCGTAGAGGATGGCCGGAATCTGAAGCTTGTCGGATACGTCGTTGACGTTCCTGTGCAGCTCCTCGGCAAAAGGATGCGCGGCATCTATCAACAGTGAAATGTTCTCTTTACGGCAGAAAGATTCCATAGCGTCTTTATCCATGCCACCTTGCAGGCGGATGCCGTTATGCAGAGGAATGTCTTGTTCGTAACCCTTGGTTGAATAATAGAAGGGCTTTCCAGCTTCCTCAAGTGTTTGGACGGCTATGCGTCCTTCGGTTGTACCGCCTAATACTAATATCATTTTTTTATTTTCTAAATAAGTGTTTGAATTCGTGTGCATACAGTCGCGACAGTCCTTCGCGATTGCCGATAGCCTCGCCTACGACAATCATGGTTGTCAGGGTCAGGTTATTCTCTTTTACTATCCGTGCAAGGTCTTTCAGCTCTCCCCGGAAGATGCGTTCGTCCGGCCAGGTGAGGTGATAGCATACGGCTACGGGGGTTGTTTCCGGGTACTCTTGCAGAAGTTCCGCCTGTACCTGTTCCGCGATGCCTGCGCTGAGGAAGATGCACATGGTGCTTTGCGAGCGTGCCATGAGGTGCAGTTTCTCCCGTTCGGGCATAGGAGTCCGTCCTTCGCCGCGGGTCAGTATGATGCTCTGTACTTTCTCCGGAATGGTGAATTGCGACTTCAGAGCCGCCGCCGCTGCCTGGAAAGAAGATATGCCCGGCGTGATGTGATAGCTCATGCCGTATCGGTCGAAGTAGTTCATCTGTTCCTGTATCGCTCCGTAGATGCAGGGGTCGCCCGTATGCAGGCGCACGATGAACTTTCCTTTGTCGTAGAAATCTTTCATCAGCGCGAACTGTTCTTCCAAATCCATGGAAGCGGAGCTGCGCACCGTTGCGCCCGGTTTGGCGCAAAGCGTCAGCTCACGGGGCACGAGGCTGCCTGCATAGAGGATGAGGTCGGCCTTTTCCAGCATCTCCCGTCCCCGTACGGAGATAAGGTCGGGGTCACCGGGGCCTGCGCCTACAATCTCGATGTGTCCCCGGCGCAAGGCGCGGATATTTATAGCGGCGGCTACCGTATAGTTCCCGCCTTTACGTTTCGGCATTATCAGCTCACTGTTGCCGGAAGACAGCAACGCTGCCGCCTCGCTCACGCTGGGCGTACCCATGTGCTTCATCACGGTTTTGCTGGGATGCGGCACGTCTGTCGCCGCCAGCTCTTCGGCCGTGTAGAAACAGACGTCGTATTCCTTTTGGAGCGACTTCACCACCGGCTCGTCACGCTTGGCGTCAATCGTAGCGATGGATGCGATGGCCTGCCGGGGAATGCCGTATTCTTTCAGCCTGTCCAGAATCTCTTCCGTCACTTCCTTCACAGGCCCGGCCTGGCGGGCAAGTCCGATGCCGACGTGCACCATTCGCGGCACATAGCAGATAGACGGCGTACCCTCTATGTAATGCACCTGCGGCGAGACGCACAGCACCAGTTGGAAGCGGGATACCTCAATGTCTTTCAGACGATAGAACACCTCTACATGAGGGGGAAGATGCGCTTCCAGCCAGTCGGTACCCTTGTCGCGGACTTCCAGCAGCAGCGCGGTGGGCTTTCCGCTTACGAAGAGGCGGATAGGCTCGTTCATGCACGCCTTCATCTTCTCCTCGCGAGTTTGGGCGAGCTCCGCCAGCCGCAGGGCGGAAGCATCCACATTGAGTATCGGGAACCAGCCGAAACGCCCGGGCAGTTTGTCCAACGCCCACAGTCCGGTAAGGTCGCTTTGGGTGGTTATCACGGGCTCGGCTCCCAATGCGCCAGCTATCGCTGCGGTCAGTTCGTTGGCTCCGCCGATATGTCCGGACAGGACGGAGATGGCGTATCTGCCCGTACTGTCCACGCAGATTACGGCGGGGTCGGTGTACTTGTTCTTCACGCAGGGGGCGATGGAGCGTACGCAGATGCCCATGGCTCCGATGAAGATAAATGTGTCGTAACGGTTGAAGTTCTCGGCAGTGAAGCTGCCGGTCGATTCGATGTGCGTACATCCGTCTTCATGGCGCGGGGTGAAAATCTCCGCTTCGGGAAACTCCTTGAGCAACAGCCGCGCAGAAGCCAGTCCCGCTTCCGAGACGAGCATGATGGCCGTCTTCATGCGGGGAGCGTCCGCTTTCATAACAGGTATGTCTGTTTTCATAATGGATATATCTTGTCTTATTGTTTTATGAAAGCGTCGCTTTCATAATTTCGATGGGGTTATAATTATTCAGCGCGATGCGTACGGACGGATGCGGTATCAGGCCGGCGGCTTCGGCTCCTTCCGTGAACGCGTTTTTACTGTCTGCCGATACGGAGTTGAAGACGATACATCCGCCGGGCTGTAAGTTTTCCTTTATCTTCGCCAGCATTTCCGGCAGCCGTCCGCCGTGTCCGCCTATAAAGACGGCGTCGGGGCGGGGGAGAGCATCGGTCGCCGTTTGCAGGAAATCGCCTGTGATTGCCGTGATGCCCGGCGTACCGAAGCGGCGGCTGTTGATATTCATCAGTTCTTCGCCCTCGGCGCGTACCTCGAAGGAAACGACCGTGAGGTGGGGAAATTGCAGCCGGGCTTCGATGGATACCGACCCGGTGCAGAAACCGACATCCCAGAATACACGACGCCGGTTCAGCTCCAGCGCCTGTAAGGTAAGCAGGCGGACGGGCGCTTTGGTTATCATGCGGGCGCGTCCGTTCAAGTGCGCGAACCGTTCGTCGGGAATGCCGAAAGGACGGGCTTCTAAGGAAGCGGTGGCGCAAAGCAACAGGTTGTTGGGATGCTCGAAACCGCCTTGCGCCGCTTCCCGTAGCGTCATGTGGCGGATACGTTCTTTTTCGGGGTTGCCGAGATGCTCCCCTACATACATGGTGTAACGGTCATACCCGTATTCCAGCATGCGGGACGCGATAGCGGCGGGTGTATGTTCCCGGTCGGTAAGGATGCCTATCTTGGGAGCGCGCTCTATCAGGGCACGGTCGAACTCGTGCCAGGGACGTCCCGTCAGCGAAACGGTGCGCATATCGTCATAAGGCATTACGAGGCGGTGCGCCAATGTCTGGAGAGAGTTGAAAGAGGGGTAGAGCTTGATTTCGGCATCCGGCAATTTCCGTTTCACCGTATTGGCAAAGCCGAAAAACAGCGGGTCGCCCGAAGCGAAGACCACGATTTGCCTGTGGCCGGCATCCGTTTGCCCGCATTCGTCACCGCCGAACACCCTCTCATATCGCGCGAATACATTCTCCAACGGTACGGTAATGGAAATCCATTCCGCATCATCCGGTAGCAAGTTCCCGACAATCTCTTTATGCCGTACTCCCCCCGAAAAGACCTTCCCGCGCCGTATGTGTTCCAATACTTCCGGCGGAAAGAAAGGCGTCCGGTTATCGTCCGTTCCTATAATGATAAATTTCCGTTGCATAACCAATCGCTCACCACTAATCGTTAATCCTTAACCGTTGTTTCACACGTCCCGTCCCGGTCGCAGTTGCTCCGCGTCATTGTAGCACAAAATGGCGTTTACCAATGTCGCGGCGAGGTTGCTTCCGCCTTTGCGCCCTTCCACGATTATCTTCGGGATGGCGGTGAAAGGCTTTATCATGTGCTTGGACTCCTGTACGTGCACAAAGCCCACCGGAGCGGCGATAATCCCTGCCGGATGCGCTTTCCCTTTGCGTATAAGGTCGCAGAGTTCCATTAAGGCTGTCGGAGCGTTGCCGAATACAAAGAGGGCGTCGGGATGGTCTTCGACGGCGAGGCGTGTGCCGGCCTGTGTGCGGGTGATTCCTTTCTCCGTTGCCATCGCTGCGGTGCGAGGGTCGCCGAGGTAGCATTTCACCTCTATGCCCAAACGCTCCAAAGCCCCTTTGCGAATACCGCTGGCGGCCATTGTCACATCTGTGACGATAGTCCGTATACGCTTTCCGGTGATGCCTTGATATAATGTTTCCACTGCTTTGTCGTCTGTGTGCAGCAGCTTTTCCATTTCAAAGTCCGCGGTGGTATGGATGGCATGCAGCAACGCCCATTTATGGTCGAGAGGAATGTTCCCGTTCTTGAGCTCTTTCTCGATGGTGCGGAAACTCCGTATCATAATATCCTGTCCTTTGTTGGTCGGGAGTTGCCGAGGGTGGGTTTCCGCCTCTTCCCGGTAATATCCCCGCGGAGTAATCATCGCTCCGTTCCATTCGTACGACTGCGAATTGCCTATCAGTACAACGGTAAACATATCCGTCTCTTCGGGGTCGAACGCTTCCAGCGTCGTTATGTGCACTTCCTGTTCGGGACGTCCCGCCTGGCGCACATATCCTACGGGCGTCTGCGGTGAGCGCCCTTCCAGCAGGAACAGCTCTTTCAGCCGGTAAAGTTGCCAGTAGCGGCCATCGCTTTTGGGATTGTAGACGGCTGTCACGAAATCGGCTGCGGCAGCGGCAATGATGCGTTTCTCGATGCGTTCCCACGGTGTCATCAGGTCTGAGAGGGAGATAACGCAGAAGTCATGTCCCACAGGAGCTCCCAGCAGGGAAGCCGCTTTCTGAAACGCGCTGATACCCGGCAGGGAAACAATCTCTACGTCGCTGTTCCGTTCCCGCTTCATCTCATGCACAAGGGGCGTCATACCGTAAATCCCGGCATCGCCCGAACTGATGACGCACACCGTTTTTCCCTGTTCCGCCAGTTCAAAAGCCTGTTCGGCGCGGACGCGTTCCCGCTTCATCCCCGTATCGATACATTCCGTACCGGGACGTAAGTGTGGAGTGACAAAACGGAAGTAGTATTTATATCCCACTACTGCATCGGCTTCCTGCAAAGCGGTAATTACGGCGGGTGTTATGTCTTGCTCATTGCCCGGACCGATGCCGGCAATGATTATTTTGGATTGTTTCATTTGCTATCTGGCTTATCGCTTCTGTTCTTGCAGAGCATGGTAAGCGTTGCGCTTACAGTCTACAAAGATACATTCTATTTATCACATTAAGGCATGAAAATGCAACTTTCTCACTCGTTTTTTTCTCCTGCCGCATAGGCCGCTTTCTTTTCCATGATGCCCTGCATGCGGTGCTTCAGCCCGAAACGGATATGGTCTGCGAATATCTCCTGTATTTCAGGTATTTGCCCCAAACCTTCCATACGCACATGAACGGTATAGCCTTCTTTCTCAAGCATCTCCCGCCATTCTCCGGCAATATCGTTCTTGGCGTGGTCGCCGGCTACAAACATAAAAGGGACGAGCGTCACGCTCTTTGCCTGGGCCGCTTTCAGTTGCGCCAGCATGGTCTCAAAGGTGGGATAGCCTTCGATGGTCCCCACATGGAAGTTGCCGAATCCGGCCGCTTTCAGCATATAGTCCATTTGACTGTACGCAGCGGTACCGGGCGTATAAGTGCCGTGTCCCACCAATACGAAGTGTTCTTGGGACTTCTTCTTGGCGCCCTGCCGTACCGAAGCATCGAGGCGTCGTCCCAGAATACCGGCTACTTTTTCCGCGTCTTCCACCGAATAGAGCAGGGGAGTGCCTACGCGTATCTCCTTGAAGAAAGGCAGCACGCTTTCCACATCACGGCGGAGCGACTCCATTTCCACGCCGTCGATGATATTGGTGCTTTGCACGATAATGTGCGTATAGCCCTCTCCACGCAGTTGGAGCAGCGCGTCCAGCGGGGTGGGTTTGTCGACGCCGCGCGCCTTGAGGCGGCGTATGATGATACGCGAAGTGTAGGCTTCGCGAAATTCCAGGTCGGGAAAAGCCTTGCGCGCCTGGGCATTGACGGCGTCAATCGTCTGCGCGCGCGTATCGTCGTGCGTCGTGCCGAAGTGTACCATAAGCAACGCGGCCTTTTCGCCGGGTTTCATACTTGCGAGCATATCGCTCGACACGAAGTTTCCCCCTTCGTGCGCGGCGCAGAAGAGAGAAACGGCAAGGAGCAGGGAGAGAAGAGAGGTTTTCATAAACGAAAGTGATTGCTGTTTTATAAAAATGGTTACTGTTTTATTTCTTGAATCGTACCGACAGGCTCACATACACCGAGCGTCCCGGGTTGAGCGTGGAGAAGTTGTTGTTCCAGGGGCGGTCGTCTGTCTTGTCGAAGATGTTTTCGATGCCTATGCCCGGTTCCAGAATCACGGATTGCAGGTTGAAGGTATGGCGGGTGTTCAAATCCCATTGCTGGAATTTGGGAGCATAACCGTACGTTTGCGAGTAGCGTTCGCCTTGCAGGTGTCCGTGCACGTTTACGTTCAGGCGGTAGAAGCTCCAGGCGTGTTCCCACTGGCCGTTGATGTTCCCCATGTGCCTGACGCTTTTGTCTATGGGCGACACTTCGTAGCTGCCGTCGGCTTGCAACTGCTTGGCTTCGGTGTCCATGTACGTGTATCCGCCGCCTGCCCTGAAGCCCGCGCCCAGGTTCAGGCTGGCGTTCAGGCTGATGCCTTTGGTCTTAGCTTTGTCCACGTTGTCGCGCTGGCGTATCTCGTCGAAGGTGGCGTGCTTGTCGTCCAGTCCCATGTCGTGTATTTCCTGGTCGGAGAGGGTGCGGTAGTTTATCATGTCGCGGATGTCGTTGATGAACCCGGTGACGGACACGGAGAGCCGGCGGTAGTTGTACTCCGCATTCAGCGAGTAGAAGTTGTTCTTTTCCGGTTTCAAACCGACGTTGCCCGTGGTGTAGCGGTTGCTGGTCTTGGACTCGTCGGTGGCGTAGAGTTGCGACAGGGTAGGCGTACGGAAGCCTGCCGCATAGGCGGCGCGCAGGTTCAGTCCGCCGAGCTTGTACATCAGCGATACGTTGGGAGTGGCATAATTCTTGAAGTTCTCGTTGTAGATGTAGCGTATGCCCAGTACGGCTTGCAGGTTCAGGGGCAGTTTTATTTCATCCTGCGCATAGAAAGCGAGGGTGTACATGTGGCGGGAGTCGATGTTGTCCGATTCGCTCTCAAGCCCCTCGTTTACGTATTCCACTCCGGCGGACAGCTTGTTGCGGCTGCCCAGGCGGAAGATACCTTTGATGTTTCCGTTGTAGTAGCGCACTTGCTTGCGGGTTACTTGGTCGCCCGGCAGATAGCTGCCCGATTTCTTGAAGTACATATAGTCCGACGAGAAATTGTCCGAGTAGAATTCCGCGTCGATGTAGGCCGAACGGTTTATCATGTACTTCATGCCGGCGCCATAGGTATAGGTCTCGTGTCTCAGGTTGTAGGTATAGGCGTCTTTCTGCACGAACTGGCCTTTGCTTTTGGCATAGTAGGTGGCATCCTGCGGACGGCGGGTTTTATTATCATAATAAGTACCGCGCGCGTAGAACGACAGTTTATCTGTGGCATTGAACACGAAACGCTGGTTTACGGTGTTGGAGTAGAAACCTACGGAAGTAGGACGTCCGGTTTCGTAGCCGTTCTCGTCGATGTTGTTGTTCTGCCAGCTTCCTGCCTGACGGCGCTGGTAGGAAGTGTAAGAGGAGAACTTGCCCGCATTGACATCGGCATTGACGCTTTCCGTCAGGCGTCCTTCGCCGGAGTAGTGGGTGTAGCTGGATACGTTTACGGTGTTCCGGGCATCGTCCGTGATGATGTTGATAACGCCGCCTATGGCATCGCTTCCGTACAGGGCGGATGCTGCGCCGTTCAGTATCTCGATGCGCTTGATGTTGGCCACGTTGATGCGCGTGTAGCGGTCTTCGCCTGCCAGACGCTTGCCGTTTTCCAGTATCAGTATGTAGTCCTCGTTGATGCCGTTCAGGCTCATGGTAGTGCCCATGCCGTTGGTGTAGGAAGATATGTTGGGCGTCAGTTTCACCAGCGCTTCTTCCAGCGTGGATACGTTGGCGCCGCCTATTTCTTTGGCCGTGATTACGGAGACGGGAACGGGGCTGTCCGTCATGCGGCGGTGCGTACCGGTTCCGGTCACTACCACCTGGCTGAGGTTGCTGTAACTCTCTTCCAGCTTTACGAGGATGTCAGTCTCCTGTCCGTCCGTAGTGTATTTCCCGGGGGTGAAGCCGATGTAGGAGAAGCGCAGCGTGTGCTGTCCGCCGGGCAGGTTGTCGATGGTAAATTCTCCTCTTCCGTTGGTGGTGCATCCCGTCAGACTGTTGTCTACGCGGATATTTACCCCTACGAGGGGCTCGTTGGTGCCGGCACTCACCACTTTTCCGCTCAATGCGGTCTGGGCATGGAGCAGGAGTGTCAGGCAGCACAGCATGGCTGCCAATAAACATTTGGTTCTCATTTATTGAAAAATGTAAGATTAATACTTGTCTTCCTGACCCCGGGAAGGCGTTGACTGTGTAATCGCCAAGGCAGGTTTCCTGACTCAGCCCTGCGGAAAACCACACCTTCCCGTCCCCCGGACTGCGATGCGCCCGAACCGGCGCTTGCTATCGGCAGCCGTCTGTAAGACAGTGGCATCGTTTTGAAGAATGTTTTCCGTATGCTCCGTTGCCGCGGTAAGCGGACGGGGCAAAGTGGCTTTACAGTAGCGGGCACTGTTCCGGCTTCGCACCGGATTCCCTTTTATACAACTCGTTGGAACAACGGGTGTATCACCTAAGCGGTGACAAAGATAGGGGTTTATTTTTAATTGATGAAGGAAAGGGCGGGATAATGCAATCGGTCTTACGGGATGATTCGCTTTGTCTCGGGGGATGAATGTTTTCATCTCGTGAGACGGTTGGTTTGGTCTCATGGGATGAATATTTTTAGCTTGTAAGACGGATGAGAAAGGGGGTGCTGTCGGTTATTTTTACTTGATGGGCTCTTAAGGAAAGGGTCGTTTTTAGGCTCATTTCCTTATTGCCCCTATTTAGCCGCCTATTTTTAAGGTATTTATTTGATTTATAGATGATTGTGAAAAATAGGATGCTTGGGCAATATTAATCGTCATTGTGAATCGGAATCTTATTTTGTAAAATAAAAAAGAAGAGTGTTGCCTGGTTGATGTGTCCATTCGGCACAGATGATTTTTAGGGTTTCCGGATGGTTTGCAAATGAGAGGAGCTGCTTGTGAAAGAGGGTTGTGCTTATCTTGTCTTTTTATAGAAAAATGTTGTCATTCGGCGTTGGGATGATTTGTTTTATGGCGGCCAAAGAGGGTCATATAGGAAACGACCCTTGGAATGAACCTGAAAAAGTTTGGATATTCTTTAAAATTTTGATTTAATGGTTTGATTATTAATATAATAAGCGGGCATCTCTCCCGAAATGAGAAATACCCGCTTTTTCTCTCTGCCTCTGCCTTTTTTCTCCTTTTCTTCCTTATTGAATTAAGAAAATATTTGTCGTTTTCCGGCAGTGGGACAAAGATGTTCTTTCTTAGCCGGACATCTGTCGGTAAAAGGAAGAACGTTATGCTTCCGGTTGATACCCTTCACCGTTTTCCCAAGCGTCGGTATCCCATTGCTCTTTCAGGTGGTTCACCCAGATTGCACGTATTTCGGGATAGCTGCCCAAAGCTTTGATACCGCAACCGTCTTTGATACCGTGGTCGGCATCGGCCTGGCCTACGGGGTGGGCTTCAAACGCTCTGTCTACCTTGAAACCTGCTTTTTCCAGACGTTCGCGCCAACTGTATTCGTTGGTGTTGAGTTCCACTTCGTCCGAGCCTTTGTTTTCGGCTATCGCTTCGATACCCCAAAGGTCATTGTGGGCGTGGTCGCCGGCGATGGACATGAAAGGAGCGAGGTAAACGGTTACGTCTGCGGGTTGCAGGTTATTGTCTTTGCAATACTTCATCACTTGTGAGTAGATGCAGCCGGGATAGCTGCTTATCATTTGGTCGGGAGAGGCTACCGGTATGCGGTCTGCGGCTTTCTCTTCCTCTTCTTTCGGCCAGAAAAGCATTTCGCCGTAGTCTACGGTACCTACGAAGATATTCTTGTTCGCGGCGAGGGCTTGCAAGGCGGTTTGGGTTTCGGAGTACTTGATGTTGGCATTGTAGTTCACATCGGGGTTACCGTGTCCCATCAGGAGAACGATGTTCTTCTTGTCGGCCAGTTTGTCCTTGTAATGAGTGTAAAGAACCCGTGCCACTTCTTCCGTATCGTCATCGGTAGAGAGCAGGTTGGCGCCTTTCAGTACGTCGATGTGCGGGTACCAGTCAATCATAAAGTTTTTCTTGATATCGGTATTCATCAGCGAGAGGTATTCCTCACCGGGGATAACGTGAAGCGACTGTACGGCTACGCGTGCATATCCCGCATCGCCGATAGCTTTCAGCCATTGGTCCAGTTTGTAGCGCGCCTCGCCGGTAGAAGCCTCTGCACGGCCGATACAGGTACGTGAGGTGAACGACATGTAGATGTCTGTTTGAGGGAACTGCTTCTGAAAATCGGCGATGATGTCGTTGTATACATCCAACGACTCGTTATAAGTGCTTCCGAACGTACAGAGCAGGATAGCGGTATCATGCTTCTTGGTTTCGGCTACTACCCTGGTTGCGGGATTTACGGTACTTTCCGCATCGTCGTCGTCACTGCAGGAAGTGAATCCCGCGCAAGTTGCGGCCGCTACGAGAGCCGCCATCAGATAAAACTTGAAACTTTTCATACTTTGTTTGTAAATTGATTAATAAAAAAGATATTTTGTTATTGGGAATTCAGGAGTTAATGAAGCGGACTTCCTTACTTATTCTTGAACTTTATGAGCGCCGATGCGTAGAAATTCCTTCCCGGCGTGCTGGTAGCCCGGTTGCGTCCGAAAGGAGTGCGGTCTACGTAGTCGAAGAGGTTGTCTACGCCTATGTTCATCGTCAGCGTCCAGAACCGCATTTTCATCAGGGTATGGGCGGTGTTGACGCGCCATGTCTGGAAGCCGTCGGCATTGTTGTCGTTGACGTAGTGGCGGGTTGACTGGTATCGGCCGTACACTCCCAAGCCGAGGCGGTAACGGTTCCACGTGTGCTGCCAGGTGGCGTTGAGCGTGGCGTTATGGTTGGATGTGGCGTCGATGTAGAGATATTTCATGTAGTTGTCGCCCTTATCGGCGGCATACTGCGCTTTCGGATCGGCATAGCTGTACCCGCCGCCCAGCATGATGTCTTTTACGGGGCGGTAGTTGAAGGTGAAGTCCATTCCGTAGATGCGGGCTTTCGTGAGGTTGGTGTATCTCTTGCTTTTCTCTATCTCGAGGAGTTTCTCTTCGGGGGTGACTTTTATCTCTACCAGCTCTATCATGTTGCGGATGAAGTTGGCGTAACCTGTCAGGCTCGCCTGGAACTTGCTCCCCACGTATTCCACGCTGACGGAAGCGTATTGTGAGGTTTGCGCCTTGAGGCCGGTATTGCCATGATAGGCGGTGAGAGAGCCGCCGCCGATGCTGCCTGTGTATTCGTAGTAGAGCTCTTTGATGGTAGGCGCTTTGAAGCCCATGGCGTAGGAAGCGCGCAGGTTGAAGTCGCCGGCCTTGTAGAGCGCGGATACTTTGGGGCTGAGGTTCAGTCCGGTTTCCTTGTGCTGCGTGCCGCGCACGCCGGCGGTCAGTATAAAGCTGTCCGTGGCAGTCCATTCTTCCTGCGCGTAGGCGGCGAGCGTATAGACGGAAGCGAGGTCGCCCGCTATGTGGTGGGGCGATTCCAGGCGGTTGTACTGGTACTCTATACCGGTATTGAGGATGTGCCGGTCGCCGAAGTAGAAGATGCCTTTCACCTGCGCCAGCACTTGTTGCTGTATGCTCTGTTTGATGCGCTGGCCGGGGTAGTAGGTGATGCGGTCGCCGTCTTTGAAGTAGTCGGTGATGTCTTTCAGCTTATAGTCGTAGAAGTAACCGTAGCGGCCGTATGAGAGGTCGGCGGTGAGGTAGTTGCGCCCGTTCAGCTTGTACCTGCTTCCGGCGGCAAAGGTGTAGTTGCGGTAGTAGAAGTCGTTGGGCAGGTACTTCCACGGGCCGTGCGTACGCATCACCCAGCGTTCGTAGTACGTTCCTTCGGCGGTGAGGTTCAGTCTCTTGTTTACCTGCCACTCCAGATTCTCGGAGAGGGTGTAGTTGCTGGAACGGTTGACGGTAAGCATGGTAGAGCCGGACTTCAGTTGGTTCTGGTCCCATTGCATGTCCGTATTGCGCCAGCCGTCGGTATGGCGGAAGTTGATGCCGGTCACCGATTTCAGTTTGCCGTAGCTGAAGCCGAAACTGGTGCTCTGCCGTACGTCGCCATGCTCGCCCACACGAGTGGTATTGGTGAGTTCCATCTTCTCCCTGCTCTGCTTGGTGATGATATTGATGACTCCGGCGATGGCATCGCTGCCGTAGAGCGAAGAGGCGGCGCCTTTCACAATCTCGATGCGCTCTATGTTGGCGGGATTCAGTTGGTTGAGGTCGTTCTGTCCGCCGATGTCCCCGTTCATGCGTTTGCCGTTTATCATGATGAGGATATAGTCGTTGTTCAGTCCGTTGAGCTGAATGTGACTGCCCATATCGCCGTCATGGAAGGTGAGGGAAGGGCTGAGACCGCTGAGAAGGTCGTCGATGCTGCGCGCCTGGTATTGCTCCAATGCTTTTCCTGTGAGCACTTCTGTCTGCACGGGGGCGTCTTTCAGGTAGTGTTCGGTTCCCGTACCTGTTACCACTACTTCGTTGAGCAGTAACGAGAGTTCTTTCTCATCTTTGTTTTTAAGGATACTTTGCGCTGTGGCTGATTGCATCACACCGCACAGCAGTACCGCTTCAAGCCAATACTTGTGCTTCATCGTCTACCGATTTTTACGTTGAATAAAATAAAACGGCACGTCGCTTCTGTGTGCGAAAGGGATAATGGCCCGAAAGAGTAAAATAGGAATCCTATCGTATCAGTATGGGGGACATCGCTTCTAATCCTGGAAGCTCAGTGCTCAAGTTACGGAAACTGGTAGGTATTCTGGCTCTCCTCTGCTTGTATTGCCTTCCCATCGCATTGCTGCGACAGTGGCTTTTGCGGATACAAGCGTCTTTTACTGAGGATTACAGCTGCAGGTACAGCTCCGGTTTTGCACCGGATTCCCTTACATCGGCAGGCGGATATGCCTTCCCGATTGCCAATTCCGGGAGCAAAGATAAAGACTTTTATACATTATTTTGTCTTTTATTCCTAATTATTTTAGTTTTTCTTTATCTTTGCCCCCCGAATCGGTTCCGGACGGACGTATCTGCCGTTCGGATTAAAAGGGAACCGGGTGTAAATCCCGGACAGTCCCGCTGCTGTGAAGCTCCGTCAAACGAAGTCTTGATAAGAACCTTTGCCACTGATATGCGTTTATATATCGGGAAGGCATCAAGATAAGGAGTCAGTCAGAAGACCTGCCATTCATTAAAGTCTGTCTTTTCTCGTGGGATAGGAAAGCAGTACGAAGCCCAAGTTAACGTTTAACTATAAAAAAAGAGATGCCTATGCAAAAGGTATGTCCGCGTTGTGGTGCAACATTCGAGTGCATGCACAATGATATATTACAGTGTCATTGCGCGTCCGTCCGGCTGAGCCCGGAGCAACACGCTTATTTGAAAGAAACCTATCCGGATTGCTTGTGTCATGCTTGTCTGACGCAATTGGCGGCCGGAAATATTCCTTATATAAATAAATCAAGAGAAAATGATAAAGAAAGTATTGATAGCGAACAGAGGTGAGATTGCCCTGCGCGTGATGCGCTCCTGCAAGGAAATGGGAATACTGACCGTGGCTATATTTTCCGAAGCCGACCGTACTTCGCATCATGTAGCGTACGCCGACGAAGCCTATCCGATAGGAGCGGCCGCGGCCAAAGAGAGTTATCTGAACATAGAGAAAGTAATCGGAGTGGCGAAGCATTGCGGTGCGGATGCTATTCATCCGGGCTACGGCTTCTTGTCGGAGAATTCGGAGTTTGCCCGCCGTTGCAAGGAAGAAGGCATTATCTTCATCGGCCCTTCGGCGGAAACCATGGAAGCCATGGGCGACAAGATAGCCGCCCGCAAGCGGATGATTGCGGCCGGCGTACCCGTAGTGCCGGGTACGGAACAGCCTTTGCAAAGTGCCGAAGAGGCCGTACGCATCTGTAACGAAATCGGTTATCCGGTGATGCTGAAAGCGTCTATGGGCGGTGGCGGCAAAGGCATGCGCCTTATTCACAAGGAAGAAGAAGTGGTGGAAGCGTATAATACGGCGCGTTCGGAGTCGATGTCCTCATTCGGCGACGACACGGTGTATCTGGAGAAGTTTGTGGAAGAACCGCATCACATAGAGTTCCAGATTTTGGGTGATAACCACGGCAATGTGATTCATCTGTTCGACCGCGAGTGTTCGGTGCAACGCCGCAACCAGAAGATTGTGGAAGAAAGCCCGTCACCGTTCCTGACGCCAGAGCTGCGCAAGGAGATGGGAGAGAAGGCGGTTGCCGCCGCCAAGGCCGTAAACTATTCGGGTGCGGGTACCATCGAATTTCTGGTGGACAAGAACAGGAACTTCTACTTCCTCGAAATGAATACGCGTTTGCAGGTGGAGCATCCCATCACGGAAGAAGTGGTGGGCGTGGACTTGGTGAAAGAGCAGATTTTTGTAGCCGACAACCAGCCGCTGCATCTCCGCCAGGAAGACATCTTCCAGCGCGGTCATGCCATAGAGTGCCGTATCTGCGCCGAAGATACGGAGAACAACTTCATGCCTTCGCCGGGTATCATCAGGCAACTGACCGAACCGAACGGTATCGGCGTGCGCATTGACAGTAACGTGTACGAGGGATACGAAATCCCCGTCTACTACGACCCGATGATAGGTAAGCTCATCGTATGGGCCACCACCCGCCAATACGCCATCGAGCGTATGCGCCGTGTGCTGTACGAGTATAAGATAACCGGACTGAAAACCAACCTTGCCTATCTGAAACGTATCATGCACGTGCCCGATTTTGTGAAGGGCGAGTACAACACGCTGTTCATCGAGAAGAACGCGCGCATGCTGGTACGCTCCAACGGCAGCAACGAAGAGATAGAGAACGTCGCCATGATTGCGGCTTATATGGATTATCTGGTGAACCTGGAAGAGAACGCTTCGACACAGTTGCCCGACGGCCGTCCTATCAGCCGCTGGCGCGAGTTCGGATTGCAGAAGGGTGTGCTGAGAATTTAAAGGAAATTGTTTATGGAAATACATATCGGAGACCGTGTGGCGGACGTTACGCTGGTCAGTAAAGAGGGAAATAAGGTACAGCTCACCATCGACGGGAAGCCGTACGAAGTGGATATCGTAATGGCGGAAAACGGAAGCTGCTCCATTCTGCACGACGGGAACTCGTTCAACGCGGGACTGGTGCGTGGAGAAGGCGGAAAGAGCTATGACGTGAGTATGTTCTACCGTTCGTATCATGTGGATATCGTGGATACGCAAGCCAAGTATCTGCACATGAAGAAAGGGGCGGACGAGAAACAGGGTGACAAGATTATCGCCCCGATGCCGGGTAAGGTAGTGAGCATTCCCGTGAAGGCGGGCGACCGCCTGGCGGCCGGAGACATTGCCGTAGTGCTGGAAGCCATGAAGATGCAGAGCAATTACAAGGTTAATGCGGACTGCGTCGTGAAAAACATATTGGTGAACGAAGGCGAGCCGGTAAACGCGAATCAGGTATTGGTAGAATTGGAACTTATTAAAGAAGAATAATCATGAATAGAGAAGAAATATACGCGCGTTTTGAGGAACTGGATAAACGCGCCTCGCTGGGTGGCGGAGTAGACAAGATAGAGAAGCAACACGCCTCCGGGCGCATGACGGCGCGCGAACGCATCGACATGCTGCTGGACAAGGGCACTTTCAATGAATTGGATAAGTTCGTTACCCACCGTTGCACGAACTTCGGCATGGAGAAGAAACAGATAGCGGGCGACGGCATGGTGACCGGTTACGGAAAGATTGACGGACGTCAGGTGTTTGTATACGCCTACGACTTTACGGCGCATGGCGGTTCGCTGAGCGAGACGAATGCGGCCAAGATTGTAAAAGTGCAGCAGTTGGCATTGAAAAACGGCGCTCCCGTCATCGCCCTGAATGATTCCGGCGGCGCACGCATACAAGAGGGCGTGAACAGCCTGGCGGGATATGCTTCCATCTTTTATCAGAATACGATAGCTTCGGGAGTAATCCCGCAGATTTCGGCTATCCTGGGCCCTTGTGCGGGTGGCGCATGCTATTCGCCGGCACTGACGGACTTTATCTTCATGGTGAAGGAGCAGAGCCATATGTTCATCACGGGTCCGGACGTGGTAAAGACCGTTACGCACGAGGAAGTGGACAAGGAAGAACTGGGCGGCGCCTATACGCATAGCAGCAAGAGCGGCGTCACCCACTTTATGTGCAATACGGAAGAGGAGACGCTGATGAGCATCCGTGAACTGCTGAGTTTCCTGCCGTCCAACAATATGGAAGACGCTCCGTTCGCAGCTTGTACGGATGATATTCATCGCCAGACGGAAGCGTTGCAGACCATCATACCGGAAGACCCGAATATGCCTTATGACATCAAGGACATTATCGAACCGGTACTGGATAACCAGTATTTCTTTGAGGTGATGCCTCACTTCGCCAAGAACGTGGTGGTGGGCTTCGGACGGCTGAACGGACGTTCGGTGGGTATTGTAGCCAACCAGCCGGCTTATCTGGCAGGCGTGCTCGACATCGACGCTTCGGACAAGGCGGCCCGCTTTATACGTTTCTGCGACTGTTTCAATATTCCGCTGATAACGTTTGAGGACGTTCCGGGATTCTTGCCCGGCACGGTACAGGAGCACAACGGCATCATCCGTCATGGAGCCAAGATTGTCTATGCCTATGCAGAGGCTACCGTGCCCAAGATAACGCTGATAACCCGCAAGGCTTATGGCGGCGCGTACATCGTAATGTCCAGCAAGCCTACCGGCTCTGACGTGAATCTTGCCTATCCGCAGGCCGAGATTGCCGTAATGGGCGCGGAAGGAGCCGTGAATATCTTGTACAGAAAGTCCTCTCCCGAAGAGAAGGAAGAGATTATCAAGGAATACGAGGAGAAGTTCTCCAATCCTTACCGTGCTGCCGAACGAGGCTTCATCGATGAGATAATCATGCCCCGCAACACCCGCTATAAGCTGGTACAGGCATTGGAAATGGCTCATAACAAGAACCAGAGCAATCCGCCGAAGAAACACGGCAATATGCCTTTATAAATAGTTATTTTTAATGTGTGAAAACTTGTATCCCCGGAGAAGTGATTTCTGTGGGGGTACTTTTTTTACTTGATTACCGATTACCCTGTTATTATACGTTGAAACTATGGAATTATTAAGAAATCTCTTTGAGGGATACCCCAATCTGTGGGGTGGCGGGGTGGCGCACTCCGTACTTATTTTGTCGCTTGTCATCGCGTTCGGCATTATGCTTGGCAAGATAAAGGTTGCCGGAATATCGCTGGGCGTTACCTGGATATTGTTCGTAGGTATCGTATTCGGTCATTTCGACCTGAATCTGGATGAACACTTACTCCACTTCCTGAAAGAGTTCGGATTGATTCTGTTTGTTTATTCTATCGGTCTGCAGGTGGGGCCCGGCTTTTTCTCCGCCTTTAAGAAAGGGGGATTTACGCTGAACGTGCTGGCGGTACTGGTTGTGTTTATCAGTGTCCTGATTACGGTGGCGCTTCATTTCATAACGGGAATACCTATTACTACAATGGTCGGCATCTTGTCGGGAGCGGTGACCAACACTCCGGGACTGGGCGCTGCGCAGCAGGCCAACAGCGATTTGAACGGGATTGACGCGCCGGAGATAGCATTGGGCTATGCGGTGGCGTATCCTTTGGGTGTTATCGGATGTATTCTGGCTTTGCTGGCGTTGAAATATCTGCTCCATATCAATACCCGGAAAGAAGAGGCGGAAGCCGAACAGGGGCTGGGGCATCTGCAGGAGCTGACCGTACGCCCCGTTTCCGTGGAGATACGAAACGAGGCGGTGGACGGCAAGACGATAAAGGAGATAAAACCGTTGTTGAACCGTGCGTTTGTCATCTCGCGTATCCGTCACCGTGATTCGGAAAACGAGGTGGAATTGGTGAATGCCGATACGGTATTGCATCTGCAAGACCAAATTCTGTTCATCTCCAACCCGAAAGATATGGAAGCCATCATCGCCTTTTTCGGCAGGCAGATCAGCGCGGAGTGGGAGCAGGACAAGAAACTGATTTCCCGCCGTATCTTGATTACCAAGCCGGAACTGAATGGGAAATCGCTGGCGCAGCTGAAAATCCGTAATAACTTCGGTGCAAGCATCACCCGTATCAACCGTTCGGGAGTGGATTTGGTGGCAACTCCTCACCTGCAGTTGCAAATGGGCGACCGGGTAACGATTGTGGGTAGCGAACTGGCTGTAAGCCATACGGAAAAGGTACTGGGCAACTCCTTGAAACGTTTGAACCATCCGAACCTGATTCCCATCTTCCTGGGCATAGCGTTGGGATGTATTTTGGGAAGTCTGCCTTTCATGTTTCCGGGCATTCCGCAACCGGTCAAGCTGGGGCTTGCAGGCGGTCCGCTGATTGTATCCATACTTATCAGCCGTTTCGGCCCCCAGTATAAACTGATAACGTATACCACCATGAGCGCCAATCTGATGATACGTGAAATAGGTATCTCCCTCTTCCTTGCATGTGTGGGATTGGGAGCGGGTAAAGGCTTCGTAGATACCATTATCCACGAGGGCGGCTATGTGTGGATAGCATACGGCGCGATTATAACGATAGTTCCGTTGCTGGTGGGCGGACTGATAGGACGCTATGCCTGGAAACTGAACTACTATACACTGATAGGCGTACTTTCAGGAACGAATACCAATCCGCCGGCACTGGCTTATTCTTCGGAACTGACTTCGTGCGATGCGCCCGCCGTGGGATATGCTACGGTTTATCCGCTGGCTATGTTCCTACGGGTGCTGACCGCACAACTTCTGATATTGGCATTGGCTTAAAAAGAAGGGGACGCTTGCCGGTCTGACGAATAGTACGCTTCGGCTTTAGCCAGTGTTTCCGGTTTGCCGATGTCGAACCAATGGCGGTCTTGAAGCGGATAGCCCTGTATACGGGCTGTTTCGCAGACAGACAGGTAGAAGGGGATAATGGAGAACTTTTCTTTCCATTGTCCCCTTTCCATATAGCGGAAAAGGGAAGGGGATATGACGTGAATACCGCCGAAAGCCATTTCCTTGTATCGGTCTTCCCGGAAAGAGAACCCCTCGGGCTTGGTTTCGCCTGTGGATTTATTAATCCAGCCATGCAGACGGTTGGCGTCATCCAGTAACAGGTAACGGGATGTCTGCCGCCGGCTGACGAGCAGTGTAGCTTCCGCATCGCTCTCCCGGTGATGCCTGTAAAACTCTGCGAGATTTATATCGGAAAGGATGTCGGCGTTGTGTACTAAGAACGGCTCGTCGCCGTCCAGAAAAGGACGGGCTTTCTTTATCCCGCCACCGGTGTCGAGCAGCATATCCCGCTCATCACTGATGTGGATAGTGACGCCGAAATTGTTATTGGCGCGGAGAAACCCGATAATCTGTTCTCCGAAGTGGTGGATGTTGACCGTAATGTCATTGAATCCGGCCTCTTTCAGTCGTAGAATCACCCGTTCCAACATCGGCTTTCCGGCTACGGAGACGAGCGCTTTCGGGGTGTGGTCTGTCAGCGGACGAAGGCGGGTACCCAGTCCGGCAGCGAATATCATTGCTTTCACTGTTTACTTTTTTGCGCTAAAGCTTTGTTCTATGTTCTGTTCTCTATGCATCAGGTTCACTTGCACGCCGAATTTCTTGTTCAGGTGCTCGGCAAGATGCTGTGCCGAATATACGGAACGGTGCTGACCGCCTGTACAGCCGAAACATACGGACAGGCTGGTGAAACCGCGTTCCATATACCGTTTTACGGATGCATCCACCAGGGCGTATACGTGCTCGAGGAAGACGGCGATTTCTCCGTCCTCTTCAAGAAAGCGGATAACGGGTTCGTCGAGGCCGGTGAAAGGCTTGTAACGTTCGTATTTACCGGGGTTGTTCACGGCGCGACAGTCGAATACGAAGCCGCCGCCATTGCCGGAAGAATCTTCGGGGATGCCTTTTTTATAGGCAAAGCTGGTGACTTTTACCACCAGACGGCGTTTTTGCAGGTCGTCGGTGAATTGTTTCAGCTCGGTCAGTTCGTGCAGCACTTTGCAGAGATACGGATATTCGGGGTAAGGTTCTTGCAACAGCTGGCGCAGGTTTTCAATGGCGAAAGGCACGCTTTGGATGAAGTGGGGCTTCTTCTCGAAGTAACCGCGGAAACCGTAGGCGCCTAACACCTGCATGGTGCGGAACAGTACGAAATGACGGAGCTGGGCATAGAAGTAGTTCTCATCCACCGGCTGGTATTTGCGCAAGGCTTCGATGTACTCTTTCAGGAGCTCTTGGCGCAGACTGTCGGGATAGTTGGCTTTGGCTTGCCACAGGAACGAAGCCACGTCATAGTAGACAGGGCCTTTGCGTCCGCCTTGGAAGTCGATAAGCCAGGGTTTGCCGTCCTTAATCATTACGTTGCGGCTCTGGAAGTCGCGATACATGAAAGTGGCGGAACTGCTGCGAAGGAGTACGTCCGCCATCTTCTGGAAATCATCTTCCAGACGGTCTTCCTGGAAATCCATGCCGGTTGCCTTGAGGAAACAGTATTTAAAGTAGTTCAAGTCCCACAGGATACTGCGGCTGTTGAACTCCGCCTGCGGATAGCAATAGGAGAAGTCCATGCCGTCGGCTCCGGCAAACTGTACGGCGGGCAGCAGGCGGATGGTTTTACGCAGCAATTGCTTCTCCTCTTCTCCGAATACGCTCGTCTTGCGCCCTTTCTCGATGGCATTGAACAGGAGAGTGTCTCCCAAATCTTCCTGAAGGTAGTACACGTCGTCTTCGGAACGGATAAATACTTGGGGTACGGGTAAGCCCTTTTGGCGGAAATGCTCTGCCATATAGAGAAAGGCACGGTTTTCCTCGACGGATTCGCCGCTGACGCCTATCAGTGTAGGCGTGCCTGTGAGGCGGAAATAACGGCGGTTGGAGCCGGAAGAGGGAAGTTCGTCGATGGCTTCGGGTTCGTGCCCGGTATGCGCGATGTAGAGTTTTTTAAGTTCTTCGGTTATCATAGCGGTTTTTTTATATTTGGCAGCTAAGATAAGGTTTTTGTCGGAGATATTTTTACCTTTGCCGAATAAAATCCGTAAGTCAGTCTGTAACGGAGAGCCTGCTTATACTTTATACCTTATATTTAAATTCAAGCGACATGCGCCACATTCCTCAATTTCTCATAGCAGCCCCTACATCGGGTAGTGGAAAGACTACCGTAAGCCGCGGCCTGATGGCTCTGCTGACGCAAAAAGGGTTGGCGGTACAGCCTTTTAAATGCGGACCGGATTATATCGATACCAAGTACCATACGGCTGTATGCGGACGCGCGTCCGTTAATCTGGACACGTTTATGGCTTCCGGTGAACATGTGCGCGAGCTTTATGCGCGCCGCGCCGCTTCTGCGGACGCCTGCATTGTGGAAGGGATGATGGGGATGTTCGACGGGTACGATCGCGACCGGGGGTCTTCGGCGGAGATAGCGCGGTTGTTGCAGCTTCCTGTCGTGCTGGTGGTGGATGCCAAGTCTGCCGCTTATTCGATGGCTCCTTTGCTGTCGGGATTCATTCATTTTCGTCCGGAGATACGGATTGCGGGGGTGATATTCAATCGTGTGGGGTCGCCCCGGCATTATGAAATGCTTCGGGAAGTGTGTGACGAGGTGGGCGTTGCCTGTTTGGGCTACCTTCCGAAGACGAAAGCGCTGGAGCAGGAATCGCGTTATTTGGGGCTTGATTTCAGCCGATCCGAAGGTACGGATGCCATCGGTACTCTGACAGGGTTGCTGGAGCAATACGTGGATTGGAAACTGTTGCTGGAAAAGACGGCGCTTCCGTTGCGGGAAATGAGGGGAAAGGGGCAGGATAGGGTCGGCGGTCGGAAACCGGGCGGTCTGCGTATATCGGTGGCGCGTAATGAGGAATCTTTCTCTTTCATTTATGAGGAACATTTGGAGATATTGCGCGAAATGGGGAGTGTCTCTTTCTTCGATCCTGAAAAGGATGTTCCCATATCGCGGGATATCGATTTGTTGTACTTGCCGGGCGGGTATCCTGAAAAGCATTCCGTGACGCTCGCCGGAGCCCGTCAGGTGAAAGAATCCGTTCGGGAGTATATAGAGTCCGGTGGCAGGACACTGGCGGAGTGTGGCGGACTGATTTACCTTTCGTATGCCATAGGTTATGACAAACGGGAACATGAGGGTGGCGGTTGCGGGTTCGACAGAATGGCGGGTGTATTTCCTTTTTATATTTCCAATGAGAGTGCATACCGGAAACTGACATTGGGGTATCGCAGCTTCGACTATAAGGGGCAGCGTTTGCGGGGACACGAGTTTCATTATACGCAGTTTGGAAAGCCGGGGACGGCTCCCGATGACAGCCGGAAAGAGCTGTATATGCCGCCTACCGTCGCGCAGGTGTATAACGCCAAAGGGCAGCCGGTGAGCACGCCCGTATTCCGTTATAAGAACACGATAGCGAGTTATACGCACCTTTATTGGGGAGAGACGGATATAATGAAGTTATTTGAATAAAAGATGAAAAAAGTATATACCCGTACGGGAGACAAGGGGACAACCGGAATTCATGGCGGAGCACGTGTCCCCAAAGATGATATTCGCATCGAGGCAAACGGTTGCCTGGACGAGCTGAATGCTGTGATAGGCATTGTGCGTTCCATGCTCTCTGCCGGGGATGACCGGCAGGAATTGCTGCACACTATTCAGAAGGAACTGATGGTAGTGATGAGCCATGTGGCTACTCCCGATGATGTATTGAATCCTAATCTTCTTTCTGCCGCCGGACTGACCATACGCTGCGAACAGGAAATGGATGCCATGACTGCCGGGCTGACAGAGAACGGTTATTTCCTTCTGCCGGGCGGTACGCCCGTTTCGGCGCAACTGCATTTTGCCCGCACGGTGGCAAGGCGTGCCGAAAGACGCTTATGGACGCTTCACCGCCAATCTCCGCTGAATGAGGATATTTTGAGCTTCGTGAATCGCCTGTCGGATCTCTTCTTTGTCATGGCACGCACGGAGATGCAGCGACAGGACTGGCCGGAAGAGAAATGGCAGGAGTTTGCTTATAAGAGGAAGAGGCTATAACGGTTCCTTTATATCGATTAAGGTCTTGACTGTCTTTGTCTTTTCTTTGTTTTCGTACTCCTCGCTCTTTACCAAGCCGATGCCTTGGGCATACCATTCGGTGATATTAACCGTTTCGGAGAAGAAAAGGAGCATGTTCGCTTTCATGGTATAGGTCAGCTTTATGCAGTCGAATTCTCCGGCAGGCGTTTTGAGCCGTTCAAAACCCTGGTATTCTCCGTTTAGGGTGGTTGTCATCTTGATTGGTCCGGCCTTGAAGGTGTATTTGCTTTTCTTCATCTTCTCGCCTTTCCTGACGCGGTTGTGCAGCACAATATAGATACATCCTTCGGAACTGAGCTTTTTCATGATTTCCTCTTCCTTTTCCTTGTTGTCCATGATGATTTTCATGTCATCGCTCATGGATGTTTCATCCATCATATACACAATGGTGTTGTCTTGGGTATAGGCTATCTTTTGTCGGGACATGAAGCCTTTCTTTTCTTCGTTGAGAGGAAGGACGGAATCCGCCAGCGTGATGTGCAGCGTATCATTTCCGGCTTCGGTCTGCTTGACGAAGGACAGGGACTGACGTGTGATGTTGTTCCGGCTGTTGTGGGTTTCATAGTACAGGTGTTTGCCGGTGGTATTATAATACTGGGCGTTTGCGGCGAGGATATTTCCCAATGCTGCCGATAGGAAGATGAACAGGGCTTTTTTCATGGTATTATGTTTTGAATGGTGCCGGAAACAGTTTTATAGCAGCCGTAAATCGTACAGGCAGGCGCGTACTTCTTCTTTGCTGCCGATATGTTTTCCTTTATCGTCGGACAGCTTTACACATTCGCGCCATTCCTGGTTGACGTTCATTTTGCATTGCGTCAGCTTCATCACGATGTTCGAGGGCTTGAAGCCGGTGTCGTTGGTCAGGTTGGTACCGATGCCGAAAGCGCAGCGAATTTTGCCGCGGCAGTGTTCCTGTATGTCGAGGGCTTTGCCGAAGTCCAGAGCATTGCTGAATACGATTGTCTTGGTAGTGGAGTCTATGCCCAGTTCGCGATAGCGGGCAACCAGCTTGTCGGTAAACTCGAACTCATCTCCGGAGTCACAGCGCACACCGTCGAAGAGCTTTGCCTGCTTGCGGCTTAAATTGGTCAGGAACACACCGGATGTATAGGTGTCGGACAGGGCGATGCCCAAATCTCCGTCGTACACGTTTACCCAGTTCTCCAAAGCCATGTAGTTGGCGTGTTTGTAACCAAACTGCGCTCCATGAAACATAAACCATTCGTGCGGGTGCGTTCCCATTGTCTTCAGACCGTATTTCATGGCGAAGTGGCAGTTGGATGTTCCTGTGCAATAATGGGCGGTCTGTTTCAGGCAGTCGATAACCTTGTCTTGTACATCGAATGAGAAACGCCTGCGTGTGCCGAACTCCGAGAAAGAAAGCCGGTGCTCGTTGGACAGCGTGACCTTTTCCGACAGTTTGCAGATAATGTCGTCCATATCCGCGACGTTGCCGAGAACCTGATTCTTGATTTCAGATACAATGGCAAGAAGGGGTACTTCGTAGAGGGTTGCTTTGTATAGATAATCGGTAATTTCGATGCTCAGATGGCGGTCTTTGTCCAGAGAGATATCAATCTTGTCCGGCCGGAAACGGAAAGAGGACAGCCATTCCCAGTAAACTCCGGGCAGGAAGCGGCAATGCTTCGTCATGTATTCCAGTTCTTCACGGGTCAGCGTCACTTCGGACAGCCTGGCAACCGCTTCTTTCAGTCGCCGCAGAAACTCGTCCGTATACGCTGTCTCGTCCCTGTCTTTGAAGCTGAAGGTTCCCAAAGCATAAGGAAACAACTTGATGTAGGCGTATGACGTTGTAAACTTGTAGAGGTCTGTATCGAGGATGGTATGAATCATTGTATTGCTTTTTTAGTCACTGCATTTAAATTGGGGGTGAAGATAGTAACTTTTTCTTAATTTTCGGGTATCAATTTGTTAACAACAGCGTATTCCTATTAAACCATGTTATAAGTCGGGCTGCAGCCCCCGAATAATTTGGAGATTCCCGAAATGTCCGTATATTTGCAATGTGTTTTTCATAGTATTAGATTTAAGGTTAACAAAAAGATTGGCTGTCTGGGATAGATAGCCTTTTTTTATGCCTTTATGTTACCTGTCTTTATGTTACCTGTCTTGATGTTACTTCGTTTATAAACCCGCCTTGTTGTGTGCACCGCCCATGCGCCGTATACGATTACTTGTATCCATAGCGTCAGCATCTGAGGCCAGATGTCGGCAAGGTCGGCACCCATTGAATTTAATTTTACGAAAGCGAGTACTGCGGGAGCCACAGGGAAGACGTAATGCGCCGCTTGCCAATACCAGGGCATCAACTCCAACGGATAGGAAACGCCGGAAAGGAAGATGTAGCCCACTGAAAAGAAAGCTATCATCAGCAGCGGGGCTTCGGAGTCGGTAAACCAGCGGGATACGGCAAGCGCAAAGAAACTTGTGGCAAGCAGGAAAGGAATCATCATAGTGGCAATGTCCCAACCGTTTCCTATGTTGGGTATGCTGAAAATATGCGGAAGAAGTCCCAACAGGAATATGGAGAACACAACATACAGCATGACATATACGAAAGTTCTTCCCGACACGATGCACAGAGCATTTCCCAAAGAACGGGCGTTCATGGGAAAGATCCCTTTTCGTCTTTTTTCCGCCTCTTCGCCTGTAAGCATGGCAATCACCATCAGCATCGTCTGGAAGATGATGACAATCATTACGGCAGGAATCAGATAAGAGCCATACCCTTCGGTGTAATTGTAGAGAGCTGTTCCCGATACGCTGACGGGAGCGGATGATGCAACGGCCAGCAACCCTTGCGGTGGCAGGAAAACAGCTCCGGCAGGTCGGTGGGCGTCGTTTACGGCAAGCATGACGCGTGAACTTGCTTCTTGCAATCCCTTGAAGTTGAGAAATGCGGCGGTAGAGGCGTAAAGGGTGAATACGGACGTTTCGCCGCGTGCCACACGCATCTCGAAGTCGGCAGGAATATAGAGTATGCCGGCAACTTCGCCTTTCTTCATCCATTCGCGGGCTTCGAGGATATTGGACGTTTGGGCATAGACCGATGTCTGCGGGGCGGCATCCAGCCAGCGCACATACTCCCGGCTGAGCGCGGAGTGGGAGAGGTCTGCTACGGCAACGGGGGCTTTACGCACCAGATTGGGAGCATACATATAGTTGTAGAGCAAGCCGTAGAGGAATATACCGCCCGCCAATACCAACAGGATGGCGGGATTGGTGGAGATGGCTTTCCATTCGCGGTGGATTACATTATCTTCTTCACTGACATGAAGGGTTTCTTCGCTCTCTACCGTTCTCTTTATCCACCATTTCAATAAAGGCAGAATCAGTATCGCCAGCAGTAGGAATATCAGTAGTATGGCTACCGATTGCCAGAAATAAGCAAAGCCTGCATTGAAATAAATCATGGCTTGTGCCGCTTCGGTGAAATGGCGTACCGGAAACAGATAGGATGCGGCATGGACAGGCGCGTACATGGCCGTTACCGGAAAGGTGACCCCGGACAGGGTAGCTCCCAATGAACCTACCATTGAAACGACACTGATGATATAAGCTATTTTAGGGAAGATAGAGAATATCAGCACTGCCAATGCCTGCGTAGCCATGATAAACAGTATTGTTACGACGTTCATCACCCACAGGCTGCCGTGAAAGGGGATATGCAAAGGGCCGAACAGAACGTAGTTTGCCAGTATACCTATGATTGAGAATATAAGGGTGTAGGGCAACAGCTTTCCTGCAACAGCAGTCAGGATGTCGGCATTTTGCGGATTGTCGGGGTCTTTTCCTGCGGGTATGGCAGCCCGAAGCCAGTCCCGGGTTGTACCGAACTTGAATTCGCTGCCTATGGCATAGACGGTTACAAGCAAAATCAGTATTTGGAACAGGACGAAGAAAAATGGCTGGCTCAGATAGATAGAGTAATCCATATCCGGGTTATAGAGCGGATGCGTACTGGCTTCTACCGGAAGAAGGAAGGTCTGCATTTGTTCTTGTCCCACTCCCAACGCTTCTGCCTGGACGATGATAGGAGATAGGGCTACGGGGGCAAGCGTGGTTTCAAAGGCAGCCATTAGTTCGCTTCCTACCGAAAGCAGGGCGTAGTGGTAGTAATAGGTCAGTGACGCATCCGTTCCGCTGACGGCTTTCTGCTCGAACCGGGGCGGGATGGACAGGTAGCCGTATATTTCTTTCCGCTGCAATGCCTGGCGTGCAGAGGCTTCATCGGTAAAATGCTCCGTAACGCTGAATGTGGGGGTTGCCGATATGCGGCGGGAGATGTTGCGTGAAGTGGCTGTGTTGTCCTGGTCTACAATGCCTATGGGGATGTTTTCCATTTGTCCGTTGCCGAAAATGGTGGCCATGAAGAACAGACAGAACAAGGGCAGGATAATGCACACGCCGAGATAAAGACGGCGTGAGGTGATACGGTGATATTCGCGGAAGAAAGTATTATATAATAAATTCATAATAAGGGGTTTGTATGGTGAGACGGACGACTACTGCTTTGCGTCGATTGCCAGCAGTACGGACATTCCCGGTCGCAATCCTTCTACCGTTTGTACAGGGCGTGCGTGTATTTCAAAGGTTTGCATATCGTAGCTGCCTGTTTGTTTAGTGGACTTCCAGGTGGCAAAACTGCCCAAAGGACTGATGTAATAGATGCGGAATTCGATACCTTTTCGGTCGAGGGCGGGAACGTCGGCCTTGAATGTACCGCCCATTTTGAATCGGGGCATCAGGTCTTCCCGGATATTCAGGACTACGTGTACATCATTCATCACAACCAAACTCATAATAGGGGTACCCGGAGCGACCAGTTCGCCGCGTTTGGGAAAGATAGTGGCTATTTGCCCGTCTTCGGGAGCGGTGAGTCTGGAGTCTACCAAGAGGGCGGAGACTTCATCGACAGTACTGCGGGCGGCATCTACAAGACTGCGGGCGGCGGCACGGTCTTCACTCTGCGCACCGTCTACTGCCATTTGATACTGTTGGTAGGCGGCGCGTTCGGCAGCTTGAGCGGCTTTGTACATGGCCTCTACTTCATCCTTGCGCTGCGAGGTGACGACACTGTCCTTGTAGAGGGTGAGGATACGCTGATAGGTGGTTTGGGCAAGAGTGAGGTCGCTTTGCGTTTTGTTCCATAGCTGCCGGGCTGTGGCGACAATCTGCCGTCGTGTACCGGCGTCAATCTTTTTGTTCTGTTCTTGGGCCACCTGTTCCAGCGCATTGACTTGGCGGTACTTGGCTTCGATGACGGGGCTGTTGATGACAACGAGCGTGTCACCGGCTTTTACCCATTTGCCTTCCTCTACAAGAAAGGAGTCGATGCGTCCCGGAAGCTTTCCGCTGATACGTATCTCGGTGGCCTCTATCTGCCCTTGCAGCACCATGGGCTGCCGGCTCATAAGTAACATTCCAATGGCCGACACTGCTACGGTAACGGCTAATATGACGATGAATGTAATGCTGATGGTTTTATTGTTGATATTCATTTTTATTACAATTATAAAGTATAACATAGGATTGCCCAAGGAATTAAAACTCCCATTGCGCAGCCTGTTTCTCAATTTTTAATTCTCAATTCTCAATTTATCAAACTGTTCCGGTATGCCGCATAGCGCCAGAAGGTTCATCAGCGCCACGTCATACTCGTAATAGGCAGCCAAACGGGCGACACGTACGGTAGCCAGCATCGTTTCGGCATCTATTACTTCGGTACTCGTAGCCATGCCTTCGGTGAACGATTTCTTGCGGATACGCACCAGCTCTTCACTCAGTTCGATAGTGGTATTCAGTGCACGTACATTGTCCTGGGATTTCTGCATCTGCGTGTAGAGCTTGTCGATGCCCACGCTTAAATCGTCTTTGGCTTTTTCTTGTCCTATGGTAAGGGTTTGTTGGGCTATCTTGGATTGGCGTATCCGTTTCTCCCGTGCCAAGCCGTCAAAAAGATTCCAGGTGAATCCTACTCCTATCATGGTGCGGGGGACGAGGTTGCTTTGGATGCCGTGGGCGTACAATGTCTGTTTGCCGAATACGGCGATGTCGGGCAGGTATCCGCTTTGGTCGATACGGAGCTGTTGCTTGGCGATGTGCGACTGTAATTGCAATTGGTTGACGGTGTAGTTCTCGGTTCGCATGGTTTGCAGGAACTCTTCCTTGGCGGGTAGGACGGCATTTATGAAGAGTGGGGAAGTAGGCTGTATGTCGCAGGTGTCGTCCATATTGAGCAATGTGCGCAATGCGTTTTGCAAAACAGCGACTTCTTTTTGCGAGGCTTCCAACGAGCGTTGCGCTTCGTCCATGTTTACTTGCGCAAAGAGCCGTCCGGCTTTGTCTATCATTCCGGCGGATTCCAGTTTCAGTGCATTCTCGTAATGGCGTTGCAGGCTGCGGTAGGTATCTTGGCGCACGTGCGCCACTTCTTGTGCCAGACGCAGTCCGAAATAACTCTCCGCTAAAAGGGTACGTTGGGTGGCGTCGGTTTGCTCACGGTTTTCGCGTGCCATGTCAATCATCGTGTTTCCTATTTTACCGGCACGGATACGTTTTCCACCGGAGAAGACAATCCATTCGGCTGTCAGTCCTACGGTGGTGAGGTTGCGCGGAGCAAGCGGAAAGACGAGTGTGTGGCTGCCTATCTGGTCGAGGATGCTGCTGATGAACTGGTCGTCGGGGACGATGTTGTGCACGAAGTCTTTGGCGGGGTCTGTAAATTGCGAAAGAGGTTGTTTGACTTCTATCTTTTCGGACAGATGTACGAATGTTCCCGCACCTTGCAGACTGGGATACCAAAGGGCATTCAGCTTGTCACGCTCTGCGCGTGCAGCTTCAATGCCTTTGTCGGCTATCTTCAGGCTACGGTTTCCCTGCTGCATTTGCCGCAGGGCATCATCGAAACTCAGGGAAAGGGTTTGTGCCGTTACGGAAAGACCCGTTCCCAGAAGGATAATGAGTAAGATTTGTTTCATATGTCAAGTTTATCGTTTAGGTTTAGAATGATAAACTTGAAACACTCTTTCTTTTCTATTGTTCAATCTACCGACCTTTTTGCTACCTTTGCGCTCGGAAATACAGAAATATATGAAGATACTTCACCCTATTATGTTTGCCGGTACGGGCAGTGATGTGGGCAAGAGCATTATTGCGGCTGCTTTCTGCCGTATTTTCAAACAGGACGGTTACCGGCCTGCGCCTTATAAGGCGCAGAATATGGCGTTAAACTCGTATGCCACTCCTGAGGGGTTGGAGATTGGCCGCGCGCAGGCTGTGCAGGCTGAAGCTGCGGGTGTGCCTTGCCATACGGACATGAATCCGCTGCTGTTGAAGCCACAGTCCGACCATACCTCGCAGGTGGTTCTGAACGGCCGTCCCATCGGCAATCGCAACGCGTATGATTATTTCCGTAAGGAAGGGCGTGAAGAGTTGCGTAAAGAGGTGCGCGCCGCTTATGACAGGCTGGCACGGAGATATAATCCTGTGGTACTGGAAGGTGCGGGGAGTATCTCCGAAATCAATTTGCGTGACTCCGATTTGGTAAATCTTCCTATGGCCTTGTATGCCGGGGCGGATGTGATTCTGGTAGCGGATATTGACCGGGGTGGGGTGTTTGCCAGTGTCTACGGTTCGGTAATGTTGCTTCGCCCGAATGAACGTGAACGGATAAAGGGGATTCTTATCAATAAATTCCGTGGAGACATACGCCTGTTTGAATCGGGCGTTAAGATGATTGAAGAACTATGCGGTATTCCCGTTGTGGGTGTAGTGCCTTATTATAAGGATATTTATATAGAAGAGGAAGATTCGGTGGCTCTTGTCGCAAAGTCGATGCAGGCGGAACGGGGAAAGGTGAACATTGCCGTTGTGCTTTTGCGCCATCTCAGCAATTTTACTGATTTCAACACGTTGGAACGTGACCCGCGCGTACATCTTTTCTATACCAATAATACGGATGAACTGGCAAAAGCGGATATCATCATTCTGCCCGGTAGCAAAAGCACGCTTTCCGACCTTTATGAACTTCGCCGTAACGGGGTGGCGCAGGCTGTTGTCCGCGCCCATCGTGAGGGGACTGCCGTGCTGGGCATTTGTGGCGGTTATCAGCTTATGGGGCAGGAAGTGCTCGACCCCGATCATGTGGAAGGAGATATTGACCGCTTGCCCGGTTTGGGGCTTCTGCCTGTGAGTACCCGTATGACGGGGGAGAAGGTGACGAGACAAGTGAACTTCCAACTGCTTGAAAGCTGTCGCACCGCTGTTTCGCACGGTAACTCTCGTCTCCCGACTCCCAACTTTCAACCTTCAACTCCCAACTTTCAATTAAAGGGCTACGAGATTCACATGGGTAGCACCGTTCCCGTAGAGGGTGCGCCTGCGTCTCCGCTGAACTTACTGGAAAATGGACAGTGGGACGGGTATTTGGCCGACCGCACCTGCATGGGAACTTATATCCACGGTATTCTTGATAATCCGGAATTTATCGACTTTCTGCTCGAACCGTTTGCCGATAAATTATCGGAGAAGACAGAGGCATTCGATTATCAACAGTTTAAGGAAGAGCAATATGACAAGCTTGCCGAACATGTGCGCCGCCACGTCGATATGCCGCTTATCTATCAGATATTGACCGAGAACCAAATATAATAGACAGAGATATGATTGAAGGACACGGAGATGACTCCTACAAATATAACCGCCCGGTAACGGCTAATTTCAGTTCCAACGTTTACAGCAAGGTAGACCTTTCTCTTTTGAAAGCGCACCTGTGCGAGCGGATTGGGGGTATCGGCAACTACCCCGAACCGGAACCCTACACGCTTGAAGCCCGGATAGCCCGGCTGTATCATCTGCCTGCCGATGCCGTCTGTGTGACAAACGGCGCGACTGAAGCCATCTATCTCATAGCACAGACTTTCCGGGGCACGAATACGGCTATTCTGCAACCTACTTTCAGCGAGTATGCGGATGCCTGCCGTATGCACGGACATCGGGTTACTTCATTATATCAGCTACCCCAGGCACAAGACGGGTATCTCTTACCGGACGATGTGCGGATGTTTTGGCTGTGCAACCCCAATAATCCGACAGGAACAGTGGTTGATAAGGAATATATGCGCGAACTGATTGAACATAATCCGCAGGTTTGTTTTATTATAGACCAGTCTTATGAGTTCTTTACTTTGTGTCCGCTCTTTTCTCCGGAAGAGGCGGTGGAATATTCCAATGTCCTGCTGCTGCATTCCATGACGAAAAGATATGCTGTTCCCGGTTTGCGGCTTGGCTATGTGACAGGCAATTCCGGTTTGCTGGTACGTTTACGGACTAACCGTATGCCTTGGTCGGTCAATCAGCTTGCCATTGAAGCGGGACTGTTTTTGTTGGAGCATGACGTTCCCAATCCGTTGGATGTAGCGGCTTATTTGGAAGAAACGGCGCGTCTGTCCGCTGCGATTCAAGCCATTGGCGGACTGGAAGTATGGGCTACGCAAACGCATTTTATGTTGGTACAGCTTCGTATAGGCAAGGCATCCGCCCTGAAAGATTATCTTGCCGGAGAACATGGTATCCTCATTCGGGACGCTTCCAACTTTACAGGGCTGAACGAGCAGTTTTTCCGTATAGCCACGCAAACTCCGGAAGAGAATGACAGGCTGGTGGCTGCGATTGCAAAATTTATGAGTTCGGATTTATAATGTATGAATGAAGGGAATATGCTTATGGAAGATATAATCATCATGTTAGGTATTGCTTTTAATCTGAACCTTCCGTTGCTTACGGCATGGTTGCTCGACCACTGGCTGGGTGATCCGGTTTGGTTGCCGCATCCTGTGGTGGCTTTCGGTAAGGCCATTTCTTTCTGTGAGCATCGCTTGAACAACGGGAATGCCCGTTTTCTGAAAGGAGCTGCCATGTCATTGGTACTTGTGGCGGGCGTTTATTTCCTTACACTGTTTCTGCTGCGTCGGGTGGCGCATTATTCACCCGGACTGCTTTTGGCTTTGCAGGTGCTGCTTATTTTCTATTGTCTTGCCGGTACTACGCTGGTGCGTGAGGTTCGTGAGGTGTTTAGGGCCGTAGACCGTTCTTTGGAAGAAGGCAGGCGGCAGGTGGCGCGCATTGTAGGACGTGATACTTCCGGGCTTTCGGCGCAGGAAGTACGTACGGCGGCATTGGAGACATTGGCGGAGAATCTGAGCGACGGGGTTATCGCTCCGTTATTTTGGTACATTATATTAGGTGTTCCGGGAATGATTGCTTATAAGATGATAAATACACTCGACTCCATGATAGGATACAGGAATGAGCGATACAGCCGGTTCGGATGTTTTGCGGCGCGCCTGGATGATGTTGCCAACTATATTCCCGCACGCTTGACGGCTTTTCTTATGGTGGCGGCTTCCGGCAGGTTCTCATTGCTGCTCTTTGTCGGTAAGTACGGCAATCAGCACGCCAGTCCCAACTCCGGTTACCCTGAAGCTGCTCTTGCCGGAATCTTGAATTGCCGTTTTGGCGGACCTCACAACTATTTTGGAGAAGAGGTGTGGAAACCTTATATCGGGGAGCATGAGCATCCTCTGACAACGGAAGATATGCAGATTGCCATACGTATCAACCGCTGTGCAGAATGGATGATGATAATGGTTGTCGTCGCTACGGCTACTTGCTTGTCTCTTATAGGACAGTTCTGATTCTTAATGGTTCATCCGGTGCCTATACTTCAATTCTGATGATACCTCCGTAAGGTGTCAGCGCATTGAATGCTTCTTCGGCTTTGATAAGTCCGGCATATATCTGTGCGCAAATCAGTACTCCGCCATGCGCAAAGATTGCCACCCGTTGGTATGGTTTTGTTTTCAGTTCATCCAGAAAACTGCTGACACGCTGGTATTGCATGGCAAACGATTCTCCACCGGTAGCTACAACATTCAAGTAATCGGCATACCATTCCTGCAGGCGCGGGTCGTCGTTACGGTCGAAAGGCTTCATTTCCCAGTCTCCGAAGTTAATCTCCATAATCCGCCTGTCACGTTCCGCATTCGGATAACCGCAGTAAGAGGCAAGGCGTACACAGCGTGTGAGCGGACTGGTGTATACATGGTCGAAAGGTAAATACACCTTCAGATTTTCTTTGGTAACAGCCGCTTCCTGTTCAAAAGACGGTTTCAGAGGAACATCTGTCTGGCCGTAGCATACGCCGGGCGGAACATCGACAGAAGTGTGTCGGATAAGTACTATTTCCATAATTTCAATATTTTGTTTTTAAGTCAGGTGCTTATGTCCAATCAGCTTAGGGATTGTGTAAGTCTTATGATTATCCTTTGAAGCCTGCTCTTTACAGATGCTCTATCACAAGGCTGCCTATATAAAAGGATAATTCACAAAGCAAAAAAGCTGCTCCGCAACAATCGCCCGTATATCCTTGCAGGCGATGTTTCATCAGTCGATAGAGTAATATAAAGGTCAACAGCGGAAATAAAGTGGCCGGCCATAGCTTTATGGGTAGGAACGCTATCAACGGCAGTAATCCGCAAATGAATGCAGTGAGAAGCTCATGCCAACTCATGCGATTGTATATCACTTTGGCTTTGCTGTCTTCCTCTTTACGGGCGTATGGCAGATAGTTGATGAGCTGGGATGCGCAGAATTTTGACCAGCAATCACCGCATAATACAAGCATGCAGAGAAGATGCAGGGGAAGGATGGATAGCTGTGACAGCAGTAAGAAGTAGATTATCAAACCGATAACGCCGTAACTGCCGATATGCGAGTCTTTCATGATGGCCAGTGTACGCTCACGGGTAGTACCGCCGCCAAAACCATCGAGAAAATCGGCCAATCCGTCTTCGTGCAGACAGCCTGTGACGAGCAAGCGTACAATGATAGCTGTAATCCAGGCAATGGATATAGGCAATATCTGTCCGGTAATCCATAATGTACCCGCCATGATACCGCCAGTCAGCCAGCCGGTCAGCGACCAGTAGGGCACTACGTGCTTGAAACATTCGGCGGGCACTTCTTTTATTTTCCAAAAAGGAAGTCGCGTGAAGAAGATAAATGCAGCTAGTATATTCATAATATGTAATTATCAATTTGCGGATTTCGATTCAAAAGGGATAACGGTTGCAGAAGCCTTAAAAATATTTGGTGATAGAGGCATGGGCAAAGTTATCCATTTCATTAATCATGCGGACAGCCGAGTCTACAATGGGGTATGCACAGATTGCCCCCGTTCCTTCTCCAAGTCTTAATCCTAAGTGTAATAACGGGTTGACATTTAATGACTCGAGTAAGAGTTTATGTCCGGATTCATCCCCGCAATGTCCGAAGATAGCATAATCCAGTACTTCGGGATACAGCTTGCCGGCGGCAAGAATGCAGTTTGTCATGATGAATCCGTCTATCAGAATAATCATCTTCAGTTCGGCGGCTTGCAACATGGCGCCTACTGCCATAACCATTTCCAACCCGCCAAAATAGCGGATGATGTCGCGTGGCGAGCCGTCTCCTCTATAATTGTCCAGCGATTGTTTCAGCACTTCGTACTTGTGGCGAATACCTGCGTTGTCCAGACCGCTTCCCGCACCTACACATTCTTGCAGCGGGATGCCTGTAAGGCAAGTCATCCACAGGGAAGAAGAGGATGTGTTGCCTATCCCCATTTCTCCGAAACTGAGTATGTTGCTGCCTTCTTCGTGGCAACGGCGCACTACTTCAGCGCCCCGCTCAAGGCAAAGTTCCATTTCTTCCTCGGTCATTGCAGCTTCATGCAGATAGTTGCGCGTACCTTTACGTACTTTCATATCGATGATACCTTTCTCGTAAGGTAAGTCATAATCCACTCCGGCATCCACAATCTTTAGCGTAAATCCATGCTGACGGCACAGGAAGTTGACGCCTGCGCCTCCGTGAAGGAAATTACTGATTTGCTGCCAGGTAATTTCTTTAGGCGAGAGGCTGACACCTTCCTCTACAATGCCATGGTCGGCGGCAAAGATGACATTTTGCGGATGTTGCAGGGTGGGAGTTAGGGTTTGCTGGATGAGCCCGATTTGCAGCGCAAGGCTTTCCAAAGCACCTAAAGCACCTTTCGGCTTGGTGAGATTATTGATTTTATCAATCAATGCCGGACGGATGGCTTCGTCCGGACGGGAGATATGAAATGTTTTCATTATATTCTTCAATTCTTAATTCTCAATTCTTGATTTTGACCGGGATGCCGGATACCATTAGGATTACCTCATCCGCCCGCGAGGCTATGTACTGGTTCATCCAGCCCTGCATATCCGTAAACTTCCGTTGTATTTCGTTCTCGGATGTACCCCCCATGCCTATCTCGTTCGTGACGAAAATAAATGTGGCATCCTGTGTGGTAAAACGATTGAACTCTTCTTTGGCGGCCGCGAGAGCTTGGTCTGTATCTGCGTTCAGGTCGAAGAAGAAGTTGGTGCACCACAGCGTTATGCAATCTATCAGAACGATACGTCCGGATAAAGAATGTCGGCTCAGCTCCTTTTCTTCTTCTATATTCGTCCATTCAGTTCCTCGTCTTTCCTGATGATGTATCACTCGTTTGCGAAACTCTTCGTCCCATATACGTGCCGTGGCGAGGTAAACAGGGTTGGGAGCGAGGCTGAGCGCCAGTTTTTCCGCATAAGTACTTTTGCCCGAACGGGCTCCGCCGGTGATAAGTATGATTCGTTTCATTGATTTGCTTGAAGTTTACGGGAAGCAAATGTACATGATTTATGTGGCAGTGACAAGAACAGAGCATTTTTTTAGCGATTTCATTTTTTCTTTTTTAAAAGATTTCATTACCTTTGCCAACGTTTTCAGTACAAAGGAAAGTAAACTCTGCGGAAGTAGCTCAGTTGGTAGAGCATCAGCTTCCCAAGCTGAGGGTCGCGGGTTCGAATCCCGTTTTCCGCTCCTTTGAAAATCAGGTAGTTATGTGTAAATTAACTACCTGATTTTTTTATATATGCTGAATAACATACCCCTTTTAAACCCTTTTAGACCCTTTTAATCCTACCTTTGTATGCAAATTCTATGCAAATTTCGGATTTGCATAAGTACAACTCATAACTGATATAATTGTATGGCAACGGTTAAATTCTACCTTGATAAAAGAAGGCAAAAAAAAGATGGCACTTATCCAATAAAGTTGAATGTATTCCACAACAAACAAATAATGATAGCCACGGAACTAAGTGCTTCAGAGAAAGAATGGGCTGGTAACGAATATTCTACAAAGGCACAAAACTATAAACCAAGAAACGTAGTTGCCCGTGGAATAATAAACAAGGCGGAAACAGTAATATTGACGTTGGAACAACAAGGGAAGCTAAAGTCAACAACGGACACATCGTTAAAGAAGATGATAGAAGATGCTATATGCAATAAGATTGAAAGCCACAAAACGTTTCTCTATTACCTTGATGAATTTATGTCCAAGAAAACCAACCAGGGTACTAAAACCATATACACAACCACAAGAAACAAGATTGAAGAATACGATAGCCATTGTACATTTGAAAGCATGGATAAGTCATGGCTGGAACACTTTGAAGCATGGATGGCAAAAACCATGAAGGTTAATGCCTACGCTATTCATTTACGGAACATACGTACTGTATTTAACTACGCCATTGATGAGGAGTACACAACATTGTATCCATTCAGAAGATTTTCAATAAAGAAAGAGGAAACCCGGAAACGTAGTCTTACAGCAGAACAACTTAGGTTATTGAGAGATTATCCATGTGAGGAATACCAGATTAGATATAGGGATATGTTCATGCTCATGTTCTATCTCATAGGGGTAAATGCATCCGATTTGTTTAACGCAAAACATTCCGCATTAGTAAATGGTCGTTTTGAATATAAGAGGGCTAAGACGGGGAAATTATACAGCATAAAAGTGGAGCCAGAAGCGCAGGCTATAATCGAGAAATACAAAGGGAAGGATTATCTTCTTAATATAATGGACGAATACGGAAATTACAAGGATTTCCTACATCGTATGGGAATAGGATTAAAGCAGATTGGAGAGACAGAGAGGAAAGGATTAGGCGGAAAAAAGAGTAGAAATCCTCTATTCCCTGATTTGTCCTCGTACTGGGCAAGACACACATGGGCTACGGTAGCGGCAGAACTCGATGTTCCTAAAGAGGTAATCGCCCACGCACTCGGGCATAGCTGGGCGAACAGTACAACGACCGACATCTATATCCGCTTTGATATGCGGAAGGTGGACGAAGCGAACAGAAAGGTTATTGACTTCTTAAATGCTTTTCATTTATAAATATATCATTATACATGCAATAAAATGTTAATACATGAATATGCTTCACATTTATAACAAATTGATTATAAACAATGTAAGTGAAAGATTATATTTGTTATCCACTTTTTAAGCCCTTTTAGACCCTTTTAATCCTTTTTCGCCCACGAATGAAAAGTAAATATTAAAGATTGTTCCTTTTCTCTGATTGTGCAAAAAAACATTTCTACATTTACCTGTGTAACGAGAGTGGGAACCTTGCTACAATCGACATATCAACATTGAAGTATCAGCCCAACAGGGCTATTCTTAATATATCGCCTGTAACGTTTCCCACCTCGGTTACAGGCTTTATTTATATAAGGCCATTCAGTCGGTCATGACGCTGTGTGTGCACCTCTGGCCGATGAAGAAACCTTGTAGAGGGCTGTGAAAACGGGGCGGGAAACCGCAGGAAATACGATACAAGGAAGCACTTAGAGGATGCTTGTATGGGTGTCACCCCACCTAAAACCTCGAAGCGGATGCAGGTTGATGTCATTCGCCCCTTGAAAGGCTCGGTCGTTATACGGGAGTTTGAAACCATTCAAGAGAATAGTCCGTTGGCCGTTTGGCTTAATATGTCTAAGTGAAAAATGGACTGCCAAATCGCTTAAGGACACTCTATACCCACGTGACTGGTGTTGCCGGGAGTTTAGGTTGAGTGTATAACCAATAAGCCATGATTAAGAACGTTAAATATGCGCTATGATTGCAATATATTTTTATTATCTTTGCAAAAGCATGTCAAGTGGCATGCTTCCCATACTGACGAAAAGACATGGAAAAACTTACAATCAAACAAGAGAATTTTTGCAACTACTACATCGAAAGCGGTAATACTTCCGATGCCTATCGTCGTGCCTATTCGTGCGAGAAGATGAAAGATAAACATGTGTGGGAAGAATCTTGTAAGTTGTTGTCCAACCCAAAGGTAGCCCAAAGGGTCAAAGAGTTGCAGGAGGAACAAAAAAACAAATCGGATATAACTAAAGAACGCATTCTGCAAGAATTGTCCGGTATAGCTTTCTCATCCATTGCCAGCATGCACAACACATGGATAGAGCGTAAAGAATTTGATGAACTCTCTGACAAAGAGAAATCGGCAATAAAAAGTATATCTACCAAGATATTGAAAAAGAATATCGGAACAAGTGACGAACCGGAAATCGTAGACGTTGAATATGTAAAGATAGAACTTTATGATAAGATAAAGGCTATCGAGCGTATATGTAAGATGCTCGGATTTGATGAGCCTACCGAAATAGAGATGAATACCAGCAAACCCATAAGCGTTGAGGAAGCAAAGAAACTGATAGAAAAGTTATGATGGATGGTGTACGGTATCTACAAGCATTCTGCATGTCTGGTGTCCTTAACTATACAAAATTGTTTTTCAAAAGCAAAACGGGACGCAGGTTTGTGGTGAGTAGGCATCACAAACGTATATGCAATGCGCTGGATGATGTCATTTCCGGAAAAATCCGAAAGCTGATAATCAATATTGCACCACGTTATGGGAAGACGGAACTGGCTGTAAAAAACTTCATATCTTACGGGCTGGCGCTCAACCCTTCTTCCAAGTTCATCCACCTTTCATACTCTGACGATTTAGCCCATGATAATTCAGAAGAGATAAGGGACATCGTTAAATCGGAAGAGTATCAGCGGCTATTTCCGTATGTTCAGATAAAGCGAGGTACGGATAGTAAAAAGAAATGGAATACCACTGCTGGCGGTGGTGTATATGCCGTATCAACAGGCGGGCAGATAACAGGGTTTGGTGCCGGAGAGGTAGACGATATAGATGATAAGGAAATAGGGGCGGAAATAGACAGCATATCAAAAGAGGCAAGATTTGCTGGTGCTATTGTGATAGACGACCCAATCAAACCGGAAGACGCTCTATCTGACGTAAAGAGGGAGAAAATCAACCAGCGGTTTGAAACGACCATACGTAACCGTGTAAACAGCAGGAACACACCTATTATTATCATCATGCAACGGCTGCATGAAAACGACTTGTGCGGTTATCTTATGAAGACAGAACCCGGCGAATGGACTGTCCTCTCACTGCCTGCCATAGAGAATGAAGCGAATGGGAAGGAAGTGCCTCTATGGGATTTCAAGCATACGCTGAATGAATTGCACCACCTTAATAAAATAAACCCTTTTACCTTTGAGACGCAATACATGCAAAATCCCACCCCGATGGTGGGACTTATGTATGGCGTATTCAAAACTTATAAGGAAATACCATACACCAACCGGGCTATCCGGAAGAACTACACCGATACTGCTGATACAGGCATAGACAAGCTATGTTCCATAGATTACATAGATACAGAAATCGGCAACTTCATTTTAAATGTTCTATATACGGATGCTCCTATGGAAGTTACGGAGCCGAAAGTCGCAACCATGCTTGCCAAGGACGGAATAACCGTAGCTAATATCGAAAGCAATAACGGCGGGCGTGGCTTTGCCCGAAATGTGGAGAAGCAATCACGTATCATTGGAAATGATGAAACAGAAATAAAATGGTTCCACCAATCCGGAAATAAAGAGGTGAGAATTTTCACCCGCTCTGCCGAAGTGATGAACCTCACATATATGCCTGAAGGCTGGGAAACTCTTTTCCCGGAATTTCATGCGGAGATAAAGTCTTTCAGGAAGTTCGGGAAAAATGCACATGATGACGGTGCGGATGCTCTTACCGGAACTGTTGAAAAGCGTGGGGAATTTGAATATGACAGTTATGATGACAGTGCGGCAGTTCTCTCCGGTATTCCGATTGTAGAAATACATCCACTGCTTAATGGAAGATTCGTCCATGCTAAAGCGTACATAGTGGATGGGGCGGTATATGTGGACGACGCATACATAGGAGAGCCGCTTCCTATCGAAGCGGTTAAGACATTTGTATCAGGTGCAGATGTGAATATTGAGGTTTCGCAGGCGATGCTTCATTATGTACGCGATTATAGAGCAGAAATAGGAGATGTCTGGGCAAGGCAGGAGAATGCAGGGAAAATAGCTTATATTGAAGCTTTTCGAGGATTAGTCCGAGGATTTAAATTTAAGAGAGACAATAAGATGTCATTGTTTATGCGTAATCTAATGGATTACGATGGCAAGGACGTATATGAAGCAATGTATGTATTGTGCTGTATAGCGGATAGGATAAAAAGAAAATTAAAAAAGTAATCGAAAAAAGATTGTTTGCTATTTGGAATTAGTCTAAATAATATGTATATTTGCACCCGTAGGGTCACTACAAGCGTGTGAAGTTGCACGCAACCGTATAAATGGACTAAAACACTAAATATATGGGAGTGGCCGCATTCATTTGCTGTCACTCCTGCTTTGTATATGGGCATATTTACTAAAATTTGGAAGCCGAAAAATAGAAAATCTATTCCGATGTATGACAGTGTAAATCGGGTAGAAAAGGATGCAGCAGGAAACTACTGGTTTTTATCTGATTTATTTGGTGCTCGTTCCAGATGGAAAGTATATTATGACATGACTAATAATTCAGATAAAGCTGAGGCGCTTATTTCTTGCACTCCTTTTTTTACTGTAGTTGATAAAATCGGTTCCATGATGTCCCGTGGTGTTCCTTACGTTGTTGATAAAGACGGGAATGAAAAAAGAACTTATGCTGATATACGAAATATTCTCCACAATCCCAATCCGTTGCAAACATTTTCTTCGTTTGTAAAGCAGGCTGAGATATGCCTTAAAGTTTTCGGATATTGTCCTATTGTTCTTGTGAGGGCTACAGAAAAAAGCGTTCCCAAAGCGATGTGGATAGTTCCCCCTGAAATATTCCATATAGAGGGAACGGGTAAGGTGTTTCGTCAGTATGAATTGAAGGATATTGTATCGAGTACATATATTGACTGCAACGGACGGCGGATGGAATTGGAAGATTATGAATACATAATAGTATATGACAGCAATATCCTTGTTGAGAGCGGCAGGAGTGCAGATGTTAAATTCGAGTCTGTTTCAGACAGTTTGTCTCAGCCTATATCCAACTGGATAGCTTCCATGTCGGCAAGCTATACATTACTTGTAAACGGCGGCCCTAAAGGCGTACTCTATAACGACTACACAGACCAAATGGGTAATGTTGCTCTTTCTTCAGAAGATGAAAAGGAGATAAAAGACAGTTTTAAACGCAATTACGGATTGGTGAACAAGGAATACCCCATTTTGGTGACACGTTATAAATTAGGATGGCTTCCCCTTGATTTTGATGCCGATAAATTAAAGCTTCATGAAGAAGATAAAAGATGTACGGATAAGATTGCCAATGCAATGGGAATAAATGCCAACCTGTTCACGGATGCCAAATATGATAATCTTGAAAGCGCCGGAAAAAAGGCTTATCAAGATGTGATTATTCCAGATAGCCGAAAGATAGCAGAATGTCTTTCAAAAGCTATATGCCCAGAGGGTGTTTTTATTAAGATTGATTTTGCAGACGTTGAATGTCTTCAAACTAACAAAGAGGCAGAAGCAAATACATTGGTTAAAGTGGCCGATGCCATGCAAAGGTTATTGGACAAGTCTTTGATAACGCATGATGAAGCCCGTGTAGAAATCGCAAGATATATAGACATTGACCCGGATAATCCCAAGGGAGATTTTGACAACAATACAGCAAACAGCGTATCTTCTGAGAACAACATCAATAACAGCAAAGAGAATGGAAAAAAAGATGAATAAATACAAAGATAAAATGGGGATGCAATATAAATTATTCTCCATTAACTCAAAAGATGTCCAATATAGCCCCGAAAGCCGGACTATCAGCGGGTATGCTGCGATATTCGGAAATAAGGACAAGGCTCACGATATTTTATTGAAGGGTTGCTTCTCAAAAAGCATTAATGAAAGAGGCCCACAAAGCCAAGCAAACGACAAAATTATACTTCTTTGGATGCACGATCTGTCAGAGCCTTTGGGATTTATTACTGAATTAAAGGAAGATGATAGAGGGCTTTATTTTGAGGCGCGCATTGATGAGATTGAACTTGGAGATAGAGCCATAAAGCAACTTGAATCAGGCACGCTTAATCAATTCTCTATTGGCTATGAGTATGTATGGGAAAAATGTGAATGGGATTATGAAAAAGAGGCTTTGATTGTTAGAGAGGTTAAGCTATATGAAATATCAGTAGTGTCAATTGGTTGCAATGGGGAAACCGAGTATCTGGGGTTAAAGTCAATTGAAGACTATGAAAATTCTTATAAGGATTTAAGCAGTGAAATTTCCTCGTTATGCAAAAATATGAGCATGTCTAAGCAACTGCGTTTGCAAAAAATTATAGCCAAAGCAATGTCACTTGCATCTTTTAGGCCGGACAGTGTTATACCAGTTCCACCCAAAGAGAAGGAAGCCGGCAGTAATGGCAAAACGGAAGAAAAATCATTATGTAATTTATTAAAACTAAAATCGGTATGAAATTAGGATTTTTAGAACTTATGGACACATCCGGTCTGTCTGAAGAAAACAAAAAGTTTTTTGAATCTTTGGACGAAAAAATGGGAGAAGCTTTTGAAAAACAAGTGAAAGGCTATCTTTCGGATGAAGTTAAACTGGAAGATTTGCGCAAATCCATAAAGGATGCCGCTGATTCCATAAACGACATCAAGGAAAAGGATTTTGCCGGCATTGACAAAAAGACTTTTGAGGAGAAGGTTAATGAACTGGAGAATGCCATTTTACGTGTAAAGGCTTCTACTGAAGTGGGTAAAAACGGAGAGGTAAAGATTAAATCCGTTTATGAGCAGCTACACGAACAGCTCAAGGAGTATATTACCGCAGACAAGAAAGGTATTATGTCCCTCGATTTGAAATCGGCTTGCCAGGCGGCTCCCGGCAATAAGTTGGGATTAAATCTTGTGTTGGAAAAGAAAGATGCCGCGACTATTACTTCCGGGTCTCTTGCTCCGCATTACGGGATTGAGGTTGACCCAAATTTATCAGTCAATCCGAGAGCGCAGACTGTCATTCGGAAATATGCAAATGTATCGAGCACCAACAATCGGGCTTTGGTTTATGCGGAATACACAAGCAAGGATGGGGATGCTGCATGGGTTCCTGAGGGTGGATTAAAGCCCCTTATGGATGCGACATTGACAGAAAAAACGGTGACGGCCGCCAAAGTTGCAATTGCCGCCAAGTTTACAGAAGAAACCTTGTCCGACTTCCCAAGTTTCGTCAATGAAGTTGAAACGGAAATGATAAACAAACTTGGTATAAAAGAAGAACAGGGTATTTTGTCAGGCAATGGTTCCAGTGGGGAAATAAAAGGAGTTGCTTCAGATATGCCGGCATTTTCTCTTTCCACTTTCTACGTTGAAAGACCGAACATGTTTGATGCTCTTGTGGCAGCTTATTCGCAAATTGTATCTACCAGCGAAATGGCATATCGTCCCAACCTTGTATTGATGAACCCATTGGATTATGCGGCTATGCAGTTAGCTAAGGATGCTAATGGGCAGTATCTGCGCCCGTTCCGTTATGGAGATGAGCTTATTCAAGGATTACGTGTCGAAACGACTACGGCGATAGAACAAGGTGATTTTATCATGGGAGATTTCTCATATTTGAATATTCGCGACTTGTGGGCATTGTCTATTACTATGGGATGGGAAAATGACGATTTCCGCAAAAACATTGTTACTGTAATCGCAGAGAAGAGATTAATGTGTTATATCAAATCGCAGTATAAAACAGCGTTTGTAAAGGACACATTTGCTACTGTAATAGAAGGTATCACTCAAGGAGTAGGAGGATAAAAAATGGCAAAAGAATATAGAATTAATTTGACGAAACGCTATAAAGTAACATTTATCAGAGATGGTGTGAAATATAAGTCCGGTGATGAAGTGTCAGTCGGTATGGCGCTTGCAAGCAAATTTTATGCGGAAGGTAAAATTGAAGCGACAAACGAACTGATTAACGACGCCAAAATGTTGGGTTGCGAGGAGCTGTTTACCAAACGTAAATCTGCAAGAAAAGATACGGTATGATAATTGACTACAAATCTTTCACTGGGTTGCTGAGTGTCGGGATAAATCCTGACACTGGCGCTCCCTCTATAACAAGAGATGCGGAGTTGGATAAAATAGAATCATATATTTCTGTATATGAACAGGAATATCTAATTCTTATACTTGGTGAGGATATGTGCAAGGTGTTTACCGATTATCTTAATTCAAAAGACGATAGCGTTGATAATAAATGGGATAGACTGTTTGCTCTTTTATCAGAAAAATACAGCCCTATTGCTTGCTATATATTTTTCAAGTATATAGCGGACGGAAATTACAGCGTTACAAATGTAGGAACGGTAACCTCTGCTGATGGAGATACTGTTTCTCCGCAAGTTTTGCAAATTAGGGCATGGAATGATATGGTAAATATGAACAAACGTGTTTATCAACTTTTACAAGGCAAGGAATATGCTGGTATATGTTTCAACCCATGTATGCTGCGTAAAATAAATTGTATGGGGATATGAAATCAGTAAATGATATATTTGCGGACATTGTAAAAAAGGTATCAAAAAGATACGGAAGCAATGTGTCGTTTTTATTCGGAGACTGGGCTTACATAAGCAATCAACTAACTTTATGGGGCAAAAGCCCTAAGACAAGCAAATTGAAGTTTCCTATAATATGTCTTTACTCTCCATTTACGGAAGATAGAAGTTCTGCCCAAACAGAGGTTGGATTGGAGTTTATTATCATGGTGAACACTTTGAAAGAATATTCAAACGAAGACCGGCAAAAGACTTCCTTTGAACAGGTCTTGCGACCTATATATCGCCTTTTCTTGGACGAAATCAAGAAAGATATAAATATTGTTTGTCATTACGATAATGTGGTTCCACACTCCTATATTGAAAATTACCGATATGGCAGGGTTGGTGTTATAGGTGAAGACGGCAAACCTTTCAGCGATTTTATTGATGCTATTGAAATGAAGAATGTAAATTTAACCATTAAAGAAGTAAAATGTTATGGCAACAGATTATAGAAAATGTCCGGGTGTTGCAACTTTTAATACAGGTAGCTCCGTATGCGTGCTTGACCCCGGTAAAATAAAAGCTATCATATTGACTATTCACGGTCATAAGATACCTACAGAGAAAACAGCAGAAGCCTTTGAGAAGGCTTGTCATGCAGACCGTCCCGGAAGAATATTCCCTATTAAAACAATTGTGGAATATGCTCCTTCCGGTGGAGAAGCGCAAACTTCTGCTACAGGATACGGCCCTACAAAAGTCACAGGCTATTCTGCAAAAAATGATGTATGGACTTTACAGGATTACGATGCCAGTTTGAAAGCAAATATAATGGCTGCAAAGAATGTGGCATTTGATGCTTATTTTGTTGACGAAAACAATGTTGTTTACGGAATGAATGACGGCACCGAAGATTTGGCAGGTATTCCCTTGTCAGGCGTTTATCCTGGTGGGCAAGATTGGGATTCCTCCGGCACAGAAGCCAATCTAACTATTGCAACCATGTTCAAGGATTACGAGAAATATGTCAAAAATGCGGATGTGAGAGCCTATGATTTTGATGTTGTTGATGCATTGAAAGGATTGGTTTATGTCGATTTGGTATCAACGGAATCAAATAAGTATAAATTGATTGAGCACTTCGGGAAGCTGGACATTACGGAGTACTACGGTGAGTTGCTGGCAAAAAATGCAGAAAAAGTATTGATTGGAGCAACAAGTGCTTCTTATGCTGACGGAGTTATTACTACTGTTGGAGAAGGTTCTATTACTCTTGCATCTCCCTCTGTATTGCAAGAATCCGGAATTACAGGTATCGAGGCTTGGGTATGATAGTAGAAGGTGTAACGTTCAATGAAGACAGGGTAAAGAAAATGAAGAAGAGGGACTTCATAGATGCCCATAAGAACGTATTTTTTCTTGACCGCCCGCCCGAAGAAAGGGAGAAGACCCTTTCGTCCATCTATGACGATATAACATCCTCTAATGCACCCAAGCAAAAGAAGGATGATTATATATTGTAACTGCGTTGTGCATTCAATTAGGGGCGTTTATTCGCCCCTAAATTATATCTGTTATGGCGAATATTATTGAAGCAGAAGAAAATATCAGGCGTTTTGTTACAGGGTTCGAGCCGATGATACGAGATGTTATGGTAAAAAATAAAGAGGAAGTTTCGCAATACATCGTAGAGCAATTATGGTCTGGTATTAATGGCAATGATAAGCCATTACGCCCCACTTACCTCAATGACCCGTATTTCAACACCAAAGAAGCAGGACATTGGTACAAGAATGCCAAAGGCTATGCAGCTTTCAAGCAAAGGGTAGCCCCGCTTATGTATTCTTCATTAATAAATGCTCCGGTAAGTTCTAAGGGAACCCCAAATCTTGTGATAACAGGAGATTTTCACAATTCTATTACAGCTGTACCAACAGATAAGGGATTAAGGATTGAAAGTGTAGGAATAAGTTTTAGCAATGATATAGAAAAGAAATACGGTCAGGCAATTTACAAGGTAGGTTCTTATGCAAGAAAGGTTTTTATAGAAAAGTATATAAAGCAAGGTATTGCAGAGTATTTCAGAAAATTCGGTTTATAATGGGCTGTGCGTGCGAAAATAAGAAAAGAATGTCGGACATAGCCAATATGCGTTCCCTCGCAAGAAAGGCCGCTATATTGGATGGGAAGGTATATGTCTTATACGAGAACAACGGAATATTCAGTTTCTGTCCGAGAGGGGAAGAGTTTAAGGGTAAGTTTATAGAGTTTGTATGGTTCTAATATTAAAAAATGACTGTATTTTAAGACTAATGGCAAAAAAATCTCGAGGTGGATAATTTTAGTATATGAAAAATGGAACAAATCATCAAAATACACTTATATGTTACCTTCTTATTAAATAATTGGCTATCTTTGCCCTAAAATAATCTTAGTATGGCACAAGAAAGTAAATACGCGTATGACGAAGATAGTGTTAAGGAAATCATGAATTGGGCAGAAACCGCACAATTGCCAAAGGAAGTAATATTATCGGAATCCGAACATATATACGATACATCTCTGTATATTCGAGCAAATATCAACGACATCAAGCAACACTATCCGGATGTATTTTATAATCCGGCAATTGATAGGCTGTACAGATTAAAGGAGTTCGTGGAAAAATGAACAAAGCCCCATTGAAAGATTGGGGCTTTATTTTTTACCGTAGTGATACCTCATAGAGAGTACGTAGACTGTGATTATCTCATCATTGACTGAATAGATGATGCGATGCTCGGAATTTATTCTTCGAGACCAGCATCCTGCCAGTTCATATTTTAAAGGCTCAGGCTTGCCTATTCCTGTATATGGATGAGCTATAATATCTTCAAGCAAGGCTGTTATTCTATTCATAATAGCCTTATTTCCCGACTTTTTCCAATATTTCCGGTCTTTTTCGGCCTGTTCAAGAAAGACTATTTCCATAATTCTTCAATTTTTACAGGCTCCCCTTTTCCCTTCTCAATTTCTTCTTTCCCCTTGCGTATAACATCCATCATTGCGGGGGATTTCATTATATACTCGGTCTCCTTAATGGAGTTGTATTCGTCCAGCGATATTACAACCACGCTTTCGCTACCTGAACGATGTACCAGCAACGGCTCACTGTCATTTATCACACCATCAAGATAGTGCTTAAGGTTATTCCTTAGCTCTGAATAGTTAACTGTTCTCATAATTTACTTGTTTCTATTGTTTAGTACAAATATAGGTACTTATTTTTGTACTTGCAAGAGGTTGCAAATATAGGAATGTAATTTAGACAAATTCTAAATAATTTTATATCTTTGCATTATCATGTGATGTTGCATGACACCCAATATTAGGACTTATGGCAAACGAATTTGTAATTACCGATTTAGTAGACAAAAAAGCCGTACAACAATTAAAGGAACTCCGTCTTGAATTTGATAGTACAAAAGGGGCTTATGTGGCGCTTGCTAAGGAGTTGGCGCAAGGAGTAAAAACTAATCCCAAAACATTTGATGAACTTTCCCAAAAAGCACGTAATTATACCTCGCTGTTGGAGAAATTGAATAAGACGCAAGAAAATATGGCATCTATTCAGGCAAAACAACTTACCGTGCTACGTCAAGTATCCCAGCAACTAAATTCAATGTCATCTTTGCAAAAGTTAAATCTTTTGTTCGAACAGTTCGCCAAAAATATCAAGAATGCAAGTGACATGCTTTCCGGGCTGTCCTCTATGTCCAATCAAGTGGCGTCCTCACAGGATAACGCAGCTAAAAGCACCCAAACGGCAAGCGATACAATAAGCCAAGCGTCTGCCCAGTTGCAAGCAGCGAACATGAACTATGCTTCAATCATTGATACAGTGCAGGCGTATGACGGCGAAGTTACCAAATTAACGGCTGATACAATAGCCAACAAAGAGGCTATGAAGCAAATTCTTGCAGACATTAAGGCTCTTGAAAAGTCTTATAAAGACGGGAATATAACCTTGTCTGAATACACGAGGCAGTCTGCATTGTTAAAACAGAGGCATACTGAACTGATGGCGCAAAATCAGCAATATTCGGCTTTGATTAAAAACCATTCCACAGCAATTATTTCAGCTTCCGGAAGCTATTATGAAATGAATGCCGCCATGCTCGAATTGCAGAAGCGATACAAGGCCTTAAGTGAAGCTGACCGGGAAAGTAGTATCGGAAAGAATTTAATAATTCAGGCCAACGCTTTAAACGATAAGTTAAAGGATATTGATGCCAAATTTGGCAATTATCAGAGGAACGTGGGGAATTATGCATCTTTGTGGAACGGATTGAACGTACAGACGCAGCAATTATTACGAGAGCTACCATCTTTAACAATGAGTTTCAATCAGTTTTTCCTTGCTATTTCCAATAACTTACCCATGTTTGCGGATGAGCTTAAAAGAGCAAGTGAAGAGTTTAAGTCCTTGAAAGCGCAGGGTAAAGACGCTGTTCCGGTTTGGAAACAGCTATTGGGGAGCTTGTTTTCTTGGCAGTCTGCGTTGGTAATAGGCATCACACTTCTGTCTGCATACGGGAATGAGGTTATTGGCTGGGTCGCAAGTTTGTTCAAGGGCAAAAAGGCGCTTGAAGAAATAACATCCGCCCATGATAAATTAAGAATAGCTCAGAGGGGAGCTATTCACGATACAATGGAAGAGCGTATTAAATTAGACTTGTTGTATAAAGCCGCTACCGATAATACAAAAGTCGCAAATGAACGTATCTCGGCCGTAAATGAATTAAAAGACACTTATCCTAAACTGTTTGATGATTACACGCAAGAGCAAATAATGATAGGAAATGCCAATGAGGCATATAAATTATTAACAGCACAGATTATCGCTACTGCCAAAGCTAAACGGGTAATGAATGAAGTCACAAAGGTTGCTACAAATTATGAGGAAACCGAGTTTAAACGGCTTAATCAAGTTTATACAGTAGAAAAAGCACGTGCAGAGTATCAGAAATTTGTAGAAACAGGATTATCAAGAACAGAAGCAGGTATAGAGGCAAAAAAGAAACTTGAAGCGGAAGAAGCAACTTTGAAAGCTTTAGAAGAGCAAAGTATTCAGTATAAGAACCAAATGAATGATTTGGAAAGATTAGTAGATGTAAAAGCATTGGTTAATGACCCAGGTAAAAATAATAAAGCTTATAACGATGAAAAAAAGAAAGCGGAAGAATACGCTGAATATATCAAGAGGATAACAGAGGACTTATCCAAATCCCGGATAGAATTGATTGCTGACGGTAGAGAAAGGGAGATAGCCGAAATCAACAAGGAGTATGAAGACAAAATAAAAGAGATAAAAGGCAATTCCGAAAAAGAGACAGAACTTCGGAAAAACCTTGAAATACTTAAAAACAAGGCTATTGCGGAAGTAAATAACAAGTACGATAAGGAACTCCTTGAAATAGAAAAGACAAATCTTGAAAATCGATTAGCTTCCATTGGTGAAAGTTCTAATGAAGAATTGAATAAACGCCTCAATATTCAAATCCAGCTAAATAATATGATGCGTGATGCGGAAATAAAAGACACAGAGAGAAATGGAGAGGATGTTGTGGCAATACGCATGAAGTATATGCAACGGGAAAATTCCCTTATAGTGAGAACTCTTCAAGAAAGGATTGGGTTGATTGAGGCAAGTACAGATAGGATTGTAGACAGGCAAGAGACGTCTTCATTAGAAGAAGCTAATATTGTAAAGAAGCAGTATGCGGAAGGCGAAATAAGTAAAGAGGATTACGAAAAGAAATTATATGATATTGGAGTTAAGTATTCTAAGGCACGCTTGCAGGCTCTTATAAAAGAAGTTGAATCAGAGATGTCATTACTTGACCCTGCTGATGAAAAATATCAGGATTTAGAAGATAGGTTAGCCAATCTGCAAGCGCAAATAGACGGAATAAGCTACGATGATGCAAATAAGAAGCGAGAGGAGTGGGCTGATAAATTCAAGGAAGGTTTATCAGAAATGAATAGCGCCGCAAGAGATTCTCTTGGTGAAACAGCTGGGATTTTTGAAGGGCTTTCCGATATAATTGCGGATGTTGCAGAAAACGGGAAATTAAGTTTTGAAGCTCTTTTAAAAAGTGTAGGGAAAATTGTTGACGGAATAACTTCGTTAATGACAGATATATACGATGCGAGAATTGAAAATATTGAAAAAGAACAGGACGCCAATGATGAAGCGTATGATAAAGAGATAGAGCGCATAGAAGCTCTTGAAGAGAACGGGGCTATCTCCAAGGAAGAAGCAGAGCTTCGCAAACGTGCAGCCGAGGATAAGACAGCTGCTAAAAATGAGGAACTTGAAAAGAAAAAGGCCGCATTACAAGAAAAACAAGCAAGATGGGATAAAGCCAATTCTATTGTTCAGGCGGGAATAGCTACAGCCTTAGCTATAACAAAGGCTTTGCCTAATTTAGTCCTTGCTGCTTTAGTTGGTGCTATGGGAGCCGCACAAGTTGCCATTATAGCCGCCCAGCCTATCCCCAAATACGCTAAAGGAACAAAAGACCATCCGGGCGGTTTGGCTATTGTCGGCGACGGTGGCAAGAAAGAGGGGATTGTTACTGATAACGGGCTTTTTATCACTCCTGATAAGCCGACTTTGGTAGACCTTCCGATACATGCGCAAGTAATTCCTGATTTGTCATATATCTATGACCGCAGAGGGCTTGCGTCTGATTACGGACTATTGGAGCAAAGACTAAAGAATATGAGAGAAGAAGGGGTTGTAGTCAATGTAAGCAACGATTACAGCCGACTTGAAAAGAAGATGGAAAGCAATACCAAACAATTGCAAAGTATCGGAAGAATGATGAAAAAAGCCAATCAACGTGCGGATTATAATTGGATTTCAAATAGAGTATAAGATATGATATATAATGACTTGGATAAAATATGCCTTTCCCGTTTTATAGACATATTCTTGGGAGACATTGATAAAGTGGTGCAAGGTGGTAAATATAGTACTGAAGAGAAGATTTTAGCCGCCGAGAAACTGTGTAACGAATATCTGTCAATAGTTGGCGGAAAATCTACAATTTCCTTGATAAGCCGGAGAAACGAAATTCTTAAAATTCAAATTCGATTAAACTGCCTTGCTGTATGCGAAGGGCTGATTTTATCAGGTGATTGGAGTGATGTTGTAGATGTTATGTCTACTTTAGGCTATAAGTTCAAAGAGGACGAACACGACAAGATAAGAAACCGGATAAGCAGCGTTTCCGCCTCTGATAAATATCGCCTTGTAAAATTAGCTGAAACATCTTCCGATATGGGGAAAACAAAAATGGATAGGGAATACTTTACCAAAGAACGTGTTTCGTTGATGTCTTATGTAAAAATGCACATTGACGAGAGTACGTTTTCCGCTAAAGAATATGCCTATATGGTTAGGCGTATGTGTGATGATATAGATGCTATGATACGTTCAACTTCAAAAAAGAAATAAGTATGTATTACAGATGTGAGTTATTGGTAAACGGAATGGCGTATGATGCTACGAATGAACTTGTAAATTGGGCTGATGTGGAAATGTCGTTCAAAAGAGGAGACTATGACGGGGTAGTCCGCAGTTTTTCCACAAAATTTGAGTTTACTAACGGGGCTTTTTCATTGTTGCTGAAAGAATATCTGGAGCAGTATTTAAATTCTTCCGCCACAATAGTGTTCTATATACGTAATAACTCATGGCTTCTCAACGAAAAGTTCAGATGTGCGCTTGACTTCTCTACATTCACATATAGCAATACGACGTGCGAAATAAATGCCGTTGATAACAGCCTCGCAAGCTTGATTAAGTCCAAGAAAGGTACGCAGTATGAATATCCGGTTAGTGAATTGAAAGATAGTACCCCTCTTTACTATGATAGGTTGGAAATGACAAGCCATATAGAATGGCTTATACCCAGCCAAAGCGACAGTAGTGATATTGTCTATGAGTTTACGGCAAGTAACGGGAAAGATTTTTATATGGTTCCGCTTTATATAAAAACTTCAGAAATAGCTACAAAAAACATAATAGAAGTTTATGATGTGGAATATGAGAAGATAACAGAAAAAGAGAATGAACTCAGTGTAAAAAATAAATTTCCTTATTTCTTTGATAATATATCCGCAAGGCCGCTGACTGTTTCCGTTAAGTGTAAATTTGATATAGCGCATCGATTGTTCGTATCAGAATTGGTATTACATAAAATAGATAAAAGCGGAAATCACACAAATGTATACAATCTCTCTCTTCCTGATAGAAACCCGACCGTACATACTGTTGATATAGACAAGACGGTTACATTGGAACCGGGAGAAAAATTATCCTTATTTTTCCATGCGGTAAAAACGACTACCGGCGGGAATGTAACCGTGACCTTATCCAACATGACTATTCCAATGACGATAGAATTTATTGCAAGGGATAAGCCGATAGATGTGGATGTAATTAAGCCTGTTACTTTATTAAACAGATTGCTTCGGTCTATAAACAACGATAAGGAGGGTGTCATAGGAGAAATAGCTGTGCCCGATAATCCCAATTTATATATCGGTATAAACAACGCATTGATTGTTCCGGCAGAAAGTATAAGAGGGTTGGAAAAAGCAAAGGTATATACCTCATACACGAAATTTGCAAATTGGATGAGTGCCGTTTTCGGGTTTGTGCCTGTAATCGGTGAGAACAAGGTTACATTTGTGCCTCGTGATACCCTATTTCAAGACAGGGAAGTTAAAGATTTAGGGGATGCTGTTACAGACTTTTCATATAATGTAGATTCATCAATGGTTTATTCAAGGGTAAAAGTCGGATATGACAAGCAGGATTATGACAGCGTAAATGGGCGTGATGAGTTTCATTTTACAAATGAATACACTACGGGAGTTACACTGACTGATAATGTTTTTGAGATGATAAGCCCTTACCGTGCAGATGCATACGGAATTGAGTTCCTTGCTGCAAAACAGGGAGAAAAGACTACCGATAGCGACAGTGATAACGACGTGTTCTTTGCAGGAGCTTTACTTAGCGATTCAAAGTACAAGCTTATTCGGTGGAATGTTTCAGGGGTTATATCGCCTTCCACTATGTTTAACGTTATGTATGCGCCTTTCTATATGATTGATGCCAATAAAGGTTTTTTAGCTGCATTTGCCCAGACACTCAATTTCGCTTCATCTGACGGGAATAGCGATGTCTCGTTCAATGGGGAGAGCGTGAAAGACGATTTTATATTAGGCAGCAGATTATTCTCGGTGGGTGAATTGTCCGTTGAAACTGGCGATTTGGAAACTCTTTCCGACTTATCCGGCTATATTCGGGTAGAGAAGAACGGGCATATTTATAAAGGTTATGTAAAAAGTGCAAGCTATAACTACGGCAGACCGGAAGCGGTAAAATATATTTTGATAGTAAAGGATGTGAATTGATTATTTTTAAAATAATTATTTGGAATTAGTCTAAATAGTGTGTATATTTGCGCAAGACGTGTGAAGTTACACGTCACTGTAAAAAGGACGAAAAGACATGGTAAAAGTTGGTGATGTTTGCCCTCTTTTTTTCTCACCTATAAAAGATAAGTTTGGGCTTGATATGGACTATATTCAGAAGTTTCACTCTTCTGACAAAATCCATATACAGGTATTTGCTAATGCTTCAGAGGAAGTATCAGCGAGCCTAAACGACCTTGCAACTGGCAATTCCACATCAATACCACTTTCTACATATAATCACAATGATAACGTAGTGATGTATTACGCCATTCTCCGGGAATTGGAAGATGCCGTATATACAGTAACAATCAATGGAAGTACCTCAGAACCTTTTATCGTATGTTCCTCTGACACTCTATTAGAGGAAACAGTACTTATTCGTTATTCTCATAAAAGCAACAATTCCTCTTTTGATAATATATTCTGGATTGATGATATTCAGCAGATATTTAATTTTCGTGTAGAAGCTGGTTTTAAGCCGAACGGATATTCGCCTCAGATAGATAACGAGCAATACCGTAATCAAATGCAGGAAATAGAAGAATTATATGCAGTGCCCTATGATGTGTATAATCTTACGATAGGAAATTCGAGCGGTGTTCCTTATTGGTTCGCAAAACACATAAACCGTATCCTATGCCTTTCTTTGGTGGAAATTGATGGAACAAGATATGTCCGTTCGGAAAGTTCTGTGCCTGAAATGACGCAAGTTATTGAAGATAGCCAATTGTTCCAAATAAGCATGGCTCTTGAATTACAGAATAACGACATTGCGGGTATCGGCGGCTCTCCTGAAGCGGGTTCTTCCGCCTCTTTCCCTGCATTTCTGATAGACCATGCCAAAGATGGGGAAATGTTACAATTCAGTGCGGAGAAAGCTGCATTTACTAATGTTGATAAAGTTGAAGTATGAAAAAGCGGGTTAGTAAAATATTGTGGTTTGGTGACGCACTTGATGAAAACCATCAGGCGATACCCCCTGCTTTATCTCCGAGTGACGAAGAGCATCTGCAAGGGTTAAATCTTGGGGAAATATATATCTGTGTTGCAGATGCCGACCCTGCATTGTTTATCAGAACTTCTGCCGACCGGATTGTCTACTTTAAGGCTCTTGATATAGAGGCTCTATCAAAGTTCTTTATAAGAAAGGACAGGCCGGACGAAGCAGGATTTTTAATAAAGTTCTTAGGCGGATTATTTTCTGACTACATCCAATCAATGAACTTTTCTTCCGGTGCGCTCGGTGAGGGTTTTGTCATCAAAGTAGACAGCAAGACGGGCGACAGCTATTTGGAAGTAGACCATATGCTGGCACGCAAGAGCGCCACGTTTATTGAGTTACTGATACAGCGATTACGCCAGGTTGGCGGTCAGATAATACTTTCTCCCGCATCCATGTCATGTTCTAAGGTAGAGGAATACGATACCTTTTACCGCTGTTACTTCGAGAACACAGATGGGGAAAAGACCATTGTTCAGGAATTTGTAGTAGGAGACCAAGCCCGCAGCCAGACATTCAACATCAAGCCAGGCGTACATGAGAACGTTTCTAATACCTACTATTGGCGGCTGGTGACAAGTATAGGTGACAATTACATAGACCTTTCGAAGAGCGACTGTGACACGGGGTCTGCCGCACCACAAGCAGGCGATGACATTGTACAGTTAGGTAACCGGACGGATAAGACCAGGCAGAACGCCATCGTATTGGCAGCATACGGGAATGATACTCCGAGCTTCCGTCAGTATGCAGGGATTGATTCTTATTCTTTGGCTGGTAAAGAAGTGACAGCTTTCAGTCCCAACGGCAATAAAGTTACTGGTGATTTTATCCTGAAAACGGGTGTTAATATCCTTACCCAGTTTCAGATATTGGAAAACCTTATTTATTCGGAAACCTCCAAAGTGCTTGACGAGATACAGGCAGAGGACAACTACCTGTACAATTCAGCATTCGCATCCAATACGAACGGTTGGGAAGCGAAGAATGACATTCACTTTTTCACTGTAAACGGAAAATTCTTATTGGTGAATGGAAAGTTCTACTCCCGTAAGGATGCTATGGCTGCCATTATCAGAGATGGGGATAGAAACGTGCTTCGCATACTTTCTTCCGGCATAAAACAATCTAATGCTGATTTAGCCAATAAGCCGACTTATGAGGAAGGAGAAGAACCGAGAAAGTTCTTTATCTCCTTTAAATACAAGGTGATTACAGCAGGAACTCTTACGATAGGCTTTCCCGGTCAGAACCTGCATTTCACCGAACAGATCGAACCAGGTGAAGAATATACAATAAAGGAGTATTCCGGCACATGGGACGGAACGGGTGATTTTGAGTTGAAGTTTACAGGGGACATATACATACATTCGTTGGCGTTGACCGATAATGCCTACGAGGACATGATAACAAGGTTTGGAACCCAGCTAAGCCAAACCAATGAAAAGATTGAAGCGGTAGCGGAAAGAACGTCCAATCTTGAAAGCAAGAGCGCAGGATGGTTAACCACTGCGGATGGTGTCGAGATTTGGGCGGCGGCGGAGTTTGAAAATGGAGTAAAAGCTTCATCCTTGTTTAATGTGTCGGCGGATGAAATATTGCTAAAGTCAGAACATATCAGATTGGAAGGTTCCGTCTCTGCTAATGGTAACGTATTTATTAATACGGATGGCACCATGATAGCTAAAAATATGGTTGCTGAAGGCATAATTGCTGAAAATGGAAATTTTTCAGGTACTATTTTTGCGTCTGCTATACGTTTAAAAGAGATAGAAGATGGAAGATTAACTAATGGCGCTTTCATTGGGCATGGTGGAACTTTTATTGCCCCCGAGTTGAATTATGGTGAAGTTGTCTATGTAAAATGGGCTATTCCACTTGAAACCCGCGTCTCAATTGACATAACAATAAAAGCTGAAAACGACAATGTGGTAATACAAGATGGTATTGTTATTAATCAAAAAAGAGAAGTTACATTTTCAGCGAATGGAACAATGGGTGATATTATAGGAGTTAACAAAGGGCGTGGCACTTTTTGGTCTATTTTCAATGCTACTTTATCCGAACTTTATTAAAAACAAGATTATGAAAAAGATAAACTTTGAAAAGATGCTGATTGCGACAGATGTAGCCCGTAAACATTGTGAAAACAAGGATTGCCGGGAAGATTTTGCTAATGTACTATACCGTAACGGTAACGGTATCGCATCACATGCACTTGCTATGAAGATATATAATTCCGGTGAAGAAACAGAATATACCGATGAGGAAGTGACTTTGATACAGGAGTATGCAAATACTTTTTGCAAACCTTTCTTTATTGACGCGCTAAATCGTGCTATCGCCAATCAACCGGAAGAAGTAACCGATAAACAATAATAATTATGGCTTGGACTGAACAGGATTATCAAGAAATAGTTGCCCGTCTTATGGCTGAATCCATAGGGGTTAATGAAGTGCCGGATGCGGGAAGCACGGATGACATATCATCTCTTCCGGCCTATCAACCGGCAAACGGGACAGAAGTACCTACCGTAGTAAAAGCATCTCTTGAATTATTGGTTGCTCCCGCTTTGGAAGCTGCCGATAAGGCAAACGAAGCCGCCGATAAAGCAGAAAGTAATGCCACCGCAGCACAGACAGCCGCAAATACCGCCAATGAGAAAGCAGAGTTGGCGGCACAAGCTGCGTCCGATGCCACCGCAGCTAAAGAAGAAGCAGAAACGGCTACTCAATCCGCAAACAACGCCGCATCAAATGCTGAAGAAAAAGCAGAAGCCGCTAATACAGCCGCACAAGATGCCGAAAAGGTTGCCAACAATCCGACCTATATAGGAACAGACCATTATGTCTATGTGTATAACAAAGAAACAGATAGCTTCGACAAGACGGGTATTTATTGCAAGGGCGAACCGGGAAGCTCTTTCCGTGTAGCCGGAGAATACGCCACCCTTGAAGCCTTGAAATCCGCCGTTCCCGACGGTTCAACCATTGACGGGTTCATGGCCGTAGGTACTGAAGCTCCTTACGATTACTACGCATGGGTAAACGGCGACTGGGTTAATCAAGGGAAGATAGCGGGCGGCGGTTCGGGGAACGTGATAGTTATTCCTGCTGCTGCGATGAGCCTAAGCGACCAAGCAACATCCGATGAGATATTTAATGCCTTTGGTGGGAAAGACGCTTTCATGGATATATGTCAGAGCATCGTCAATAAAGATACTGTATGTGTTGTGGCAAACATACCCGAAGAATCAGGGATGAAAATTGTATATATTCCGGCAATGGCGATGGCTACCTATACGGATGCTAATAATGCTAATCTTATGATTGCAATTATTACACAAACTACTTTCCAATTAGGTATAACAGTCACGGATGGAGTTGCTACCCAATCGTCTCAGGTTTTAAATCATATTTACGAAGCCCCCTCTGACGGTAACGTCTACGGTCGTAAAAATAAAAATTGGGTGAAAGTTCTCGAAAAGTCAGATGTCGATGACAGTATTTCAAGTGCTCGTAATGCTGGCTATATGATGCAGCTTACAGAGATTGACGCTTCCGGGCTGGACGAGAATACATGGTATCCGGTCGTGATGTCGTTAGGGAATAGGAATACTGTGAGGATAGAAGTCTTAGTGGGATTGGATAGCGCAACTATTCCGTCTTGGTCTACCCATTACAATGGATTTTCAGTCCGTAAGATTTGGGAGGTTAACGGAGATGGATGGGGAGCAACTCACATAAACCGTCAGATATTCGTGTCAGATTACAAATTTGCGAATACTGACCCCGTAAGAGGCGTTGAGCAGTTATGTAACACAAGCGACGAATACGTCTTTGTAAGAGGTGGGGGCAAATATTTCTTCTACACTTCGCATGGCGTAACCCCCGTCCTCTATACTGATACTTATACAAGTGGAGCCAGTACTCCACAGTCCATCAGCCCCACCACTGAAGCACCCGCCGAGATAGTAGCGAATATGGCTACTATTGATAAGGTAAATGAACTTATTCAGAAAGCCTTAACCGGTTATGTAAAATCAGATAATATAACCACCATAACCAAGAAAACCGCCGCCGAATACGAGGATCTTGGCTCTAAGGATGCCAATACAGTATATTGTGTAACCGATTAAAACAACAATTATGAGTAACGAAAATAGTAATCTTAGAGTTGGTTCGGCTGGGGCTGGGCTGTTTGTGGGTAGTACTGAAATTCTTGGGGGATTAAATAATCAATTTATAAATAACAGTGGTAATCCGATTATTGTAGTTAACCGATCAGGCAATATAAAACGTATTAAATTTGATGATTATATTTTTGAGGGTTCATCCACTGATATAGAAATAACTCTAAATCCTAATGAAATAGCAGTATTATGCAGTCCGGGTAATGATTGTACTGTTTATGCGATGGATGCTATGAAATGTACTGTTTATGATGCTTTAAAAGATGAGGATGTAAACAATCCCTCAGAAGAAGTTAACTTTAAGGAGATACAACTTTCTTCAGGAGAAGAAATAGGAGGTTTATCATCGTCTTATACTTATGGTTTTAGTATAATGATAATCGAACAATAACATTATGAAAACAATCTATTACAACAGCAAGTTAGCCAAATTGATACTCTTTGGCAGCTATCACACGATAATGTTCTTCGGCTTCATCCTAACCAAATTTAACGTGTTATCAGAAACCGTGTTTCGCCATGAACGTACACATCAGAAACAGTTCTTCGAGTGCATGGAGATAGCGGCTATCCCGTCCGCATTATTGTCATTCTATGTCAGCGCATGGTGGTTGCTCCTTATCCCGCTATTCTATTACATTCTGTATGGCGTGGAGTGGTTCATCAGTCTTGTGTACCACTTGTTCACGGATGAACGGATAGGTGGCGGCAAGGTAAACAATAACGCCTATCGAGCGAGTGCATTTGAGATGGAAGCCAAACTGAACCAAGACAATCCGAACTATCTGAAAGAGCGGAAGTGGGGAGCGTGGTTCCATTATTACGGCAAGATATAAAACCCGTCCTATTCTCACGAATAAGGCGGGGACTGGCAGACTTTCAATTAACAATAAGCATATATATGTATGAGTAGAAACATTGTAAAATCTGCCCTATAAACAAACAACGTGAAAAAACCTTATCTATGTTATCACAACAATGCAAGGAATCAATCTAAACGTTTATCATTACCAGATAATGCTTATTGTCGGGTTATCGTTTATTGAACATTTATAAAACGCATCACAAAGATAAGAATAATTGTAAAAAGTAACAATACGATATGAATACAGATGTTGTAAACGCAGCCCTTCAAACAGGAAAGGGTATTAGTGATTTCGGAATGATGGCTATAACCGCAGGCTTTTTCCTTGTATTGTCAGCACTTCTTATGGTGGTCTGCTTCCGTTGGTTTATGAAAGTAATTAACGACGTAATGACTTCGCATAAAGATATGCTTGAAGACCTGAACAAACAAATGGTGGAGAACAACCATGTCATGAAAAGAATTGCAGAGGGGCTTATGCCGGAAACGCAATTGCGCATCAAGACAATATCAAATGTATTCTTCGACCTCTCTGTAGAAAAAGTGTGCCGTATTATTAAGAAGGTTCGTACAGAAAACCATATCGCTGATAAAGTGGCTACCGCAAAGAAGATACGTGGGTTACTAACAAATCTTCACGAGGATAGAAATAGTAAATTCGACTGCTTTACGTATCATGGAAATAAGCTATCGGAGTACACGGAAAGAAAGTGGATTGAGCAGGTTGCTAAAGTTATAGAGGCTGAAATATACAATGAAGCGGGGGAAAACAACGGAAGAGCTTATACGAATGTTGAATCGGCTTATGCAAATATAAGATTGGAATTTTATCATAATTTGAATGAGAGAAAGGAGTAACAAAATGAAAAAGAAATTGATTATCGCAGCGATTGTTATCGCTATCATCGTGGGAGTTATGCTTTACATGCACTACACTCCGTTTTGGGTAAACTTGACTACTGTCGTGTCATTCGGTGTCGGCGCTGTTGTCGGTTGGGTGGCTCACATGGTGTATAACAAATACTTTAGAAAGGAGAAATAGCATGAGATACTTTACAATTGCAGAACTGATTAAAAGTGAAACGGCTGATAAGAAAGCTATAGATAACAGACTGCCGAAAGAACTGCTCCCCAATGCACAAGCGTTGGTTGACAATGTTCTCGACCCGTTAAGAGAGGCTTACGGCAAACCTATCACAGTAACAAGCGGATACCGTTGTCCTGCTTTGAATAAGGCGGTAGGCGGCTCTAAAACAAGCGACCACATGAATGGATGTGCTGCTGATATTGTCGGTACTCCGAATACCCCGAAAGAGAACAAAAGGCTGTTCAATCTTATACAAGAATTGAAGCTTCCCTTCGACCAGGTCATTGATGAGGAAAATTTCTCATGGGTACACGTCAGTCACCGAAGAGAAGGCAACAGGAACCAAGTATTGAAACTCTAAAAAGAAAACATCATGGCAGCAGAAATTTTATCATTTGAAAAGAACGAAAGCGAGAATGCGTATTATGCAACATTTGTCAGCGATGGCAATCCCGTTACCATACAGATAAAGAATAAGGGCGGGTTAGTTACCGCCTTTGCGGGAATCGATGATTTGGAGCCTGTTCCTCTTTACCCCAATGCATCCCAGAATAGCGGTGCTCCTAATGTAATTTTCCGCATCGTAGGGATAGCAAATGGTATAAACATTACAATCAGAAGCTCTTCAGAAGTATTAGAAGCTAAGATGATTAAAGAGGAATAGCCTATGAACCCAATCACGATCCCCAACATCACTATCCCCGTAATCGGCTTGCCTACTATCGGCATCCCGTCTGTCGGTTTCCCCTCTGCTTCGGGCGGTGACCTTGTATGGCCGAAAGGTTTAAAAGAATCTATCAAGGCTATCTATGACCCTACGAAGCAAGGTATGACTAACTATGATGTGATAGAGGCCTATGTGGAAGATTTTACAACGTGGGGTAAATATACTAATGGAGTATCTGTTACTAACAATACTATTACAATTTCTGCTAATATAAATATGGCTGGAAATTGGATTGCTTGGAAAGAAAGTTATATTGATAGTATGGTAGTATATGTTAGTGGATTATCTACTGCTGGTAGTTATCTTATATATGGATATAATCAATTAGGTAAAACTCGTTTTGATATTCGTCTTAAAGATGGTATAAATATTATACCTATAAATGAGCAATATAAAGGCGGTTTTTATGGAAATGCTTCTATACCGTTTACAAATGATGTAATTATCACCCAACTCCCTACATCAATCCTAAAAGACCTTAGCGGCAACGGTAACCACGCCTATTTGTACGGCGGTAAGGGGAATCTGAATAGCGGAATTGGGCTTTATACGTACGATTATAATTCTGACCGTTGGAGTTCGACTGGACGTGCTGATTATATTATTACCAAAAAAGGTTTTGAATTTACTAATATTATTGAAGACGGTGGAATTATTTTTACCTTAGGTTCTAATATTGCTAAAGAGGGTGATAAAGTTAAAGTCAAAATATCTGGTATTCCTAATGGTGGTAGGGTTTATTTCGGAACCTGGATAACAGCAACTGAAGATGGTGAATATTTAGGAACTTATGCGTATGATAATAATGGAAATACAACTATCGGCACATTAGGATGTATTGGAGCAACTATTACTTTAGAATTTATCCCAGATTATCCCAACCAGCTCTGCTACGACGGGAAGATGTACGCCGTCTGCTACGACTTCCCTATATTGGAAGATTACACGGTGATGGCGGATAGGACGTGGTTTGATACTTCTACGAATAATAAAACATTTATTTCTAAACGAAATACAGATAATTTGGTTGCAGCATTTTTGTTTGAGAAAGTAAACGGAGTCACACAACAAATTACCACAAGTTTTGGAGAAAGTAATAGCGTTGAATTCGCTCAGGGAATAAGCTATCAGTCTAAGAACTCTTATAATGGAATAGCTATAAAGTCGGGAAATACAACCGATATTGATACGCTTGTTATTGGCGGTAGCATCTTAAATAATAATTTTTCGGAATTATGGCAAGGCTGCCATGGCAAAATCATCATCGCCGACCGTAGCTTTACCGAAGATGAAATTACTTGGTTAAAGGATAAATTCTTCACTATCGATATTCCCACTCCTGCCTACGATTTTGATTTCAGCAAGTTAAAGAGTGGTGAGAATACTTTTGCCGATAAATACGGAAACGAGCTTTCCTTGTATAATTTTGCTTGGAGCGGCATGAGCGGGAAAGACGGATATAATGAAGACTTTACTACTTGGAAAAGTTTTGCTAAGAAAGTCGATATTAAACCAAATTCTGCTCATGTATTTTTAGATAAATTCGACAGTACGCAACGTTGGATATTATATATTCCTCAACAGAGTACCGCTAATTCAATTAATGTCAAAATTAGTGGTCTAAAAAAAGGACAATCTTTTAGATATTATTGGACAGAGAAAACTAAAGGCGGTCAGATAATTATTGATAAAAATGGAATATATTCCCTACCCGCTATTAGTAGTGGTAAAGATTATAATGGTTTTGTAGCGGATATTTTATTCGAGGGCACATTTGATGTTACAATCACCCAGCTTCCTCTCTATTCCAATGCTTTAATCTTTGATGGAATAGATGATTATGCTTCATTTCAAAAAACATCTAAACTCATAAAATCTGTTATTGTAGACTTTATTCCATTGAAGCACGAAGATAATCATGGTATAATATACGACCAAAGATTACTTGGCAGTGGAGATGTATTTGCAATATATCATGCAGAAAATCTTCCTGCTTATAGTGCAAGAAATAATGGTGATACTTATATAGATGGAGTGCTGAATACAACTCTTATACCTGAACAATTAACAGGTAAACACATGCAAGTAGCGATTACGAATAATAATATTTTAAAAATGAATGAATTTATTTTCATAGGATGTAGAGCAACAATACCATCAGCTCCTTTTTATTCTGCTATGGCTCTTTACCGTATTACAGGATTCACTGAAGTCCTAACCCCTGACCAAGTTTGGAAATGGTATCAAAAGAATAAGCTGAAAGGGGGTGACAAATGAAATGGTTGGTTGTTCCTGTGGATGAGTTGAAACAGTTTGATAAGTATTGGGAGTACCGCAGAAAGTCGGTTGACGGTACACAAGCGATTATCCACGAAGGTACTTATAACAGACTTGTACCACCAGTAGTTACGATACCGGAAACAGATGACCCCATTGAGGTTACTTATCCCTATCCGTTACTTGGTGGTGAGGAATTGGTTGAAATGTTGAATACTTCTGAATGGAGTACGAATTTGGATTTAAATGAAAAGATATGAGAAAGTTACCGTTGGTTAAAGGATAATTGGAAAAAAATATGAAAAGACTATTGTATGTAATATTGCTTGCCTTAGCGGTGTGTTCTTGCAGAACGAGGATGGTATATATGCCGGTTGAAACAAAAGTTCTCGACAGCATAATCTGCCATGACACTACATTTCAAGAGAAGCTGATACCGTACAAGGACAGCGTATCGGTTTCCGATACAACGTCATTCCTTCGTAATCCATACGCCTATAGCTATGCTTCATGGAGTAACGGTACGTTGAACCATTCATTGGGCATTTACCCTCATGCAACGGTAACAGTCAAGATACCGTACTTCATCGAAAGGATAAGAAGAGTTGAAGTGCCCAAGCCTTATCCAGTAGAAAAAGAGTTGTCATGGTGGGAGAAGTTTAAAATCAATTACGGCGGCGTAAGCATCTCAATAAACATTACATGTGTTTTGTTCGTAATTGTTTGGCTCACCATAAAGATAAGAAAGAAATTAACGATGTAGAAGTCGGCTTAAGCTGGCGCTCTTTCGGGGGCTTAGAGTAGAAAGAAAGCCCCCAACGTTTCACGTTAATATTGCCACATAAAAACATGATAAGCATAAGACAATGCACGTTGGAGGCTTTAATATCTTCAACGCATTGTCTTATGCTTTGTTCATTGAATCTCATGTTCTATGTGGCAGGGCAAAGATAAATATAAAATTCAGAAAAACTATGTGTAAGTCAGAAATCTTTGCCGAAACAATCAATCTCGTCTCGCAGGAGACGGAAATTCCAGTCAATCGAATACTATCCTCGGATAAGGATACAGAGACCGTAGACGCCCGCTATCTGCTTGTTCGGCTGTTGGTTGAAAGGGGCATGTATCCGTCTCAAATAGCCTTACAAATCCACAAGACCAAGCGTGCGATAAACTACATGATTTCCAATTTTCAGGAGCGCATGGAAGGTGGGAAAATGTTGAGAATATATTGGGAAAATATAAAGAAGTCGTTGGGAAACAATTGATTTCATGTCAGATTGCGTATTTATACTTTTGCTGTGCGGTTGATATTGACCGTAATTAGTATAAATATAAATCTCTATGGAACGAACGTACGTTTTTAACCAGGACGGTAACGGCGGTAATGGCGGAAGCAAATTCGACATTATGGCTATGCTACCCAACCTGATGGGAAGCAAGGGTGTAGACCCCGGACTTCTCGCTTTACTGAACCAGGGACGTAACAACCAAGACATGTGGGGTGGAAGCGGAATGTGGTTCATCTGGATTATCCTTTTGTGGTTCTGTTGGGGCGGTAACGGCTTCGGTAACCGCTTTGGCAATGGCGGCGGTCTGCCTTCCGAGCTTAACGGTGATGTGGGTCGTGAATACCTGATGTCAGCCATTCAGGGTAACGGTAACGCCATCAATCAGCTTGCCTCTTCTTTGAACTGCTCTACCCAGCAGTTGCAAAGCGCCTTGTGTAACATTCAAGGACTTATCGCCAATGTGGGCAATCAGGTGGGCATGTCTACCCAGCAAATCATCAACGCATTCCAGTCCGGCAATCAGGCTGTTCTCACACAATTGGCAGATTGCTGCTGCAAGACGCAGAACGCCATTACCACAATGGGCTATGAGAATCAGCTTGCCATGTGTAACCAAACCAATACTTTGGTTAACACGGCTAACCAGAACACTTTGTCATTGCGTGACGGTGCAACCGCCAATACTCAGGCTATCATCGCCAAGTTGGATGCCATGCAGAACCAGGCACTGCAAGACAAGATTGCTTCTCTGACTGCGGAAAAAGCCACTTTGACCGCTGAAATCTCTCAACGTAACCAAAACGCCACTATCCTGAATGCGGTAGGTCAACAGATTGCTCCTTTGGCAGCAGGATTACAGGCATTACAAAGCGACGTTGACGGCATCAAATGTAAGTTGCCCAACACTGTTCCGGTACAATATCCGAACATTGTCGGCGTAAACCTTGACACTTACCGTGCCGCCGCATACGGGGCTTATGCTGGTGATGCCGCATACGGTCGTAGCGGTTATGGATGTGGTTGCAACAACTACTGGGGTTAATTCCGGTAAGAAAGGGGGTAATTATGTGGCCTAACTTTTTTACAGGATTTCCTTTCCAGTTCCCGTTACTTGGCAGAGTGAACTACAATACTCTTCCTACGGTGGCTGTAACGGTCGGTACGGAGAACGTTACTTTGGAACTTCCTAATCATGCGTTCCGTAACAGGGACTATGTAGGCGGTTTCTATGTAAGTCTCCGTCAGGCAATACCTGCCGGCACGACTGCTACGCTCCCGATACTGATAGGGACTAATGGGGACACGAGACCGTTGCTGGCTTACAACAATGAGCCGGTGACTGTCGGCAACCTTGCCGGAACGGGTATCTACGAAATCCACTATAACAAGTACACCAATGAGCTGTTCCTTGTCAACGGTGGGTATCGTCCGACAACCACGTCGGCGGCGACAGCAGAAGCAACCGCTCAAAAGAGCAAGTAGTTAACCTGACCCCGGGACATATTTTGTCGTCCGGGGTCTATTAAAACCAAATCATTATGTTTCAATCACTTCGTACCAATAACCAGTTATATATACTTCATAAGGATGCCAATCCGTATATTGAATACGGCCCGGTAGTCAGCGTTTCAGCTCCCAAACCGAAATATCCTATGGCTACTCCTATGGGGCAAATGCCTCAAATGGAAATGGTTGTGGATATTGTGGTCTGCATCAACGGACAAAACACCACATTTCAAAACCTTCCTGCCGGCATGGATATAGCCGATTTCGGGCAGAACGGCAATATTGTGGTATCATGCTCGCGTGATGCGATGAATAACGAGGTCGCTTCTATGAAGCAGAAAAGCATAGACATCATCAACAGTATGGACTTTCATAACTCCGTCATTGCGGGATGTGACAAGATGCTGACGCTCCTAAACCCTGAATTTGCAGAGAAACAGCGTCAGGAGCAAGAAATATCCTCTTTGAAAGGGCAAATGGCAGAAATGAGCAAGAATATGTCTGACCTTATGGATTTGAATAAACGACTTATGGAGCAGCTCGGAGTGGCTGAAACATCTAAAACAAAGAAATAATATGGGAATGTGGGAAATATTGGAAGAAGGACGCGGTGAATATGACCGTGACTTCGGTATGAGAAGCGGTAATCCTATGGAAGAAGCCTACAAAGAGGGTTTCCGTCATGGTTACGAGAAAGCCATGCGTGAGATGCAGGGCGGCGAAATAGGTTATCGTAATAGCGGTAACTCACGCGGCGGAAGTTATAGCGGTGGTTCGGACATGAGCGAACGCCGTATGCCGGGTTACTTCCCGGAATATCCGATTTACAGCGAACGCCGCAGCGCACAGCCTTATGGCGAAGATATGAGCGAACGTAGACGCAGACGCGCCAACGGGGAGTTCATGTAATGGAGAGGGGAGTAATCCCCTCTTTTACCAGTTTATTAAAACAGAAAAAGACTATGGGACAAAGATTGGATATATACGACAAGTTCCCCCCGGGAATGCAGCAGTATCTTGGCTGCTACGGGTGGCATTTCTCAAAGAGAATGGCACAGTTTGCCATTTCAAGGATGAAGGTGAAGGATGACTCCACTGGCAAGGAGAAAAGTCTTGTGCCGTGGACGAAGAGCGAGGTGGACGAAATGCTGAAACGGAACGGGATAACCGTTGAACATGACGAGCTGTACGACGTCTGCTATGTCGCCAATATGCTGAAAGCCGATTTCTACAAGAAATCCCTTGCGGATGAAGCGCACCTGTGCGTGCATGTGAAATTGTACCTCGACGATATTGACGGCGACCCGTGCCGTGCGTTCGATGAATTCTACGCCACCTGCATCGGCAAGGGGGTTCCTATCCCCTGGGAGGACATGCTGGAGGAAAGAAAAGAAGAAAGGTCATGATAGTACAAGAATTCTACATACCGGACTATGATTGGGAAGTGAGGGTATATTACGCAGTGGACTGCTATTATACCGACCGTATCATCGCCGACCTTCAACGGGTAGGATGCAGGGGATTGGATTTGGTGAATGCCTATAAGAACATGCGCGCATGTAATCTGAACACAGGCATCACCTATTCCAATATCCGGAACAGAGAGACCGTAATGGTTATTGCTCTTACTTCTTCGCCGGAAGAGTTTCAGAACTCTTTCGACCATGAAAAGGGGCATCTATGCCGGCATATCTCACGTGCATTTGGCATCGACCCGTACGGGGAAGAGGCACAGTATCTTAGTGGGTATGTGGGGCAGAAGATGTTTCCGGTAGCGAAGAAATTTTTGTGTGAACATTGCAGAAGAAAATTACTGGAATGACAATACCAGTCCTTTCCAATTTGGAAAATACTGGAAAATATTATGTAAATTGTTCTTTGACTTGTTGGAATTACCGCCAACTCACCTCATATTTTGTTAAATATGTGAATAAACCCGGTTAAATACACTTTAAAGTGAACACTTTGTTTACTTATCTTGTTATATTTGTGGCAGAAAAAGTTAACTGTATGGCTGCGATAAATGTAAAATTGGTAGATAAGTCAGATAAGGCTACATTATATACTATTTGCTTTGAAGGTGAAGATATTTCCGAATTTGAAAAGTTTCTGATGAAATTTAAAGATAATGCAGAGCTTAGAAGAGACTATCAAATAATCCTTTTAGCAGTGAAGAAGATATTAGATAATGGTGTATTTGAGCGTTATTTTAGACCGGAAGGAAAGGTAAAAGATAATGTATGTGCATTGCCGATAACATCCGGCAAGCTTAGATTATACTGTTTAAGAATATCTGATAAAATATTAATTGCAGGCAACGGTGGGATAAAGCAAAACAAGACATACAACGAAAGCGAAGAGCTGAGTGGGTATGTAATGGATTTGCAGAAGTTTGATAATATCCTCAGAATAGCTATTAAGAAAGGTTCTGTCACTGTAGAGGAAACGGAAATATTAGATATAGAAAGTAAAACCTTTGAGTTATGAACGCAAACGAATTATTTAAAAGTTGTATCTCGGATATTCCCAATGACGTAAGGAAACAGGTAGATATGTCGTTTGCATTATCTGACAAGATTGATGCTATTTTGAAAGAGAAAGGCATGTCTCAAACAGAACTTGCCAAACGTATGGGAAAACGGAAATCGGAGGTAAGTAAATGGTTATGTGGAACTCATAATTTCACATTGAGTACAATTGCTAAAATTTCAGATGTATTAGGATGTGATTTAATTAAAATTTAGCAGTTTCTTGTTGAAAATTTAAGGCGGTAATTCCAACATGGTTTTACCGCCTTTTTTGTGTCCGGGCGGTATCCAAGTTCGAACACTGATTTTTATGTACCAAATGGAAGTTAAGAAAATATTCCAAGCCATCTTATCAGGCAAATCACGGGAAGAAGTATATAACATGCTTTCTCCCGAACAGAAGGAGACACTGAATAGTCTCGCCGCAGCAAACGGCATAAATCGTAAACAACGTAGAAAACTTGAACGTGATGCGAAAAAGGGATTACATAGACGAACTGCTTGAATTGGCGGACAATGTCCTTTACATGGACTATTGCCGCCTTTTCCGGGTTATCCAATGGAACGTTTAGAACGCCTTGAACGGGCTGTCCATTGGGTAATACCGCTTGCTGTTTTGGCAAGGGTTATATCGTTGTGTTTATAAACTTGCTATCTGCATTTCACTTTTGTAAGTCCATACTTAGCCAACCTTAGATATATCGTCCTTACACTTACATTCAGCATTTCTGCCATTCTGCGGGGCGGTATGTTTTCTTCCTTGTACAATTTGGTAATGTTCTCTTCCGAAAGCGGGTCTACAAACGTTTTCTTAGGCTCTGCTATCCCCATCCGTTTACGTGCTTTTGCAGCATATGTTTCGTTTTGCTTGTCTTTTGTGACGTAAATAATGGTGGTCTTGTTAAGGCGTAAAGGAAACAATTGCCTCTCCACTTCCTTGTGTTGTTCGGCAAGGCTTTCCGCATTCCCGTTGACAGTAGTGTCAATCTTCTTGTATTTGTCTGGAATGTGGGTATGTTTGTCTCTGATTATTCTTTCTGTTTTTCTCATGGTCTTTTACGCTTTCAGAATATTCGTCAAGTAAAAGTTTGGAAAGCTTGTATATCACAACAATTATGGCGACCATCATTGCGATTGATAATACAATTCTAACCGACAAAAACCGGGTGACAGCCCAATGTAGGGAAATAAGCATAGGCAGGAACAGCGCTGCTATAACGCTCGCTATGATTTTGTTTTTCATGTTCAATATATTATACTAAATTTATGATACCACTTATCTGCATAACTGAACCATCCAACAATGAATGATTTGCCGAGGGGGGCTTTGTATAGTTTACTCATGTGTTTCTTTGTTCTTTAATTTATCAAGGAACTCACCATCTCCCGAATAATCAGCACCGATAGCCTTTTTGCTTTCAATAATTTGCTCAACAAGTATTATGCTTTCTTTTCTAATTTCTTCTACTTCATTATAACCGCAGGCTTTATCAGCCAACTGCTCCATAACTGATTTAGGCTTGGAAAGAGTTTCATTTAACTTTCCCAATAGCCAGTAGCAGTTATCAATTGTGGCGATGTGTTCTAACTTATTCATAATTCTATATGTAAATGATAAGTATTAATAATGGCAAATAAATAAATGGCTGTAGTGATAATACTATCTAATAGTACAGCCCAGCTACCGAGACGTTGAAATCTTGATAAAGACAAAGCCATTACCGCCAGGAATAAAACCCACTGGCTTGTCATTAGTCCCGCCATTAATGTTATCCATCCAAAAATATCCAAAACACTCATTAGAAGAAGTATAGGATGCTCTTTTAAATATGCTTCTATCTTTTCCTTGGGAAGATGTCTATATTCGTATATGCGGGAATATACTCTCTTACAGTTTAAGGCTTTCATAATTTCATAGAAAGCCAAAAGTCCAACTAATAAAAAGAATAAATGCTTCATTGCTTTTCTCCTTTCAACAATTCCGGGTTATCGTAGATATTGCCTATCACCTCACTCCTATAAGCGGACAACGGTTTATACTTGGTATTGTAGAGCCCATTTTTTACACAAGGATTAAGACAGACACCTTTGTTTGCAGTTATCGCAGCAACTCCAACATATTTGCCTTCTTCTTCATAGCAGTCATCATCGGTACAAATTTCAGCAACATAACTCATACGGACAATATCCCCTTCATAAATTTCCGTTCCGTTCTTATCTCGTAATCCCGTGAACTGCCCAATAGTATCTTCGTTTACGCACTCATTAAACAAATCCATGCCAAGTGCGTGCAGTTCAGCATATACCCATTTGCCATTGTTGGTACTTTTCCCTCTGAATTTTATTTCACGTTTCATAATCTATCCTTATTACTTTTCATGTTCAATGTTCCTTTATGTAATCGACTAATTGAGCTCCTAAGTCATGGAACCGACAAAGCCCGCTAAACATAAGACCGGCACTCATGCCGCTATGTCCTTGTTTGATGAACATTTGTAAGCAGTTCTTGAAACGTTCTTCTTTAGGCTTATCTGTATTGAGTTCAGATATAATTTCCAACAAACAATCGAGTTCAAGCCCTTTATAAAGGTCATTCAATCGTACAGGAACAATCTTATCCCAATATTCAAGATTTTTATCTGGAATAATGCCACGTGCTCTTTGCCGGTATTCTATAATTAATTGTGGGATTTTGACATGGAACTCAGCTTCCTTTCGCAGGTATTCGTTATGTTTATCCTGCAAATATTTATCGAACTTAGCCTTCGTCTTTCTCGTGACCTTCAAATACATTTCATCAAGTGTTTCACTTGAATACAACTCTTTATCATTAAATTTACAGTAACAATCTTCTCCTGTTTCTTGCTTATATTTCTTCAACTGTTCGTATGCGTAGTCAATGTTTACGCCCGGATACATTTCTATTTCTTTCATAATCACAATTCCCTATTTTTTAATTTATTAAACTCATTCTCGATACACTTGTTGATTTTATTAGCTTCCTCGTATCGTTCTTCTTCAATCAGTTTGCTTTTCAACCATTGGAGCTGGTTCATATAAACGACATCGTTACGGTCTGAAACCCTACGGGTATATTCCTTTATTTCATCCAGTTTGTTCTCCATCCGCCTATGCCATCTGCCAACCATGATTAAGACAATTCCCAATGCAATGGCATTGAATAGGGAGATGGATATTTTAATTATCAGTTCTGCTATTTCCATGATTAATACTTCTTTCCATGTTTGTTTTCTCTCAATTCATTGTATCTCATCTTCTGCTCAATGTGCCAAAACAAGTCTATGTTGAGATGCTTGGCAAGCCCAATAATGCCTAACAACATACCGTTCACTTGTTTATTAAACAAAGAATCATATTCATATTCACACCGTATTGGAATTGTAGAGATAGCATATATGCTTTCTGTGAAGGTTTCACCATTGTATCTTTTTGCTTCTTCGGATATAATTTCATCTAAAAAATCACCAATGTCTATCTTACGCAATCCACACAAATCAAGCAGGCGTATAGTGGCGTCGGCTAACTCATCAGGCAATGTATCTTTTATATGCTTTTCAAACGAACATTTGAATCGCATTTCTTCTTCTACCAATGCAGGATAACGATTGTACTCCATTTCAAAACGCGCTTTGCATTTCTTTCCTAATCTCCCTTTCCTGTCCGCTTCCACAGCTTCCATAAGCTCGGATATTACAAGGCAAAGGCAATGTTCGTTACTCAATTCTTCATCATGGAAACCGTGGTCGCAAGCGGTTTTATAGGCGCGGTCGCGCAGTTCATTTAGATTCATCTGTTCTTTCTTTATCAGTTAATACTCCGTTTCTCTTGTCGTAATTACTCATACGGGGGCATTTCCCATCACATCTCATGTTCACATGCACATTGTTTGCTATTCCCGATATGAACGACTTCTTATAGCACTGCCCACTGTACGGGCTGTAATGTTTGCAGCGTTCCTGGTATTCTTTTCTATTCATGGTTATTACATACAAATTGTTTAAAGGGATAAAAACGATGATATATACACCTCGCAAATTGACTGTCGAACGCTTGTTTTGCGAATTTGCAGTTAAAGCAACCTTTGCTCAAAGTGCCTATATTTAATCCTATGTAATCCATATCAATCGACTAATTCAAATTCGTAAACAAATACATAGGGGTTGGATTCCCATGTCCCTTTGCCGGATACTTTATCTATGAGGGCGGCAAAGGCTCCACGAGGGGTACCGAAATGCTTACAGAACATTCTATTCCATCTACTTCCTATCTCTGTAATATTTTGAACAAAATATGATTTCGCACCATCATATTTGTATTGCTCTTGACTAAATTCTACACCTTCTCTCATGCAATCTTCATCGGATATATTTTGAAGTCTTTCTACCTTGATGTCGGTAATGCGGATATGATGTGGCATAAGGTCAGCGCGAACAAACATCTTGTTTTCCCAACCGGGTGCAAATTTTGTTTTAGTATAAAATCCTATTCCGTCTTTATCATCAAGTGCGAGTTCGGGATTCATACCTAAACTTTTGTAACATTGCGCAATGGCAACCACTTCGCCGACTTTATATTTTGGAATATTCCAACCTGTAAAGTCTCCTTTGTCGTTTTTCCAACTAAAAGCGTAATTTAATGGAGATACTATGTTCCCGTCATTATCGTAATCATTTGGTTCAAAAACGGGGAATACAATATCATAAGTTTCATTTGGTTTGTCATACTTGCAGACCCTTCTCGTCATAGTCTTCCGACCATCCAATACAGCCTGGGTTAAGCCATATTTGTCATTGAACATTATCTTCTTCATTGTATCTTTCTTTTAACTCTTTCAAAATAATCTCCATGCCTTCATCCAGTCCTTTCTTGTAACCGGACATATGCTCACCTATGTTGTATACCAAGCATCCTGCAACGATAAGAATAACTCCTACAGCCCTATGCCAATAAGGAAGGGATACACTGAACGGTGAGAATGTCAGTCGGAAATGACCGATGAATAATGCTAATATGATGAATATCGCAAGAAAAAATATTAGGTTTGCTTTCATAATCATATAAGTTTTAATGCTTCCTGTATGCCGGCTTCAAGTGCTTCCTCGTAAGCGTCCCATTCCCCTCCGTCATTTGTCCCTTTATAAGTAGAACTGGCTATATGGGTTCCATTGTCGGCCTTAGATATTTCGTATCCATAGCCGCAAGCACAGTTATATATACATATATGAATGTTCTTGGCTTCACGCAGCCACTTTTGGACTACATATAATGTTGGACACAAAAATTCAACTAATTCGCCATTTATTTCTGTACAGCATGACATACTTTGCGGATAGTCGTATTTTCTAATAATTTCATTGCAATCTATCGTACGTTCACACTTCCAATCAAAGCCTTTTTCTTTCAATAGCTTTGCCGTTTCAAATATTATAAATTCTTCGGTCATGGTTTTATAAATATTACAATTAATAAAACAGCGGCCATGATGGAAGCAATCAAGGCAAACCATTTCCATATTTTTACAGTAGCCTTCAAACCATATTGCTGCTTATTAAACTCACTCATTGCATAATTCAAAGCCTCGTCTTTCAATCCTTTAAACTTGTTATTCAAGAACTCGGTTATATCGTCTGCAATAGTATATTTCACCCTTTCCGATATGGATATTGGATAGCCCCTCTCGTCATAATTTATCTCATTCAGTAAATCATGATGGAAAAGATATGGCACACCATTCACCTCATAAGACACCCTTATTCCACCCTCTTTGATGTATTTCAAAAACATCTCCTCGGAAAGCTCCTTTATCCTTACCTCATTCAGTTCGGACTTTTCTTTCAAACTATTAAAATATTCCTCGTCAACAATCACACAATTGTTTTCAAGTTTCATTACATGTGCTTTCATTCTTTTTCTTTAAAGTGTTCAATCAGTTCGTTTACGGTAGCTACATGACAGTAGCATGAGCATCTACTAAAATACCCTATCGTAAAATCCCTTTTCTTATAATGGGGTGGAAAATCTTGGTCGAATACCCAATACTGATTTGCGCTCGTATCATCTCTTAATGCGGCAAGGGCAAGGAAAAGCTCCTTGTTGGTTCCGCAATCAATGCCGTTACAATCGTTGGGTGATTTTATATCATTAACCCAACCATTGCTACATTCGAGATTGTCGTATTCTATTGGGGAAAGCATTTTATATCCCAACTCTTCCAGCTTCTTTCTAAGTTCTTCAGTATTCTTTCTTATAAAGCACGGTGTTGTAAATCCCATAATTACTTCTCCTTTTCAATATATTTGTTTTCAATACACCAACACAGCATCTCGTAGGTCGCATCAATAAGCTCTTTGTCTTCTTTTAAAATCAATATAGAGCGTGAATAAGGTTCCATATATAGGCATGTGTATGTACTTGCAAGCTTTTGCAGGGTCAGCACATACGTATCAATGAAGCATGGAAGCTTGTCGAGAATGTCTTGTAAAGTGAAAGCTGGATATTCATGCCTTATATTCGGCTGACTTACAAAAAGGCAGGGGGATTCCTCTATTTCATCTGTTCCATTGATAATAGAATCGGCGGTAGGCAAAAACTGCCAGTGCATACTTGCATCGCTCTTATCCAGTCCAAGCTCCTGCAAGTGATTCATCTGCTCAATTGATAATACTTGTTTACTCATAACGTTTTATGGGTTTATTGGTGAATACTATCTCCTTGTCGAACTTGGCGCATTGTGCATAACTTACACCACTTATAGAACAGAATGGATAATCTGACCCTTTTTTTAATCGGGCAAAATGTTTTACTCCCCATTCATCGTTATCATCGTTTCGCATCATTGCCAATTCCCCGATTTCAAACTGAGGTTCGGGATTTGGTTTGTTGTAAATTCCCCAATCGGTAACGATAATATCACAGACTGGGAGCATATCTATTGGAAAATCTTTATTGTCAACAATCAATCCATCTTCATTAAGTTTTAAAGAATGTCTATCGCATTTTAATAGTCCCCAATTTGAGTCCTCACGAGCGACCTCATATCCTTGCTTCATTGCTTCAAGGGCTTCACTAAAGGTCATGTTTTTTGTTTTCATAATTAATCTCCTTTCTCTTTTATTCGCTGTAACACATCTTTATTGGCTTCGAGGATTTCATCGAAAGAGGGTATGGGCATCCATGCTAAAACTTCGGTTTCGCTTCCAAAAGTCCATTTGTCTGTTTTCCAGTAAGTATTTTCATTGATTTGCATTGACCCCATATATTCAATGAGGACTAATACGTTTTGCCCTTCTTCCGGCAACCGTTCTTCAACGCTTATCCACGGGGATTGCTTTGCCTGCCATTCAGCGCCAGCCTTGAAATCTTTTTCGCTTTGCCACATATCGGGTTCAGAACTCCATGCCCATTGAGAGGAGTACTCCTTTGCCGCTTCTTCTACTGTCTGTTTCATGCTTTAGTTCTCCATATTAGGCGTTATATCCTCAAAGTAAGCCCACCGGACTACATTGCTAAAATTCTCATACCCAATAGTGTTATCTTTTTTGTGATAATATCCACACCCGCAGTTTCCGTCAGAAAGGGTAAACACACAGAATTTATTATCATCAGGAATATTTGTATTATCATGCCAAATGCTACTGATGCGCCATTCAGCACCAGCTATATAAGCCCGTTCTGTAATATCAAGTACTGCATCGCGGGCGCCAGCATCATAATTATCTTCTTCAAAGTTTATCTCAAAATCGCTTGCTTCCAATATTTTTTGGAGATAGTCGTTAGCAGCTTCTTCTATTATCTGTTTCATAACTATTTCTGATTTAATTGTTTCATTTCTTTCTCCGCATCCTTGACTCCTTTCTTGAAACCCTCCACAAAAGAATCGAAGCAGGCGCGTACTATTTCCAAGTTGCACCCGTTTCGGTACAAAGGGCAGATGCCGCATCTTTGGCTTAATCCTGCCGATTTCTTGGCTTTCTTGGTTACGTTTCGCATACTATCTTATTTTTTTATTCCGTTTTCTATTATCCTCAGATACACACATCTTGCACCATGATGTTTTGATGTGGTATGCTTTTCCATTGCGATGAATCGTTCTATCGTAGAAGCAGGATAGTAGAAGTAAGCTTCCACAACGGCTGCACACTTTACGTTCTACTCCGTCCACCATCACCCGGTTTCTCGGTTTCCGCTTCACTATTTCACATGACCCACATTCGGATGCACCGTACTTTCGGCAATAGGCAAGTGAGTGCTTGCCACATCTGGCGAAAGAGGTACAATCCGAACGGGGAACTGTCTGATGAACATTCATATTTCTATTACTATTAAAATAGGCTGGCCTGAACCAAAGTGCCTTTACTCGTTTTTGTTTCTCCGAAACACTCTTGACGAAAACGAATGTTACCCGCTTCAAAGTAGTGTTTATCCTTATCGCATCCCCAGAAATCAAACCCAAGTTTATAGGCAGCAATCCTATCGCTCTGACTACCCATGTGAGGACTTCCAATCTTATACCCAGGATTCGCATAATTATTAAGCAACCATCCATACAACGCAATAGGTTTCTGATTAGGGTGAATGCGTATTTCTTTGTTCTTCATGTTTTCCTGTAGCATTCCGTGCCATCTATATTTAAATTTTCTGACGGCAGTCGGAAATGAAGTCCATGCCAATTCACAATCGGCGAAATCATTCATTCCATTATCTTTATCCCAAACTATCCAGCAACTGCTATCAAAAGGAATACGGCTTATAAAATGGTTGGCTCCCCATATTATTTGCCTTTTAGAAACTCTAATAAGTTCTTGAAAATACTCTTTGGGTGGTGCGTCTTTATCGTTTCCGGAATAACAGACATACGACTTTGATATGGCAATCTTGCTTCGAGTACCATTCTTTTCGCCATCTTCTCCAATTCCGTAAGGCGGATCATCTATTATCAAATCAAAAAACTTATCTGGAAACTTAGATAGAAAATCCATTCTATCACAGTTATATACTTCACTTATTGGCATAATTCAATACTTCATTTTTCATGAAACACATCCATATTGTTTTACTCTGCCTTCCGGTGGTATGCCCGAAAAGTGGGTTGAACGGGATAACGGACAAAACTTCCGCGGCTTTTATTTCACTTTCATTCCACTTGAATATGAGTGTACCGTTAGGCTTCAAGACGCGCATACACTCGGTAAATCCGTCATGTATAAGCGATTGCCAATCTTTTGGCAGTTTACCGTACTTCTTTGCCATCCATGAGGTTTCACCAAGTGTTTTCAGATGCGGTGGGTCAAATACTACCATGTAGAAGGAATTATCTTCAAATGGAAGATTGGTGAAGTCGGCCACAATATCCGGTTTCACTTCTATGGTTCTTACCTTATCTCTGTCTTTTGCCGTAACTGTTTCAGAGCGTTTATCCACGAACAAAACGTTTGGATTTTGCTTGTCGAACCAAAACATCCGGCTGCCACAACAAGCATCTAATATGAGTTTTTCAGTTTCCATTGTCGTACTTTCAAAACCACTCCTCATCCTTTCCGACCTCTACCGAAAGCCAGTCCATGAGGAGAGTTATAAGGTTATAAATCAGTTTCATTTCACTAAACTTTTATCGCATTGGCAATATTATCGGCATCCGACAGTTTTCTTACCAGCACATCAAATGCGGATGTGCATCGTTCTGTGTTCATATTGACCGTTTTCCCGATTTTCAAACTGTCGGAAGCAAGGTTCATCATCCTTGCCACATTGAAAAGCTTCAGGTATTCCAACGTAAACCCGTTAAACCGTGCATCTTTCTTCCGAAGTTCTTTAATCCTTTCGTCGAACTGAATACAGGAGTAATCGCACAATGTCCTTGCAAGTTCAAATCTTGCAATCTCTGCGGAATGAGATATGCCGTTATCGTCAAGAACCTGCTTGAACTGCCAGTACAACATATCCACGTGCTTGTTCACTTCTTCCGCGTACTTGTCGTTGCAGTCGGCGAAGAACTCGCTCCGGTCTGAACCGATAACGTTGTTTTACAGTACGCTCATATTCCTTTCTTGCCTTGTCGGCATCATTCAAATACCGTTTGAATGCCTGTCTGTAATAAGGCGTTCTCTTCATCGCATGCAGGCTCTCGATAACCTGCCCGCAACAGATGTCGTTCGTGAAGAGAATGTTGTAAGTGCAGAGTACCACAAGGCTCTCATACTTGCTGATTATCTTGGTTGCTGCATCGGTAGTCATTGCTTTGCGTGTTCTGCCTTGTCCGTACTCCTGTTTCTGCTCTCTTTGGCAAGCTCGTCAATCATCCGCTGATACTTCTTTGCCACCAACGGGCAGCGTATGCGCATCGCATTATCACGCTGCTGCTCCAATAATTCGATTCTCCTTTCAAGTTCTATATCCATAATCATTTTTTCTTAAAATTCTCACATATCCTTCCGTACCTGTCACATGCGCATACCCTATGACCTTTAGCCTTACAGAGGCATGAGTTTCCGATAAAGTCTTTGGCGTATGAGCACTGGCGGCAGTGGACGGGGGAGAGGGGTTCTTTTTTCTTTGCCATCTATCTTCGGCTTTTACCTTCAATTTTAACCACATTGAACATCTCTTTAACCCGGTCGGCAATATAATCCCCATACCGCCCGGAAAACTCCGTGTTCGGGTCAAGATTGGTAGTCATGTGGGTGTAGAAACAATATCTCTGCTCATAGCGCAGTTGCAAAACGGTCTGAATGGCATTGATGCCTGTACCGAAGTGCTTGGCATCCATTGGCTCCCTACCTACTTCGTCAATGGCAAGATTGTGCATACATGACCTGTCTGTGTATTGGTTTAACCCGGCAATTCCCTTCTCGGCAAACTGTAAGGCAATCTCGGCAGCGCTGGTAAATTGAAAGGTCAATCCGGCATCCGCACCACCAATACAATAGCGGGCAATTTTCGCCGCATAATTCTGTAACCCTTTCAGTAAAGTGGATTTGCCTACCCCGATAGAACCGTGTAATAACAGTCCCTTATCTAAATCAAGTATTCCAGGCATTCCCCATGTCCATTGATAAAGAGCTTTCAACAGTTGGCGGTTGCTATCATCAACTGTAAAGGCTGGGGAAACGGATTTCATAGAAATTACAAGTTGGTTGCGCCAGTACATATCAGCCTGCTCCTTGTTCCATTGTTTCTGATTAGCTTTGTTTGCCGAAGACAATTGATTTGATACCGGCGGAGCTTTTGTCTGGTTCAGTATCAGGTTTCCGATTCTTTCCATAATTTTTTAGTTCAAATAATCCGGAATAGTTGTTTGCAATTGATTGCTCAACAATATATCTTGCTTTTTGGGGATTGTTGTCACTTAACTCTAATAGATGATTATAGCATATTTTTAGCGACTTGTCAGATTTATAGCTTTCCCTTCGCTCGCGCTTATATCCAAGCCATTCCCTAAATGCATCTTTAAAACCCTCATCAACAAAAGACAAATCAACTTCCTTGTTTTTGGGAATCGCTTTCTTATCTCCGTTAGGAGATTCTTTCTCTATATCATTTTCATTATCATTTTCATTAGGCTTGTTTTGGGTTGTTTGGGTTGAATTTAACCCACTGGGTTGTTTGGGTTGTTTCGATTTTGCGTTGCTATTCCCAATCGGAGCACCACCTTTACGCCCGTTGTTCCGGTTTCTCTCGACAATGCCATGATATTTAGTTTCGTCTATCTCAAATTGATTGATGAAGAAACCAAATGCCATTTCAATGTCCTCCTCTACCGTAACCTCCTCGCCAAGTTGATACTTGAAAATTGCACGGAATAATCGTCCAAGCTGTTTATCTGATAATCTTGATATAGGTTTGTAGAAAGACTTATATATTATAAAACTATCCTTTGCCATTGTCATACATCTTTCAAATAATCGTTTACAACTTTTATAAACTCATCAAGTGACCGGACAACGACATATTTATACCCGTCTTCTGTTATCTTCGATTCCCACTCTTTTTGAGAATTGCGTTGAGTGCCTTTTCTTGTTTTTGTCTCAATCAGTAAAGCTCCGTAATGCCTATTTCTTTTCAAGAATATAAGGTCGGAAACGCCAGCCAACACACCTTCTTCCTTTAATCTCTTTCCGGTTATTGCATCTCTTCTTCCGCCATTGGGAATAGCAAAAAGATTATGGTGCATAGACGGATATTGTAGCCGGAACCAATTCATCATGGAGACTTGCAACTTGTGCTCTTCATCTTTGTGCTTCTTGCTGATATTTGCTCCGCAATATTTGGATTTCATTTCTTCAAAAGTCATATATACTTTATTTTAAGTTCCACATCCACCGGCTTATCCCTCATCGTGGAGAAAGCATCAAGTATCCTCTCCTTAGTCAACTGGATAGGTCGGGTTATTATCTCGCTTCTTATACGCTCTAACGGTATCTTCTTCCCATCATAGGTAACAAGAACCGCAGAGGTTATTACGTAAGGCTTCATGTTTTGTAGGATTTCTTTGCCTGCCTTGCAATCTTCTTGTTCAACTTACTTAGACGCTCTGCCTGTTTGCTGTCACCTCCAATATTATGAATGTCTGACTTTCGGTCTATGATAAGCTTCTGAATGATTACACAGTCGGATTTGGTTATTGTAAGTTTCATGATAAGTTATATTTAGTGGGGAAGCTCCGAATCGAACAGAGCATGTTGTTTTGCTGGATGGTAGATGATAATAAACTAATGAATAACTAATACTAATTGGCAATCAAAAAGAATAACCGTCCAATACGTTCAACGTTACCATATTCCCCGTTTGCCCGCCATATCTTCACAGACCGGGCAGGCAGGTTAACAAAAAGCTCCCAGATAGGCGGTCAAGCCACACCGGGATAGTTAACTGTTAGCTGATTTCACTTAACCCGAACCTTTCACGGGACTTCTGCGTGAGCAGAGGGCGTTTAGTTAATAATTATGGTTATTTATTAGGGATATACCAATCCGGGATATAATCATTCATTTTTAGCCTCACTTTCTATACTTCCGTTTGGAATGACTTTAGGTTTATTCCCGGTCTTATCGATGATGACCGATTTGCCGCCAATTGTGACCTCTGTACACTGACCCTCTGGGAATCTATTGATAAATCGGGATACTTCCGTATTACTATTACCTTCAGTTTCCTTTGGCTCATACGGATATACATCCATGATGGCGGTTTCTGCTACCGATGCAATTTGATAGTCGGCCATTGTACCTTTCATACCCTC
>NZ_JADNLF010000008.1:0-205489 GCF_015555825.1 Bacteroides clarus | reverse complement strand
TAGGCTGCGCGGTATTCGTTATATAACATTTATACCGCGCAGCCTATTTTTTAATTTTTAATTCTCAATTCTCAATTTCCTCACCCTATTTTACTTATCTTCTTCAACTTCTCTTCATCGATAATTTTGATTTTTCTTCCGTCAATGGTGATTAGGCGTTCCGTGGCGAATTGTGAGAGGGTACGGATGGCATTGGATGTTGTCATGTTGGAAAGGTTGGCTAAATCTTCACGGGACAGGTAGATACTCAAAGTAGAACCGTCCTCTTCCAAGCCGTAACTTTCTTTCAAGAAAATAAGTGATTCTGCCAAACGGCCGCGAATATGTTTTTGGGTGAGGTTCACAGTACGCTCATCAGCGATACCGAGGTCGATAGATAATTGTCTGATGAAGAACATTGCCAGTTCGTTGTTTTGTGATAGCAATGTCATAATGGCGGTCATGGGTATCAGACATACTAATGAAGGTTCGAATGCGCAAGCTGCGGTTACATAATCCGCTTTTGCGAAGTAGGGACGATATCCAAAGTATTCGGTGGGTTTAATCATGCGGATAATTTGGCTTCTTCCACCTACACCGTCTTTATAAATCTTGACTTTCCCGTTCAACAGACACATCAAGCAAGTGGGTGTCTCGCCCTCACAATGGATAATCTCGTTTTTCTTATAATTCTGGAGCGTAAAATGGTTAGCGAGAAACTCTCGCTGTTCTTCATTCAGGGGTGACCATATATCGGGAATCAACTCCGGAACATTAATATCGGATAAATTTACTTTTACCATAACTGCTGCAAAACTGTGTTGTACAGCACAAATGTAAAAAGAAAAAATTAAAAATGACACATTTGTATCAAAAAAGTGCAAGAAAGAGGGGAGGAATAATAAATTATGAATAGTGGATTATGAATGATGAATCGCCGTTCGGCATAGCAGTACGGCTGATTCATCATTCATAATTTATAATTCATTTAACGGCAAAGCCATCAAATTATCATTTAGTGAATAACAGCTCCCTGTATTTGGGTAACGGCCATATCTCGTCGTCTATTTCCATTTCAAGATTATCGATATGTTCACGGATACTTTCCAGATAAGGACGTACGGTTTCTTCGTATGCAAAGGCTTTGTCTTTGTAATTATCCATGTGGTTGGCGACTTTACGGGCTTCCGTCATCTCACGTACCTGCATTTTGATAGCGGTTACACGGTGGGAAATTTCACGTATCAGTTCCTTGCGGTCGGCACTAAGTATTTCATACTCTTCCGGAGTGAAAGTTTCGCGCAGTCCTCGTAAGTTTTCCAGCAAACGGTTTTGATAAATAACGGCAGTCGGTACGATGTGGTTAATGGCAAGGTCACCCAAGACACGGCTTTCAATCTGTACTTTCATCGTGTACTTCTCTAACTCTACTTCAAGGCGGCAAGCCAGTTCTGTTTCGTTGAAGATACGTTCGCCGATAAGTACGGAACGAGCCTGGTCGTCCATATAACGCATTAAGGCTTCCGGTACATGGCAGATATTAGTCAGTCCGCGGCTGGCGGCTTCCTGTTTCCATTGTTCGGAATAGCCGTCTCCCTCAAAACGAATGGGCTCCGAAGTGATGATTGTTTCTTTCAAAATACGGAAAATAGCTTCGTCTTTGCCAACTCCTTCTTCCATGAGTTTTTCAATGGATACTTTGAATTCGTTCAGCTGGTTGGCCATTGCTGCATTTATGGCAATCATGGCAGCGGCGCAGTTGGCCGACGAGCCGGCAGCACGGAATTCAAAACGATTACCCGTGAAAGCGAAAGGAGAGGTGCGGTTACGGTCTGTCGTATCTAATAGAATCTCAGGGATACGTCCGATACCCAGCTTTAAAGTAGTCTTTTCCTCGGCTGTCATCTTACTGTTGCTTACCTGGCGGGCTATCTCATCGAGGATGGAAGATAACTGCTTGCCCAAGAATATGGATAAAATAGCAGGAGGAGCTTCATTGGCGCCTAAGCGGTAGCTGTTCCCGGCGCTTGCAATGGACGCGCGGAGCAAATCCTGATTCTTGTATACCATCATCAGTACATTCACAAGGAATGTGAGAAATAGCATATTACCTTTCGGATTTTTCCCCGGAGCAAAAAGATTTATCCCCGTATCGGTGCAGAGCGACCAGTTGTTGTGTTTACCCGAACCATTCACGCCGCTGTATGGCTTTTCATGCAGCAGCACGGCAAAGTTGTGTTTGCGTGCAATGCGTTTCATCAAATCCATAACCAGCTGGTTGTGGTCGTTGGCAAGATTGGCGTTCTCAAAGATGGGAGCCAGTTCAAATTGGTTGGGAGCTACTTCGTTGTGGCGCGTCTTTACGGGAATGCCCAATTTGTGGCACTCAATTTCCAACTCTTTCATAAAGGCCGTAACACGCGGTGGAATGGAACCGAAATAGTGGTCTTCCAACTGTTGGTCTTTAGCGGAAGAGTGTCCCATCAGTGTACGCCCTGTCAGGCATAAGTCGGGGCGTGCGTTATAGAGGGCGGAATCAACGAGAAAGTATTCCTGTTCCCAGCCTAAATTGGTGTATACGCGTGTTATGTTTTTATCGAAAAGCTGGCAGACGTCCGTCGCGGCTTTATCCACCGCAGCGAGTGCTTTAAGCAAAGGAGTTTTATAATCCAACGCCTCACCTGTATAGGAAATGAAGATTGTTGGGATGCAGAGCGTAGTCTCCACGACGAAAGCCGGTGAAGAAACGTCCCATGCCGTATATCCGCGCGCTTCGAATGTGTTGCGGATACCGCCGTTGGGGAAAGAAGAAGCGTCCGGTTCCTGCTGGATGAGCAGCTTTCCGGAAAAACGTTCAATGACATCTCCGTCTTCTCCGAATTCGATGAAGCCGTCATGCTTTTCGGCTGTACCGTCTGTCAGGGGTTGGAACCAATGAGTGTAGTGGGTGACGTTCAGGGATTTAGCCCAGCTTTTCATACCATTAGCTATTAAATCAGCCATTTCCCGATTAATGGGAGTTCCTTTTTCGATAGCGTCTGTTACGGCTTTATAAGCTTCTTTAGGCAGATATTCCTGCATCTTTTTACGGTCAAAAACATGGCTGCCGTAGTAATCGGACAACTTGTTTGAAGGAGTAATGACTTCAAGAGGACGACGATTGGCGAGCTCTTGCAAAGCAAAAAATCTCATTTTTGACATACTTGTCTCTTCTTTTATTGATTGTTGGGCACAAAATTATATGTTTTTTCTGAATTACCCCCTATTAAAAAGGGGGTAATCTTGAATTTTTATATATTTTTTGGAGATATACCCCCTTGAAAAGAGGGGTATTCTTGAAAATATGCATTTCTGAAGAAATGGCGGTCCCGGAAAATGAAAATGGAATAAAGATGGAAGTTATTACTTTTTTTCTATATTTGTTCCCATATAAGAAGATATTGCGGTTGAAACATTTTATATGCATATGGATAGGAGCCTGTTTCCTGTGTGCAAGCTTGCAGAAGGCGGGTGCTACGGCTGTTCCCAAATCGTATGCGGGACAGAGGGCTTACGCGGATTCCATTATGGACAAGGTTATCTTTTTTGCGCCTTTTTATGAACGTATTGTCGATGAGTATAAGGCGGAACTCTATATAAAAGGATGGGCAAACATCCGTAAGAAGAATCATTTGCTCCGTTTTATCCCTTCCATGTTTCGTATGAAGAAAGGGGTGCGGGAGTATATGATGGAAACATACAGCGAACTGCATTATACCGCTCCCGATATTTACGACCAGAAAGTGACAGCCAGTGTGGGAACTTCTTCCGAACTTTGGGAGCTGGACGGTCGTTTGCTCGAATATTTCCACATAAATATTTATTCCTCCACTTTATTATATGATAAGTTGCTGTCTCCATTGGCTTCCAATGCGAAGAAATTCTATACTTACTATGTAGATTCCATAATGGGCGAAGTGCATAATCGGGAGTTCCGTATCCGGTTTATGCCGAAGAGCAAGAGCTTCCAACTTGTGGGTGGCTATATGATTGTCAGCGATAACGTGTGGAGCGTGCGGGAGATTCGTTTTTCCGGCCGTTCCGAAATGCTTCGCTTTAATAATCTGGTAAAAATGGGGCAGGTGGGAAGTGAGGACGAGTTTCTGCCTGTGCATTTTAATGTCGATGCCACTTTTCGTTTGCTCGGCAATGTGATAGACGGCAGTTATACGGCGGTGCTCGATTATAAAGATATTCATCAGAAAGATCCTGCTGTCGCAACTGGACGCAATCGGACAAAGAGTAAATACGACCTGTCCGAGTCCTATACTCTGCTGACAGACACCAACGCCTATCAACGTGATACAGCCTATTTCAACAAGCTGCGGCCTATTCCGCTGACTTCGCATGAGCAGAAGTTATACGAGGATTTCTTTTTGCGTCGTGATACGCTTCTCTATAAGAAGAAGCCCAAGAACAGGCGGCTGGAGTTCTGGGGGCAGATAGGAGATGCATTGGTCAGCAGGTATACGGTAGACCTTGCCAAGATGGGAAGCGTACGTTGTTCACCTCTTATCAATCCTTTGTTGTTGAGTTATAGTAAGAGCAATGGTTTCTCGTATCGTCAGGAGTTCAAATACAACCGTTTATTTGCGGGTGACCGTCTGTTGCGTGTAGTTCCAAAGCTGGGTTATAATTTCAAGCGGAAAGAGTTCTATTGGTCGGTCAACTCCGATTTCGATTACTGGCCTCGCAAGCGCGCCGCCCTGCACGTCAGTGTAGGTAATGGTAATCGTATTTACAGTAGTGATGTACTGGATGATTTGAAAGCTATTCCCGACAGCATCTTTGATTTTGACCAGATTCACCTGGACTATTTTAAGGACTTGTATTTGCATATACGCCATAGCTGGGAGATTGTTAACGGTTTGACTTTGGATGTAGGTCTTTCCTTGCACAAACGTACAGAAGTGGAACGTTCCAGATTCGTTCTTGTCTATCCCAATACTCCGAATGTCATGTCGGCAGGCACTTCATCGATTTACCCGGGATTTGACCCTTCGATTCTGAAGAAGTTCCGTCACAGTTATAACAGTTTCGCGCCTCGTGTACGTGTAACGTGGACTCCCGGTCAATATTATTATATGAGCGGTGACCGTAAAATCAATCTTCATTCCAAATATCCGACTGTCTCGGTAGACTGGGAGCGCGGCATCAGCGGAATTATGAACAGTACCGGAAAGTACGAACGTATTGAAGTGGATTTCCAGCACAATATTCCGTTGGGGTTGATGCGCGATATTTATTACCGGTTCGGTTGGGGAGCTTTTACGAATCAGAAAGAGCTCTATTTTGTGGATTTTGCCAATCTGGCACGTTCCAATCTTCCTGTCGGTTGGAATGATGAAATCGGCGGAGTATTCCAGTTGCTCGACGGACGTTGGTATAACTCGTCCCGCAAGTATATCCGCGGGCATTTTACGTACGAAGCTCCTTTCCTGTTACTTCGCCACCTGAAGAAATATACTCAATATGTGCTGAATGAGCGTTTGTACCTGAATGCTTTGGTCGTTCCTCATTTGAATCCTTATCTTGAAGTGGGATATGGCATCGGTACGCATATTTTCGATTTTGGTGTTTTTACGAGCTTTGCAAATTGGAAATATCAGGAAGTGGGCGTCAAGTTTACGTTTGAGTTGTTCAATAGGTAAGCCGGAATGGAAGATTATAGGAATTTATGCTTTATCTTTGTCGCAAAATTTTAAGACTATGGGAATCGTAATAGGCATAGACGTAGGTGGAAGTACCACTAAAATCGTTGGAATCAATAAAGGAAAGATACAGTCTCCGATGTTCATAACGGCGACCGATCCGGTGACTTCCCTGTTTGGCGCATTCGGTAAGTATATTTATGATAATGGAATCCGGCTGTCCGATGTAGAACAGGTGATGCTGACCGGTGTGGGCAGCGCCTTTGTGGACAGCCCGCTTTACGGACTTCCTACGCGTAAGACGGATGAGTTCATAGCCAATGGGCTGGGTGCGCGCCATGCTACGGATATAGACCGGTTGATTGTTGTCAGTATGGGTACGGGTACATCTTTTGTGAAAATCAACGGGGATGAAATCCAGCATATCGGTGGTATGGGTATTGGCGGCGGGACTTTGCAAGGACTTTCACGCCTGTTGCTCAAGACGCACGATATTCATCAAGTGGCCGATTTGGCTGCAAAAGGCGATGTGACCCGTGTCAATCTGCAAATCGGTGATATCTGTAACAACGCATTGCCCGATTTGCCCGTGTCCGCCACTGCCTCATTGTTCGGAAAAGCCGACAGTAACGCTTCGCAGGAAGACATAGCCTGTGGTATCATCTATACCGTGCTTCAAACCATAGGCGGTGCGGCTGTCCTTTCCGCTTTGAACAGTCCGGTGAAGGATTTTGTGTTGATAGGCAACCTTACCCAACTGCCGCAATGCAGGGAAGTGTTCCCGAAAATGGAAAGCATCTACCATGTCCGGTTTCATATCCCGCCTTATGCGGAATATCGTACGGCTATCGGAGCGGCTTTGGCATATATCAAAGAGAATTCCTGATATATATTAAGGTATAAATCTTTAGAAATCGGGCGTAAAGACCGGATATTTTCAGAAAGAACTTTTTGTCATTCAAGAAAATACTCCTATCTTTGCGCCCGATTTAATATGAGTCAACATAAAGTCTCACTTAATTAACGAGTTAAACAATTTATTTATTAATGGAAAATTTAAAAAATGTTGCTCCCATTGAAGACTTCAACTGGGATGCTTACGAAAACGGTGAAACCGTAACAAACGCAAGTCACGAAGACTTGGAGAAAGCGTATGACAACACGCTGAACAAGGTTAACGACCGCGAGGTAGTTGACGGAACCGTAATCGCAATGAACAAGCGTGAAGTAGTTGTGAACATCGGTTACAAATCAGACGGTATCATTCCTTTGAATGAATTCCGCTACAATCCCGACCTGAAAGTAGGTGATACGGTAGAAGTATACATCGAAAACCAGGAAGACAAAAAAGGACAGTTGGTTCTGTCTCACCGCAAAGCTCGTGCTACCCGTTCTTGGGATCGCGTTAACGCTGCTTTGGAAAATGAAGAAATTATCAAGGGTTACATCAAGTGCCGCACTAAGGGTGGTATGATCGTTGACGTATTCGGTATCGAAGCATTCTTGCCGGGTTCTCAAATCGACGTTAAGCCTATCCGCGACTACGATGTATTCGTTGGCAAAACAATGGAATTCAAGGTTGTTAAAATCAATCAGGAATTCAAGAATGTCGTTGTATCTCACAAGGCTCTTATCGAAGCCGAACTGGAACAACAGAAGAAAGAAATCATCGGTAAACTCGAAAAAGGACAAGTTCTCGAAGGTACCGTTAAGAATATCACTTCCTACGGTGTATTTATCGACCTGGGCGGCGTAGACGGTTTGATTCACATTACAGACCTCTCTTGGGGCCGCGTTAGCGATCCGAAAGAAGTGGTTGAGCTCGACCAGAAACTCAACGTTGTTATCCTCGACTTCGACGATGAGAAGAAGCGTATTGCTCTCGGCTTGAAACAACTTACTCCGCATCCTTGGGACGCTCTTGATCCTAACTTGAAGGTAGGCGACCACGTGAAGGGTAAAGTAGTCGTTATGGCTGACTACGGTGCATTCATCGAAATCGCTCCGGGTGTTGAAGGTTTGATTCACGTATCTGAAATGTCTTGGTCACAGCACTTGCGTTCTGCACAGGACTTCATGAAGGTAGGTGACGAAGTGGAAGCTGTAGTTCTGACTTTGGACCGTGAAGAACGTAAGATGTCTTTGGGTATCAAGCAACTGAAAGCTGATCCTTGGGAAACTATCGAAGAGAAATATCCTATCGGTTCCAAGCACACGGCTAAAGTTCGTAACTTCACTAACTTCGGTGTATTCGTAGAAATCGAAGAAGGTGTTGACGGCTTGATCCACATCTCTGACCTGTCTTGGACTAAGAAGGTTAAGCATCCTTCCGAATTCACTCAGATCGGTGCGGACATCGACGTACAGGTTCTGGAAATCGACAAGGAAAACCGTCGTTTGAGCTTGGGTCACAAGCAACTCGAAGAGAATCCTTGGGATGTATTCGAAACTGTATTCACAGTAGGTTCGGTACACGAAGGTACTATCATCGAAATGCTGGATAAGGGTGCGGTAGTTGCACTGCCTTATGGTGTAGAAGGTTTCGCTACTCCGAAACACCTCGTTAAGGAAGACGGTTCACAAGCTCAGTTGGACGAGAAACTCGAATTCAAGGTTATCGAGTTCAACAAGGACGCTAAGCGCATCATCCTGTCTCATAGCCGTATCTTCGAAGATGTAGCTAAGGCGGAAGAAAGGGCTGAAAAGAAAGCCGCTAAGAAGTCTACCGGTAAGAGAGAAGAAGCTCCCGCTTCAATCCAAAACCAGGCTGCTTCTACAACTTTGGGCGACATCGACGCTCTGGCTGCTTTGAAAGAGCAAATGGAAGCCGGAAAGAAGTAATCACTTCCACATATAGATAAGGTAAGGGCACTTGTGTAACCACAGGTGCCCTTTCTTGTTTTCTATTTCGGTAGAATTTGCAAGAATAAAGGCTGTTTCTTTATTTTATGACTATCTTTGCAAAATAGTAGTTTGAAACGAGGTTTCATAGCTGCCATATTCCAAACAATATACATAACTTTATTTTGTTCACTATGCAAAACATTCTCAAAACCTCAGGAAGCATTATGTTACTGGCTTGTTTGTCTCTCGTGTTATTGACAGGATGCAGCCAAAAGTCCAAACTCAAACTGGCAATAGAATTGGCCGACAAGCAATGTCCCATGGATATGGGAACTGTCGGTGAGATATCCGGTATCACTTTTGATGGTACGGATGTGATATATAACATGCTGATGAATGAGGATTATCTGGATTTGAACGCATTGGAGAAGAATCCGGACGCAATGAAATCTGCGGTAACGGCCATGTTCAAGAATCCGAAAGGCGAGATAAAGACAATGCTGGAAATGGTTGTTGATACAAAATCCGGAATTAAATTTATATATAAGGGAAAAACCACAGGAAAAGAGGTGGAATGCTATTTGGAAACCGAGGATTTGAATAACATCCTGAATCAGAACCTGACAGAGGAAGAAAGCGACAAGCATAAGTTGGAAGAACTGGTGAATGTAACCAATGTCTCCTGTCCGATGGATGTAGATGAGGCTACTACGCTCGATAAGCTGACGATAGAGTCGGATAAAGTAGTCTATAATTATACCATAGACGAGACAAAGGTCGATATGGCTACAATGAGAAATAATGAAGCGCAAATGAAGCAGGCCATCAAAGGCTCTTTGAGTGTTTCCGAATCTTCTTTAAGGCTGTTTCTGGAAGCTTGCGTAAAGGATAATAAAGGGCTTTCTTACCGGTATGTGGGTGGTACTTCGGGAGAGAGTGCGGAGTATATTTTCACGGTCGCCGAATTAAAAGCGCTTCTGTAAAAAGAGATAAAGATTGTTCTGAACCGTTTATCATGGAAAAGTTTGAATTGCATGTACTCGGCTGTGGTTCCGCACTGCCCACAACACGTCATTTTCCTACTTCGCAAATAGTGAATGTGCGCGATAAGTTGTTTATGATTGATTGCGGGGAAGGTGCACAGTTGCAGTTCCGTAAATCGCGTTTGAAATTTTCGCGACTGAATCACATATTTATATCTCATCTGCATGGAGACCATTGTTTTGGATTATTGGGGCTGATTTCTACCCTCAATCTTTTGGGACGTACGGCCGAATTACACATTCATTCTCCAAAAGGCTTGGAAGACCTGATGATACCCATGCTTGATTTTTTCAATCGTCAGATGACTTATAAAGTGCTCTTCCATGAGTTCGGAACGAAAGGGGCTGCTGTCGTTTATGAAGACCGTTCATTGACGGTGACTACCATTCCTTTGCGGCATCGTATGCCTTGCTGCGGTTTCCTGTTTGCCGAAAAGCCGGGTCCCAACCATATCCTGCGCGATATGATAGATTTCTATCAAGTGCCGGTGTACGAGCTGAACCGTATCAAGAACGGTGCGGACTACGTTACGCCGGAAGGAGAGGTGATACCCAATGCCCGCCTCACCCGTCCTTCGGCTGCTCCGCGCCGCTATGCCTATTGTTCGGATACGATTTATCTTCCCTCTGTAACGGAGCAGATAAAAGGAGTGGATTTGCTTTTCCATGAAGCTACTTTTGCCGAAGATGCCGCCCCGCGTGCCAAGGAAACCTTTCATACCACCGCTTCGCAGGCCGCACGGATAGCCCGCGATGCGGAAGTGAAGAAGTTGCTGATAGGTCACTTCTCCGCCCGTTACGATGATGAGCAGGTATTGCTGGACGAAGCCCGGGCGGTCTTTCCCAATACGCAGCTTGCCAAAGAAACGCTTTGTATATCGGTGTGAATTAAACTTTTACTATCTTTACCGGTGTATTAAATATAATGAGTATGCAAGATATAGTAAACGGACGTTGCGGCTGGTGCGGAACGGACGAGTTGTATGTGAGATATCACGACCAAGAGTGGGGGAAGTTAGTGACCGATGACAAGACGCTGTTTGAGTTTCTTGTATTGGAAAGCTCTCAAGCCGGGCTGAGCTGGATAACCATCCTTAAAAAGCGCGAAGGATACCGTAAAGCCTTTTGTGACTTCGATGCCGGACAAGTGGCGCAAATGACCGATGAGGACGTTGAGCGGCTGATGCGGTTTGAGGGTATTGTGCGGAACCGTTTGAAAATCAAATCGACCATCACAAACGCAAAACTGTTTCTTGCCGTCCAAAAGGAGTTCGGCAGTTTTTATAATTATACCCTGTCATTCTTTCCCGACGGAAAACCTATCATCAATACCGTTCACTCATTGAGCGATATTCCGGTATCATCGCCTCAGTCCGATGCCATGAGCAAGGATATGAAAAAGCGGGGATTCAAGTTCTTCGGGACAACCATTTGCTACGCGCACTTACAGGCGTCAGGCTTTGTGAACGACCATCTGGCGGGATGTATCTGTCGCCAAACAATAGAGGTGAAATAAGCGAAATGCCAATACAACTCTGCCTTTACCGGGCTTTTTGTTCGTTTCGGGCTGCTTTTCGTTTTAATTTCTTATCTTTGCTATCCAAAAGCCATAAATGTGAATAGAATATATGAACCCTTCTTATAATGAACGCGAAGTGCTGGCGCTTCTTCAAGAGGAGAGTACACAGAAGCGGGGATTCGAGATGATTGTCGCACAATACAGTGAGCAGTTATACTGGCAAATCCGGCGCATGGTACTTTCGCATGAAGATGCCAACGACTTGCTTCAGAATACCTTTATCAAGGCATGGATCAATATCGACTATTTCCGGGCGGAGGCCAAACTCTCCACCTGGCTCTATCGTATCGCCCTGAACGAGTGCCTTACTTTCCTGAACAAACAGCGGGCGGCGGGTACCGTGTCATTGGACGCTCCCGAAGCCGCCACCCTTCAAAAGCTGGAGAGCGATCCTTACTTCTCGGGAGACAAGGCTCAGATGGCTTTGCAGAAAGCGCTGCTCACATTGCCCGAAAAACAACGTATGGTGTTCAACCTGAAGTACTACCAGGAAATGAAATACGAGCAAATGTCCGATATCTTCGGTACTTCCGTAGGAGCTTTGAAAGCGTCCTACCATCATGCCGTGAAAAAAATAGAGAAGATATTGGGAGAAGAAGATTAAACCTTTGACGTGAATAAAAGTCTAACCAAACAGAGAGGAGAAGAGCTTATGAAAGAAGAAGACAACATACTCAAAAAGGCAGGGACGGGGAATGCTTTCCATGTGCCCGAGGGATATTTTGAGAACCTTACTTCGGAGATTATGAACCGGCTTCCCGAAAAAGAGCGCCTTGCTTTTGAGAAGAAAGAATCTACGATGTGGGAGAGAGTAAAGCCGTGGGTATATATGGCGGCTATGTTTGTAGGCGCGGCATTGATTATCCGCGTGGCTTCCTCTGACCATACTCCGGCTGCGGCAGACCGCATGGCTGCCGACGAAGCGGAAACCGAAATGGAATATATCAACATGGCGGTGGATAACTCCATGCTTGACGACTACTCATTATACGTCTATCTGGCTGATTCCGACGCAGAGTGAGCGATAGATAACTTTAACCGATTGAAGAAAGAATGAAAAAGCTGATTGTTTTATTAGTTATGATGTGCGGTTTGGTACCCGTATTGCGGGCAGCGGACGGATGTAACCAGCGTTTGTCGCCTGCTGAGTTTCGTGCCAAGCAGAAAGCCTATATTACGGAAAAAGCCGGATTGACCAAGGAAGAGGCCGTTAAGTTTTTCCCTCTGTACTTTGAATTGCAGGATAAAAAGAAAGAGCAGAACGATAAGGCATGGAAGCTGATTCGTCAGGGAAAAGACGAAAAGACTACCGAAGCCCAGTATGACGCGATAATGGAAGGCGTGTACGACGCGCGTATCGCTTCCGACCGTTTGGATAAAACGTATTTTGAGAAGTTCAAGAAGATATTGTCTGCCAAGAAACTCTATCTGGTGCAGAAAGCCGAAATGCGCTTTCACCGGGAATTGCTGAAAGGCATGCGTCATAACGGCGACAAGGGTAAAGCTCCGAAACCCCAACCGGGCAAGAAATAAAAACACACCGTCTGTTTGCGTGAAACGGACGGTGTGTCGAGGTCTGACAGACTATCTGTTTGAGCCGTACAGACAGTCTATTTTTTATTTTCCAACGCTTTGGCTTCTTCCCATAGTTTGTCCATTTCTTCCAGCGTCATGTCGTGCAGGTTTTTGCCCTCTTTGATGCTGTGCGCCTCTACATAGTTGAAGCGGCGGATAAACTTCTGGTTGGTATGTTCCAGCGCGTTGTCCGGATTTATTTTATACAGGCGTGCGGCGTTGATGAGGCTGAACATCACGTCCCCGAACTCCTCTTCCGCTTTCTGCTTGTCCATGTGGGCCACTTCGGCTTGGAACTCCTGTATTTCTTCTTTCACTTTATCCCATACCTGCTCGCGTTCTTCCCAGTCGAAACCTACGTTGCGGGCTTTGTCCTGAATGCGGTAGGCCTTGATAAGCGAGGGAAGGGCTGAAGGTACGCCGCTTAACACGGTCTTGTTGCCACCCTTTTCCCGAAGTTTCAGCTGCTCCCAGTTTTCGGACACTTGTCCGGCGGTTTCCGCTTTCACGTCGCCGAATACGTGGGGATGGCGGAAGATAAGCTTCTCGCAAAGGCGGTCGCAGACATCTTTCATGTCAAAATCGCCGGTTTCCGAACCGATTTTGGCATAAAAGGCTACGTGGAGCAATACGTCTCCCAGCTCTTTGCAGATGTCCTGCTTGTCGTCGCGCATCAGGGCATCACAGAGTTCATACGTCTCTTCAATGGTGTTGGGACGCAGACTTTCGTTGGTCTGTTTCTTGTCCCAGGGACATTTTACCCGCAGTTCGTCGAGAATGTCGAGGAAGCGGCCGAAGGCTTCCATCTGTTCTTTTCTTGTATGTTGCATGAGTCGCTTTTTTTGATTAAAGATTGACGCAAAGATACGAATATTGCACTACGAAAGTGCAGCATTTGTCTTATTTCTGCACTTTTGCGGCACAGTTGGCCTTATTCTTCCATTCTTCATACGAAATCAGCAGGCCTATTACTTCCGAGTAGTTTTTCCGCCCGCTTTCTATCTTGTTTCCTTTCAGGTATAAGTCGTATATCCGGTCTTGGATATCACCGACCAACGGGTTGTACTTCCTCATCCAGTATTCGCTGTTCTTCTTGGCCAGTCCGATGATTTCCGGACGGATGCTCCGGTAGAGTTGTGCGTATTCTTCTTCGTCCATAAGCCGGCGCGCATTGCCCAAGACGTGCGGCAGTACGGACAGATAGCCGCTGAAACGGATGTCTTTCGCCTGCGAGCGGGTACATACCTGATAGGCGTAGAAATTGGCTTCCGCCTCGCTGGTGATGCCCAGTAAGTGGGCGAGCTCGTGGGCGTAAGTGGCGGGATATTGAGAGGGAAGCAAATCGCCGTTCAGGGTGAACTCGCAGAAGAAAGGCGCCATGCTGCCGGTGACTCCCACCATGGAAATCAGGGGGGTGAACAGCATCGTTTTTACCCGGGGCGATTGATGAAAAGGACGGTGAACGCCTAAGGAGTCACCGATTTGATTATAGGCCTGTACGCTTTCACGGCAGACCAGCTCTTTGTCGACCGACGTAATACCGGTGTAAGAGCTGTTCAGATTCTCGATGTAGCCGTCTGTAAAACTCCGAAAGTTTTCAGGAGTATAGGCGGTGTAAGGAATGCGCGTCCGCTCGTAAAAGTTCTTTTGCGAGTAATTCAGCCCCCATGCCAGATAGAACCATACGTACACCCATAGAAGATACTTTACATCTTTCAGCAAGATGCGGCTCCATTTCCGTTTGCGGATGCAGCGCGCGTAAGCAGGGTAGAGAAGTACGCCGGCGATACTTAGCGCAATGAACAGGTCGCCGATGGCGAAAGGGATAAGCCGGGAGAAGGACGAAAGCGTCCGGGCGATGGACGGGTATACGTACATGGCGTAGGCATTTCCCCAACCGGGCACTGTCTGCACGCACAATACGAGCAACAAAAAAAATATCAAAAGCAATGAATCGCCTCTGAATCTCACTCCTGCTATTGTTATGCTACGCTTCATTCTATTCTTCTTCTTGAGCCCGTGCCGGTTTCCTGCCTTCGGTACTGTTGTTTCCCCCTTTGAGAACGGAAGTTTCAAGCGGTGGAACTCCGGTTCCCTTACGTGGATACTGACGTTTCCTTACGTGGGCACTGTTGTTTCCCTGCGTGGATACTCCGGTTTCCTTGCGTGGAAACTTCCGGTTCCGGCAGCCGAAACCGACGCGGCACCGGGTGCTTATTACGGCAACTCCGTATAAAATCATCATTTGTAAAGCAAAGGTATGTAATTCTTTTCATTGCTTTTGCCGGATAAAGCTATTAATTTATTAATTTTGCGCCCATTATAACAAAATATAGATTTTAGAAACATGGAATTAGCAAGTAAGTACAATCCCGCTGACGTAGAGGGAAAGTGGTACCAGTATTGGTTAGACCACAAATTATTCAGTTCTAAACCCGATGGTCGTGAGCCCTACACCATCGTCATTCCGCCCCCCAACGTCACCGGTGTGCTCCACATGGGACACATGCTTAATAATACCATCCAAGATATCCTTGTACGCCGTGCCCGTATGGAAGGCAAGAACGCCTGCTGGGTTCCGGGTACGGACCATGCTTCCATTGCCACCGAAGCCAAGGTTGTGAACAAGCTTGCCGCGCAGGGCATCAAGAAAACAGACCTTACCCGCGACGAATTCCTGAAGCATGCCTGGGAATGGACGGACGAGCACGGCGGCATCATCCTGAAACAGCTCCGTAAGCTGGGTGCTTCCTGCGACTGGGACCGTACTGCCTTTACCATGGACGAGAAACGCAGCGAAAGCGTGCTCAAAGTATTCGTAGACCTTTACAACAAGGGACTGATTTATCGTGGCGTGCGTATGGTGAACTGGGACCCGAAGGCTCTCACCGCCCTTAGCGACGAGGAAGTCATCTACAAGGAAGAACATAGCAAACTGTACTATCTGAGATATTACGTTGCCGACGATGATATGTCAGGTGAGACGGGAGCCGAAGGCGAAGTCGTTCATCGTGACGCCGCCGGCAAGCGTTATGCCGTAGTGGCTACTACGCGTCCCGAAACAATTATGGGCGATACGGCGATGTGTATCAATCCCGCCGACCCGAAGAACCAGTGGCTGAAGGGCAAGAAAGTAATTGTTCCGCTGGTGAACCGCGTTATCCCCGTCATCCAGGATGATTATGTAGACGTGGAATTCGGTACGGGCTGTCTGAAGGTAACTCCTGCACACGACGTCAACGACTATATGCTGGGCGAGAAATACAACCTGCCCACTATCGACATCTTCAATGACAACGGCACGTTGAGCGAAGCCGCTGAACTCTATGTCGGCATGGACCGTTTCGATGTACGCGAGCAGATAGAGAAAGATTTGCAGAATGCCGGACTGTTGGAGAAGGTGGAAGTCTATACCAACAAGGTAGGTTTCTCCGAGCGTACCAATGTGGCTATCGAGCCGAAGCTCTCCATGCAATGGTTCCTCAAGATGCAGCACTTTGCCGATATGGCTCTGCCCCCGGTAATGAACGATGACTTGAAATTCTATCCTGCCAAGTATAAGAATACTTACAAGAACTGGCTGGAGAACATCAAAGACTGGTGTATCAGCCGTCAGTTGTGGTGGGGACACCGTATTCCCGCTTACTTCCTGCCGGAAGGCGGATATGTGGTAGCCGCCACTCCCGAAGAGGCTTTGAAGCTGGCTTGGGAAAAGACCGGAAATTCCGCCCTTAAAATAGAGGACTTGCGTCAGGACGAGGACTGCCTCGACACTTGGTTCTCTTCCTGGTTATGGCCTATCTCTTTGTTCGACGGCATTCTGAACCCGGGCAACGAAGAAATCAACTATTATTATCCTACCAGCGACCTCGTGACCGGACCGGATATCATCTTCTTCTGGGTAGCCCGTATGATTATGGCGGGTTATGAATACGAGGGTAAGATGCCGTTTAAGAATGTTTACTTCACAGGTATCGTCCGTGACAAGCTGGGACGCAAGATGTCCAAGTCGCTCGGTAACTCGCCCGACCCGCTGGATTTGATAGAGCGTTACGGTGCTGACGGTGTACGTATGGGTATGATGCTTTCGGCTCCTGCCGGCAACGACATCCTTTTTGACGATGCGCTTTGCGAACAGGGACGTAACTTCAACAACAAGATATGGAATGCTTTCCGCCTTATCAAGGGTTGGGAAGTAAGCTCCGAGGTGGCTGTGCCGGAAGCTGCCGAACTGGCAATGCGTTGGTTCGACTCCAAACAGAACGCCGTAGCTGCCGAAGTGGCGGACTTGTTCGGCAAGTATCGTTTGAGCGAGGCGTTAATGGCCGTGTACAAGCTCTTCTGGGATGAGTTCTCTTCCTGGTATCTGGAAATGATTAAGCCTGCTTACGGTCAGCCTATCAACAAGAAAGTGTACGACACGACTATCGGTTTCTTCGATAATCTGTTGCACCTGTTGCATCCGTTCATGCCGTTCATCACCGAAGAATTGTGGCAGCACATTGTCGACCGTAAAGACGGAGAGAGCCTTATGGTAAGTCCTATTTCCATGTCGACGGAAGTGGATGAAGCCTTTGTACAGCAGTTTGAAGTGGTGAAAGAAGTTATCAGTAACGTACGCTCCATCCGTTTGCAGAAGAACATTGCCCTGAAAGAGGCACTGGAGTTGCAGGTTGTCGGTGAGAACCCCGTGGCTGCTTTCGACGCTGTCATTATCAAGATGTGTAACCTTTCTGCCGTAACTGCGGTTGAGGCTAAGGCTGACGGCGCCGCCGCTTTCATGGTAGGTACGACGGAATACGCCGTTCCCCTGGGTAACATGATTGATGTGGATGCCGAAATAGCCCGTATGGAAGCCGAGCTAAAGCATAAGGAAGGCTTCTTGCAAGGCGTTCTGAAGAAACTCGGCAACGAGAAGTTCGTGAATAATGCTCCCGCTGCCGTAATCGAAATGGAACGCAAGAAACAGGCGGATGCGGAGAGTATCATCAATTCACTGAAAGAAAGCATTGCCGCTTTGAAGAAAGCGTAGAAATATTAAATACAAATAAAACGAGCCTTGAGGAAAACTCAAGGCTCGTTTTGTATTAGGTGGATGAATATGGTGCAGCTAATAATAATAGCACAATTGGCAAATAATCTTTTAATTCTACCCGTAATATTTTTAGTGCCTGCTGAATTCGGTAATCTACTGTTTTAGGAGATATATCTAATATGGAAGCAATCTCTTTATAGCTCATTCCTTTAAAGCGATGTAGGCAGAATGCTTCCTGATAACTAGGAGGAAGTTCCTTAATAGCCTGTTCGATGTGTTTGGCAAGTTCCTTTATCTGATACAGATCGATATCATGTAACATATCTTGCATCTGTTCATAGAAAACAGTATTTACTCGTTGACGAATACTTTGCTGGCGCAGTTGACTGATGGCCTTATGATAGACCATCTTAAATAGATATTTACTAAGAGATGTTTCAATAATAGTGTGTGCATCAGGGTGTCTCCAAATCCATAACAATACATCTTGTACGATTTCTTCAGCATCTTCCAATTCTACGAAATTAGTACAATAAGCACATAATGCCGAATAGTATTTCCTAAATAGTGTGTCAAATGCTTTCTTGTCCTTTTGTTCTATGGCAGATAGTAAGAGGTAATCCTCATGCAATGTTGTTTTCATAATATAATTTTGTAAGACAAAGATATAATTTTTTGGATAAAATCGAAAAAAAAAGCTTTTTTGTTTAGGAACTCCGTTTTCTCATGCGTCTTTTAAATAAAAGGTAATTAATATAATGGAGAATCAGAATATAGATAAAATAGAAGAGATATTGTTCCGTTATTATCAGGGCAAGGTAACGAATGAAGAGTACCAGTTGATAGTTGCTTGGTCAGAATCATCAGAAGAAAATAAAAAGCTGATTCAGCAATTGTATTCAATTTATCTTGCAACAGATATACGGAAGGTTACGAAGCAAGTTGATACAGAAAAGGCTTTACATAAAGTGAGTAATCAAATTGCGATACGAAAAAAAAGCATTGGTTGGAAGTGGATACAACATGCTGCCGCGATATTATTTATTCCTCTATTGGTGACAATAGGACTATTATTGCGAAACAATAAATCCGAATATCATTCATCAATAGCACAGATTGTCAATGTAAGGACAAATCCGGGTATGATAACTTCTGTTGTTTTACCGGATAGTTCGATTGTTTATTTGAATTCAGAAAGCTCTTTAAGTTATCCTCTTGTATTTGATGGTAAGACCAGAGAAGTGCATTTGATAGGAGAAGCCTATTTTGAGGTAGCAAAAGATCCTTTGAGGCGTTTTATTGTTTCTACTACGCATCAAACCCAAATAGAGGTGTTAGGCACTCATTTTAATGTGGAAGCTTATGAGAAAGATGAAAAGGTCATTGCGACTTTATTGGAGGGAAAAGTTGATTTTTTGTTCCAAGAGAACACTGATACTCGTAAAATAGGATTAAAACCTGGAGAAAAGTTGGTGTATGATTCAAAGGTTCGTAAAGCAAGTTTACATAAGACCTCATGTCAATCAGAAGTCTCTTGGAAAGATGGAACAATTATTTTATCTGGCACTCCTTTAAGAGAAGCTTTTCGTATGTTGGAAAAACGTTATCATGTGGAGTTTGTCATAACTAATAACCGTGGTATTGATGACACTTATACGGGTGTATTCACTAATGAACGTTTGGATAGAATATTAGACCATTTCAAGATTTCTTCGAAGATACGTTGGCGTTATATGGAAGAACAAGATGTAGCTGATAAGAAAAGTAAGATAGAAATTTATTAGTAGAAATATGTTAACTTAAAATTGAAATAAAATGAAAAACAGATCTCCATAAATAAAAACATACGGAATGATATTGGCGTATCGTTCCGTATGAAAATAGATTCATTGTTCAATAGCTTGTTTGGCGACAAGCATAGACAAACTCTTTTTTTAACTTTAAATCCATACAAATTTATGCATAAATATTTTAGTTTCCAATTTTTGGAGAGAATTATGTCTTTGGGGTTGACCTTAAATAAAATTCCATTAGCTATGAGACTGTTTGTATTAATTTTAATTTGTTCTATAACCTTGGTCCATGCTTCGAATTCTTATGCTCAAAACACTGTTATTAAGATTGAAGTACAAAACAAGACAGTTAGTGAAGTATTGTCTGAAATAGAGAAACAGTCAGATTTCACTTTTTTCTTTAATAATAAACATGTGGACCAAAATCGTAAAGTTTCTGTTGCCGCAAATAATAGTAATATCTTTAAAATTCTTGATGAAATATTCAAGGGTACCCAGGTAAAATACTCTGTACTTGGCAAAAAGATTATTCTTTCTACTGAAATACAGACATCTCAACAAGAACGTAAAAAACGTGTAACGGGTAAAATCTGTGATGCAAATGGTGAACCGTTGATTGGGGCTTCTATCCAGGTGAAAGGCACTACAATTGGCTCTATAACCGATATTGATGGTAATTATTCATTGGAAGTCCCTGATGATGCTGTTTTAGTAATCTCTTATATAGGATATATTGCGCAAGAGGTATCGGTTGGTATTAAAAATGTGGTGAATATAGCATTAAAAGAGGATGCGGAAGTACTGGATGAAGTGGTAGTTGTAGGATACGGAGTACAGAAAAAGTCAGATGTCACCGGTGCTATGATCAGAGTTAATTCAGAGGATTTAACCTCTCGTCCTGTAGCTAATGCTTTTGAGGCTATGCAGGGTAAGGCTGCAGGAGTTGATATAACGAGTAATGAACGTCCGGGTGAAATTGGTACTATCAATATACGCGGTGTACGCTCACTAAGCGCAAGTAATACTCCATTATATGTCGTAGATGGTATTCCTTTGATGTCGAACAGCGGTATAGAAACTTTAAATCCACAGGACATTGAATCTATAGATGTATTAAAAGATGCATCTGCTACTGCTATTTACGGTTCACGCGGTGCTAATGGTGTTGTTTTGGTTACTACTAAACAAGGTAAGGAAGGTAAGATGTCGTTAAATTATTCAGGCACGATGACAATAGAAACGTTACAGGATTATTCAGAAATGATGAATTCTGCTGAATATATTGAATGGCGCCGATGGGCATATTATTATTATGATCCTTCTACTTATCCAAGAGCTGATCAGCCTACAAAAGAAAATGATTATGATATTTTTATGGGATCCGCTGATCCTTATGCATGGAGAAACATTGAAAGAGGCTGGGCTGGTGGTATTTGGGATGGTTCTAAGGTTCCTACTACAGATTGGGGTAGTATGGTGAAACAAACAGGAATAACTCATGAGCATACTTTAAGTGCGAGTGGTGGTACTGAGAAAATGCGGGGCTATGCGTCTTTTGGCTATTTAAATAATGAGGGTACCATTAAGGGAGAATCTTATACACGCTATACGGCGAAAGTCAGTACCGATATGACACCTGTTAAATGGTTTAAATTGGGTATGAATGTCAATGCGACTTTTAGTGAACAACAATATGGTTCTTCTGCTAAATCAGTGGGACAGCTATCGACAAATATCCCTAAAAATCTATATGCGGCTTCTACGAGTATCTTTCCTTATGCGGTACCTTATGATGATAATGGAGAACGTATAATTTATCCGGGTGGGGATGATGGTGTAAAAACTGTAGTTGATGATTGGAAATACAGTGAATATGAAAGAAGAATGCTTCGTGTGATAGGCAGTATGTATGCTCAATTGGATTTAGGTGAAATTTATAAGCCTCTTAAGGGTCTTAGATATCGTTTGAACTTTGGTCCTGATTTTCGTTATTGGCGTAATGGTACGTTTGAGGACGCTCAATCGGTTAGTCGGAATGGGTCTCCTAATTATGCCTCTTTGGAGAATCAACATGATTTTTCGTGGACATTGGATAATTTGATTTATTATGATAAGGTGATAGGTAAGCATTCTTTGGGTGTTACTTTGTTACAAAGCGCTACAAAATATCACTATGAAGATGCCTCAATGGCAGCAGTGGGGATTCCATTATCTAGCGCTAAATGGAATGCTTTGAATCAACAAAATATATCAAACTTGGATAGTTGGAGCAGCAACTTGATAGAAAAACAACTCTTGTCATATATGTTTCGGTTGAATTATGATTATTCTAATAAATATTTGCTGACAGTGTCCGGGCGTTGGGATGGTGCTTCCCAACTTGCAGATGGTAATAAATGGGCTTTTTTCCCGAGTGTTGCACTAGGCTGGCGTCTTGAGCAGGAAGAGTTTCTGAAAAATATTCATTGGATTAATCAATTGAAGTTACGTATGGGAGTTGGTGTAACAGGTAATTCTGCTATTGACCCTTATCAGACTAAAGGTGGAATTGTTTCCTTATTTTATCCCTCTGGCAGTAATTTGGTATCGGGCCATGTCCCGACAGAAATGATGGTGGAAGATGGTGATGTAGCCATGGCTAACCCTAGTTTGACTTGGGAGAAAACCAGACAGTGGAATGTGGGGCTTGATTATGCTATTTTGAATGGACGTATCTCTGGTGTATTGGATTTTTATACCTCACAGACCTCTGATTTGCTGATGGCGATGACGATACCTGCTTTGAATGGATATCAAAATACTTACTCTAATGTTGGCGAGACCTCAAATATAGGTGTCGATATAACTTTGAACACTGTGAATGTAAAGACATCTGACTTTGAGTGGAGTACAACTTTAAATGCGGCTTGGCAAAAAGATAAAATAGAAACCCTGGCAAATGGCAAAGAAGATGACATAAATAATAATTGGTTTATAGGGCATGCTTTGGGAGTAGTTTATGGATATCAGTCTGCAGGATTATGGAAAGAAGAGGATGTTGCGGAAATGGCTAAGTTTAATGCGAATGGACATAAATTTGCTGCAGGTATGGTACGCCCCGTCGATCAGAATCATGATTATTTAATAGACCCGAATGATGACCGGGTAGTGATAGGGCATACGCGTCCACGTTGGACTTTGGGCATGACTAATACTTTCTCTTACAAGAATTTGGATTTCTCTTTTATGCTGTACGGACGCTTTGATTATATGGTTGATACAGGAGGAGAATATCAAGGAGGACGCTATACTCAGCGGAAAATTAATTACTATAATGAAAATAATAAGAATGCTGAGTACCAAAAGCCCATATATAGTGGTTCTGCAGGGGATCCTTATTATAATATTATTGGCTATAAGAATGGTTCTTTCCTGAAAGTACGTAATGTGTCATTGGGGTATACTTTCCCACAATTACTTGTCAAGAAGTGGGGGTTATCCAATTTGAGAGTTTATGTTCAAGCTAAGAATCCGGGAAGAATATTTTCAAACATTGATTTTCTTGAGTTGGATGCCTCACAGGCCGGAACTACTACTTGGAATCGTGGATATACTATAGGATTGAACATTGGTTTTTAATAGAAATAAAATAGAATGATTATGAAACTATATAAGAAAATTGTATACAGTGTATTAGCGATGACACTGGTTGGAAATACTTTGAGCTCTTGTAGTGATTTTTTGGATGAAGAACTTACAACTCAACTGAGTACTGATTACTTTGATACGGATGAAGGTATTACTGAATTAGCACAAGGTATGTATTATAATTTACGTTTTCATTTTTCTAAAGAGTGGGCGTACGCAACCACTAATTTTGGAACAGATGAGTTTCGTATAGGTGGAAATACTTCTAATGCTGCTTGGAATAGTTATGATGGCAGTTTTAAATCGCAGATTACGGCAATGGATTCAAATACAGCTTTAATGGAAACATTGTGGGATAATATGTATGTTGGTATTAATACAGCTAATCTTTTACTGGAAAAAGTATCCTCAGAAAAATATACAGGTAGTAATAAGGAAAGATATATGGGAGAGGCCCATTTCCTCAGAGGATTTAATTATTTAAAGTTAGTTTCGCAGTATGGTGGAGTGCCTTTAAAGCTATCTACTAATACGATACCAGAGAGAGAGTTTACTCGTGCGACAACAGAGTCTACTGTACAGCAAGTTATTAATGATTTAAAGAAAGCGTATGAGTTATTACCTCAAACAGCAACTATGGCAGGAGATATGACAAAGGATGCAGCTGCGCATTTTTTGGCAAAAGCGTATCTCTTTCGTGCCAGTGAAATAAACGATAGTTGGAATGATAAAACAAAGTCTGCCGATTGTACAGAGGCTCTACGGTTAGCAAAAGAGGTAATTGCTCACCGTAGCTTAGCTCCGGATTATTCTGATTTATGGAACTATACCACACCGGATGGGGACAATGAACAGTTGAGTGAAGTTATTTTAGCTGCTCAGTTTTCTGCAGATAAATCTTCTAGAGGACGTTATGGTAATACTTGCCATTTGTACTTTCTTGCTAAATATTCGGAACTATCGCAAATGATGCGCGATATTGCAGGCGGAAGAGAATATCAGCGTTTACGTACTACATACTATATGTATAATGTTTATGATATGGTGAATGATTCACGTTTCTGGAAAAGTTTTAAAACAAAATATGCAGTAAACAACCCGGCAAAAGGTTCTGTCTACCAAAAAGGTGATCTGGGTATTATGTATGTGGTTAATCGCCCTGGTGATACCCGATTTGAGAGTATGCAGATGAAAGATAAGGTGATTTGTGAAAAAACTGGTAAAACAATTCCTACTGTTTTTGTAGCTTATCCCAAAGGTAAGAATGGCAAGGATGATACGGCTCTTTACGATGATAAATCACATTTTCCATCTTTAAGTAAATATTTTGATGGCTCACGTGAAGGAGTAACCGATAATGTTGGTGCCCGTGATGGTATTTTGGCACGTTTAGGAGAAACTTATCTTATAGCTGCTGAGGCTTTGATTCGTTTGCATGAATATAATGATGCATTATATTATATCAATGAACTTCGTAAACGGGCTGCTTATAAAACAGGAGAAAATAGGTCTGCTTATTGCGATGGTGGTGCAGCTTATCATTCGGGAGCATTAGGATATCCCAGCATGGGAGATATAAACTCTTATATCCCGGAAAATTCGTATTATGAGTCTAATAATATAACACCTACGACAGCTGCAACTGATTTGGAAGTGACAGATATACATAGTCTTCCAGCTGAGGATGAGGAGATTATTACTAAATTGAATTATACGGGTGACTATGATCGTATGATGTGTTTCTTATTAAATGAGCGTTCACGTGAGTTGTGTGGAGAGTTTTTGCGCTGGGTAGATTTGGCTCGAACGAAGACGCTTGTAGCTCGTGCGCGTGCTTTTAATCCCGATGCTGCTCCTAATATTGATGAACATCATTGTTTACGTCCTATTCCACAAACCTATTTGGATGCAATACAGAAAAGCGGGCATGCTTTGACTGCAGAAGAGAAAAAAGCGGAACAAAATCCTGGATATTAGCGTGATATCTTCTCATAGGACAGAAAGAAGTCTTTTAACCTGATTATTGGAAGAAAGGCTTCTTTCATTAGAATTATGAATATATAAAATAGTTAGTTATGAAAATAGTAAATTGTTTGTTTTCTATTGCAATGATATTGCCGGGAAGTATGTCTGCTCAAACGGTAAAAAGCTTTCCTAATGTAATTTATATAATGGCGGATGATTTGGGGATTGGTGACTTAGGATGCTATGGTCAGCGTCAGATAAAAACTCCTAATATTGATAATATTGCCCGGCATGGAATGAAATTCATGCAACATTATGCTGGTTCTACTGTCAGTGCGCCTTCTCGTTGTGCATTGCTTACAGGAAAACATATGGGGCATGCTGCCGTTAGAGGAAATAAGAAAGTTTTGGGATCTGATGGGTTAGCCTATGAAACTCCTTTACCCAAAGAGGAAGTGACTGTGGCTGACATATTTAAGAAACGAGGCTATATGACAGCTTGCATTGGTAAATGGGGGCTAGGTGGACCTGGTACAGAAGGTATGCCTGATAAACATGGCTTTGATTATTTCTATGGGTATCTGGGGCAAGGCTTTGCCCATAGTTATTATCCGGATTTTCTACATGAGAATGATAAAAGGATAGAGCTAAATGGTAAGGTTTATTCTCATGATTTGATGCTAAAAAAGTCTCTGGATTTTATAGAACAGTATAAGCAGAATTCCTTTTTTCTTTATTATTCACCGACTATCCCTCATGCAGATCTTGATATTATAAAAGAGCAACAACAAGAATATGAAGGGATGTTTTGTGAGACTCCATTTACAGGCCGAGGATACAAACAGCAGGCAACTCCCCGTGCCACTTATGCGGCTATGGTGACTTACTTAGATAGGAGTGTTGGGATTATTATAGATAAACTGAAAGAATTGGGTTTATATGATAATACGATTGTAGTTTTTACCTCAGATAATGGAGTACACGCAGAGGGTGGGCACGATCCTTATTTTTTTGATAGTAATGGTCCTTTCAGAGGGTATAAAAGAGATTTGTATGAAGGTGGAATACGTACTCCGTTTGTTATTCAATGGCCAAGAATTATTCCAGCTGGAGTTGTAACTGACCATGTTTCCGCTTTTTGGGATTTTTTGCCGACCATAAGTGATTTACTGCAAGTCAATGCTCCGAACACTTGTGATGGAATATCCTATTTACCTACTCTTACTAAAAAAGATAAGCAGCAAAAGAAACATTCTTGTATTTATTACGAGTTTTTTGAAGGAGGTGGCAAGCAGTCAATTATGACATCTGACGGTTGGAAACTAATAAGATTACAGGTGGCTGTTCCGGAAAAGACTTATGAAGAGTTATATAATTTGAGTATAGATCCGGCTGAGATTGCTAATCTTGTTGAACAATATCCTGAAGTTGCCACCCGTTTAAGAAATATGATAGTTGGCCAAAGAACGGAGAATATAGATTTTCATTTTTAATGAGCTTATATAATATAAAAAGAATTAGTCCCACAAATTAAACGATTGTGGGACTAATTCTTTTTATATTGTAAACTTATTGAGTACTTATTTCTCCAGCAAGTCTTTCAAGAAAGCATCCAACTCCTCATCCAATCCTTTCAGCAACTCTTCGTTTACCAACAGGGTATCGTCGTCCAGCAGTAAAAGTTCGGCTATGGTTTCCTTATCATCATCTACCAGTACGAAAGAGAAAGGCTTCATGATGGTCAGCTTATCAAAAGCGCCCTGATTCTTCATGTTACAGAGCAGGTTGCTCAGGATACGCTCCATGTTCTCGTAAAAATCATCACCTTCGTATGTCATCCATTCTTCGATGGTGGCATTGGCGAGTTCCTTGTCGTCATCATCGAATATGAAGAATTCGCCCGAGCTTTGGTTGGCTTGCAGGTGAATATCCGTAACGACGGTTTGCTCGCAACCGCAAGTGTATTTGCCGATTGCCTGTTTGATGGTTTCTTCGAGGAGAGATAATGACGGTTGACTAAGTTTCATAATTGCTTTTCTTTACTTAATGGATGTTCAAAGGTATAAAAAAAACAATTATATCTACAGTATTTGACTAAAAATCATCATTAAATCGCTGCATTTGCATGTTCAGGCGTGATAAGCCTGCTTTTCGCTCTTCTAATTCGGTTACGTAAAGCGTTGTAAGGACATAATAGGGGAGATCCGCTTTGCCAAGATGAGTCAAATCTTTTTTGTCCACGCCGTCTACGATACGAGCTTCGGCTTGCGCTTTCAACGCCCAATCGAGAGCGGTGGCAATGCTGTCCTGCATCTCATAGCCGACAGCGAGATTGTAGGCTGCCTGCATCTTTTTCTTCCCTTTCTTGGTAGCGTAGGTCTGCTTCCACAGCTCGATGGCCGTACCCCATTTCTTATCTCCGGCATATATGGCGGCGTCACGCATGTTTACGGAACCGCCGCAGAACAGATAACGGTTGGCGGTTTTCCAATATGGCAGTAACTTCTTTACAGGGATGCTTCCGGCAAACTCAGAGGCTTGTTTTATCAAATCTTCCTCATTGATAAGGTGGCTCTGTACGAAAGGTCCGTTTCCCGTTTCTTCCCAAAAGATGCTGTCCTTGGCGCTGATGGTCACCATAGGCGTACTGCGGTCGGGCAGATAAACCCTGACGGTGGGATACACTTTGGCATCCACCGTTCCCTGGTAAATACCCCAGCTTTTCAGGTAGCTTATTCTCCGGACGGCACGTATCTGTACATTCTCCAGTGCAATGAGGAAATCCACGTCCAGCTCATGTGCCAGCCGGTTCACTTCTGTTTCCGATAAAGCTCCCTCACGTGGAGTGACATCATGGGCGCGCAAGGCCGAATCACAGATAACCACCTCATTGAAATAATTCTCATGTGCAAGAGCTTCTGCAAGGGCCTCGGCGGTAATGGCGCCGTTACCGTTGTAATAATCTATCTTACGGGCTATCTCAAAACCGTCTTTCTTTTTTTCTTTGGCAAGAATCGGTTTGTTGTCCGGGACTTCAGGCATGTTATTGACAATGGCTACCCGTTTCAAACTCGGCGGGAAACTTACATCCGCCGGTAACATATAATCTATGGCAAGCGGTTCGACGGTTTGGCAACCCGCCAAAAGCATCAAACAAGACAGTAACAGGTAATAAGAGTATTTAGTCATAGCCTTTTATTCTTAGTTCTAAAAAACAAAAGTAATCTTTTACTTGAATAAATAAAAGCCCCGAACAGTTTTTAACCGTTCGAGGCCTTTATTATACCGGTTAGTGATTGACGGTTAGTGATTATCAGTCAGTACCCGCACTAAAGCGCTCCCCTAATCCCTAACCCCTAATCGCTTTTTTTACGCATTCTTTCCGTGACAATTCTTGTACTTCTTGCCGCTTCCGCAAGGACAAGGATCGTTACGTCCTACCGTCTTCTCTGCGCGGATAGGCTCGCGCTTCTGCTGTTCGCGCGTATCCTGTTGGGCAGCGGCTTGCTGGTTCGGATCGTTCAAGTCCTGCTTTTGTTCGCGGTACTTGCTTAAATCCTGACGTTGCTCGGGAGCGGCCTGACGCACTTCCTGCGGTTCCTGTACCGGAATTTGTCCGCGCATCAGGATAGAAACAGTCTGGTTGTTTATCTTGTCTACCATGGTGTCGAACAGGTTTACGGACTCCAGCTTGTAAATCAACAACGGGTCTTTCTGTTCGTAGCTGGCATTCTGTACGGAGTGTTTCAATTCGTCCAGTTCGCGCAGGTTCTCTTTCCATGCCTCGTCGATAACGTGCAGCAGGATGGACTTCTCGAATGATTTCACTACTTCCTTGCATTCGCTGTCGTAGGCGGCTTTCAGGTTGCAGGAGATGTTATACATACGCTTGCCGTCCGTAATGGGAATCAGGATGTTTTCGTACATGTGTCCCTGGTTTTCGTACACCTGCTTGATAACCGGATAAGCGATTTGCGCCATACGTTCGGTTTTGCGTTTGAAGAGTTCCATAGCGGCGTCGAATGTCTTGTCGGCCAGTTTCTCTTTCTTCTCGTTACGGAATGCTTCTTCCGTGAAAGGAGTTTCCATGGCAAGCGTTTGGAGCAAGTCCATTTTGCAGTCCTCATAAGTAGGAGCTTCGATGGCGTTGACACAACGGTCCCAAATCATGTTCACAATATCCATACCGATGCGCTCACCCATCAAAGCGTGGCGGCGTTTGGTGTAGATCACGGTACGTTGTTTGTTCATGACATCATCATATTCCAGCAAACGCTTACGGATACCGAAGTTGTTTTCTTCCACCTTCTTCTGCGCACGTTCGATAGACTTGGAAATCATGCTGTGCTCAATCATTTCGCCTTCCTTGAAACCGAGTTTGTCCATTACGCCGGCAATACGGTCGGAAGAGAACAGACGCATCAGGTCGTCTTCCAAAGACACGAAGAATACGGATGAACCGGGGTCGCCCTGACGTCCGGCACGACCACGCAGCTGGCGGTCTACACGACGTGACTCGTGACGCTCCGTACCGATAATGGCAAGACCGCCCGCGGCTTTTACTTCCGGGCTCAGCTTGATGTCCGTACCACGACCCGCCATGTTGGTGGCGATGGTTACGGCGCAGCTCAAACCGGCTTTGGCCACGATGTCGGCTTCTTTCTGATGCAGTTTCGCATTCAATACGTTGTGCTCGATTTTGCGCATGGTCAACATCTTGCTCAACATTTCGGAGATTTCAACGGAAGTGGTACCTACCAGGACAGGACGTCCGGCTTCTACCATCTTCTCGATTTCTTCGATAACGGCTTTGTATTTTTCGCGTTTGGTTTTGTAAACGCGGTCGTTCATGTCGTTACGGGCAATGGGGCGGTTGGTCGGGATAACGACTACATCCAGTTTGTAGATGTCCCAAAGCTCGCCTGCTTCCGTTTCGGCAGTACCGGTCATACCGGACAGTTTGTGATACATACGGAAGTAGTTCTGCAAGGTAATCGTCGCGAAAGTCTGTGTGGCGGCTTCCACCTTCACGCCTTCTTTGGCTTCGATGGCCTGGTGCAAACCGTCGGAGTAACGGCGGCCTTCCATGATACGTCCGGTCTGCTCGTCCACAATCTTCACCTGACCGTCGATTACCACATACTCGTCGTCTTTCTCGAACATGGTGTAAGCCTTCAACAACTGGTTGATGGTATGTACACGCTCGCTCTTGATGGCGAAGTTAGTCATAAGGGCGTCTTTCTTGGCAAGGCGTTCCTCGTCCGTCAGGCTCTTTTCATTTTCCAGCTCGGAGAGTTGGGCGGTGATGTCGGGAAGCACGAAGAATGTGGGGTCTTCGGAGTTGCCGCTAATCAAGTCTACACCCTTGTCGGTCAGGTCTACGCTGTTCAGCTTTTCATCGATTACGAAATACAGCGGGTCGGTAACCTCGTGCATACGCTTGTTGTTCTGCTCCATGTAGATTTCCTCGGTCTTGAGCATACCGGCTTTGATACCCTGCTCGCTGAGGAACTTAATCAACGCCTTGTTCTTCGGCAAACATTTATGGCTGCGGTATAATGCAAGGAAACCCTCTTCCTGTTCTTTCTTGTCGTTTGAAGCTATCAGGCGTTTGGCATCGGCAAGGTATTGCGTGGCCAGTTTTTTCTGTGCTTCCACCAGACGTTCCACTTGCGGACGGAGTTGCTCGAAAAGCTGGTCGTCGCCTTTGGGAACCGGGCCTGAGATAATCAGCGGAGTACGGGCGTCGTCAATCAATACCGAGTCGACCTCATCCACGATGGCGTAATTGTGCTGACGCTGTACGAGGTCTTTCGGGCTGATAGCCATATTGTCGCGCAGGTAGTCGAAACCGAATTCGTTGTTCGTACCGAAAGTAATGTCGGCAAGATAAGCCTGACGGCGTGCGTCGGAGTTGGGCTGGTGTCTGTCGATACAATCCACGCTCAAACCGTGGAACATATAAAGCGGGCCCATCCATTCGGAGTCACGTTTTGCCAGATAGTCGTTTACGGTTACCACATGCACGCCGTTTCCGGTCAGTGCGTTGAGGAATACGGGTAGGGTAGCCACCAGAGTCTTACCTTCACCGGTTGCCATTTCCGCAATCTTGCCTTTGTGCAGTACCACGCCGCCAAACAACTGTACGTCGTAGTGCACCATGTTCCATAACGTGTCGTTACCGCCGGCTACCCAGTGGTTCTGATAAACGGCCTTATCGCCTTCGATGCGTACAAAATCTTTGGTAGCGGCCAGATGGCGGTCGAATTCCGTAGCGGTTACTACGATTTCTTCGTTTTCGGAGAAGCGCTTGGCTGTTTCCTTTACGATGGAGAAAGCGACGGGCAATACTTCATCCAATGCTTTTTCGTAGATATCCAGTATTTCTTTTTCTATCTTGTCTATTTGAGCGAAGACTTCTTCGCGTTCTTCCAGTTCGATGCTCTCAACGCTTGCTTTCAGTTCTTCCACTTTGGCGCGTTGTTCTGTTGCCGAGTTGCGGATGTATGCCTTCAATTCTTCGGTTTTGGCGCGCAGGGCATCGTTGTCCAATGCGGCTACTTCCGGATATGCGGCTTTTACCTTGTCTACCCACGGCTTTATCTCTTTCATGTCGCGGGTGGCTTTGTTGCCGAAAATCGAGCTTAAAAATTCATTAAATCCCATTATGTATTTGTTTTTATTATTATTTACTAAGTTTATATGGCGTGCAAAGTTACTGATTTTGCAACAGATAACGTAAAGTTACACTGATTATTTTAAGGGGTTGCCGCGGAGGATAAGGAGTTTTACGGAAATATAAAACTCTGCAGCTCTCTGTACCGGCCTTTATCAATAATTGAGCGGTGTGGCTGTGCACGCATTGGGAGCACGAATGCGCATCGCGCTCGACAGGGTGGGAGCAACGCGGTCTACGGCGACCGGCATGCGGATTATTTCCGGCTTTATTCCTTTACCGAGAAGTATGAGGGGGGCGGGTATGGCGGCGGCACGTACCACGCGGTTGTCATTGCTGTTTTCCTGCATGACAGTCCAGCCCGGCAGAACTTCGATAATCAAATCGCCGGAGCGGTGGCGGTGAAAGCCGTTGCGTATGCGCTCTATCTGCGGCGACCAGGAGCCCAACAGCAAGTGGTAGGCGGAATATACCTTGTTTACTCCGCTGAACTGTACCAGAAATTCTGCCGACTTTTGCTGCATGTCGGCAAGATTCAACTGCTTCTCTTCTATTAATTTATGATTGAGATATATCTGTTGATTATAATAGCCTTCTACGTATTGTCCTTCACCGTAAGTCGCCATCAGGTACATGTTCAGCAAAGTGGCGCAACGGTTCAGATAGAATTCTCCGCCGGGAATACGGTAGATGCCTATATCTGCTCCGTCCGGGTCGGTATATCCCGTAGAGGCGATGCACAACAGCACGTTTTGCAGACCCACCTTGCGTTCCAGCATATCCAGCAGATGAGCGATGCTTTGGTCTAAGCGGGCGTAGGTGTCTTGCATTTCCATGGCGCACTCTTGCGTGCTGCGGTGATTGTAGTTGCCTGCATAATAGGTGATTGCAAGTAAATCCGTTATTTCATCCTTGCCGATATTGCTTTTATCCAGTAAATCTTCCGCCACTCGGTTCACTTCATCGTTGATGAGCGGGCTGGTTATCAACCGGCGGTATTTATTGTCCTTTTCTGTTTCGAACTTGTATTTGAAAGGGATGGTACGCCATTCGGGCAGGAATGTATAGCTTGTGACGGGGTGGAGAGGGTTCCACTCCATTTCCTTGATGCGGAAGTCGGGTGATTGCCCGTCATTGTATTGGCTCAGCCACCAGGGATATTCGCCGTAATAGGTTGTACCGCACCATTTGCCGGTTTTATGGTTCAGCCAGAACGCGCCGTTGCCGCTATGTCCCGCCGAAAGGACGGCGGCATCACGGAAGGGGGCGATGGAATATACCAATGCGGCGTTTTTGGTGGCTATTTTAAGCTCGTCGGAAAAAGTGGAAGTCAGCAGTTGTGTAGGGGCGGTGTTCTGGTCGGTATAGTTACCCATGAAGGCTGAATCGTCTACGCAATTCCTGGGACGCAAGGTTTTCGGGTCGAACCAACGTTCGGCTATGATGCCGTTCATAGACGGTGTGGTACCCGTATAAAAAGCGGCGATGGCCGAGGCGCGGTCGGTGACGTTGAAAGAATATTCCGCCTGGCGGAACACTTTCCCTTCCCTTAACAGCCGTTTAAAGCCCCTTTCTCCATACAATGACGGGAATGCTTCCATGTAGTCCGTGCGCAGTTGGTCTATTGTCAGCGTCACCACGAGCTTCGGAGATGGTGGCAACGGCTGGGCTTGCAGGCTGCCGAATGTCAGCGCGAGTATGGAAGTTATCAGTCCTTTCTTCATTATTTCTTATCGTATGTGAGAATTAGGTTGCTTGCAGAACGTATCAGCAAACAAAGTGCCAAAGGTAACACTGCTAACGGAAATCTTTGCGGTATTACGAGCCAAAGCAATATAAAAAGTGTTAAAACTATGAAGTTTGCCAGCATATAGCGGCTTCTTTTCCTTTTTCGCACTCTGTTCAGCATGCATGGCAGGCAGAAAAGATGCAGCGGGTGGAATACAAACAGCAGATAATTGGGGCTGACGGCAGGGTGTTGGGAGAACAGGGCGAGGAACGCCAATATACATCCCGCCGTTCCGGCGGCAAAAAACAGTGCCAAATCAATTCCCCAAAGCGTTTTCTTCCGGCGTATTCCGTAGATGGTGGCGGCCGCGGTCAGTATAAACAGGAGTAAAGCGGCCTGCATCGGGGTGAAGCCGTCGGAAGGCTGTTCCGCTTCTTCGCTTCCGGTCATTATTATTTTCTCTTCATTCAGCACCAAAGGACGTGCTTGTCCGTCTTTGTTTACAATATGGGCTTGATTGAAGTAGTCTTGTACATAGAAAGGGACAAACATCATCAGTCGGCGGTTGATGATTTCGTCAGCCTGGCTGCCCATGCATAAGTCCATGCCGAAACGCGACCAGGGATGTCCCTCGCTGTATTTGTGCAACAAGTCGCGAAAGGATGTACCGGTGTTCGTATCGGTCATATTGTCAGCATATTGCAGGCTCCCGTCAATGGATTTTTCTATTAAGTCGCGTGGGCGGGTGGCGCAGTTGTCATAAAAGAAATTGTAACGGTATACCCGGTTTTCGGGGCGATAGTTTTCTTCGAGCAAGGCTATCAGCCTCTCTTTTTCCTGCGGGGTGAGGTTCAGCTCTTGTTGCCAGACATCGCGTTCCAGATAGTGATATTCGGCGGCAAAACGTTCGTAACTGTTGACACCCAACTGATAATCCGTTTCACCCAAAGCGAAACGGAGAATGAAGTTCGGCGCGTTGAAGTTGAAGATGCCGTAATTGAATACGGCGTCAATGCCGCGCGTATGGTTTTCGTATCGTATGGCGGTATGTCCGAAAAGGGAGTATATTTCTTCGCCCGAGGCGCATGTCAGCAGGCTGATGCGTATGGAATCCGGAGTGTCTCTTTTGTGTTCTTGCGCTTGCACGGCGATGAAAGGTAGGCAGAGGAAAAGAAAAATAAGTATGCGGAAAGCTGGTAAGGAGAATTTCATTTGTCTTTTTTTTATTATCACTGATTTGAATCGGGGTCATATCTTGTAATTCGTTACAAAGATACGCTTTAAATCTTAAAACGGCAATTATTGCGGACACTCCTTTCGTCTTTTTTACATCTGCATCCCGTTTCTTTTCGCACTATACCCAAACCGTTTTTTGATGTACGTCATAACGGATTTCCACTGTGGTGAAAAACTTTTTTCAAGTACTATAAAAATCGCCGTATATGCGGAGGGGGGTATACCCTCCTCTGTCAATCGTGATAACATCGGCGATTTTTCGGAAATAAAAAGATAAAGATAATGCGCGCATACGGGCGAGCCTTAAGATTTATGCGTGGTTATATATAAGGGAAAACCTGTAAACTTAGTGTAACGCGCATGTAAAACAATCGAAAAAAGTGCTATCTTTGCCCCGCTTTAAATATATGCAGAATGAATCTTATAATCGATATAGGCAATACCGTTGCAAAGATAGCGGTGTTTAAAGACAAGGACATCGTCGAGGTGTTCTACGATTCCAATCAAACGCTTGAAAATCTGCCGGATATCTGCGCGAAATATGCCGTTGAGAAAGCCATTGCGGCTACCGTTATCGATCTGAATGAGCAAGTGTCGGCGCAATTGGCGCGTTTGCCCGTTCCGCTGTTGTGGCTGAATGAAACAACATCGCTTCCGGTAGAGAACCTGTATGAAACTCCCGAGACATTGGGGTACGACCGTATGGCGGCTGTGGTGGGCGCCTATGAACAATTTCCCGGAAAGGATATTCTGGTGATAGATGCCGGAACTTGCATCACTTATGAGTTTGTAGATGCCGCCGGCCGCTATCATGGCGGGAATATCTCGCCGGGTGTGCAAATGCGCTTTAAAGCACTTCACGAGCTGACAGGGCGGCTTCCGCTGGTGTCACGCGAAGGGCGGCGGCTGCCGCTGGGTAAGGATACCGATACGGCAATGCGCGAAGGAGTGCTGAAAGGCATGGAATATGAAATTTCGGGCTACATAATGGCCATGAAGCATAAATATCCTGAACTTTTGGTTTTTTTAACGGGCGGCGATGATTTTTCTTTTGATACAAACTTAAAAAGTATCATCTTTGCAGACAGATTTTTAGTGTTGAAAGGATTAAATAGAATTTTAAACTATAATAATGATAGGATATAGACAAACACTCTTGGTGTTCTTGCTCATGATGTTGTCCGGAGCGGCAATCGCTCAAAATAATACGAATTCTCCCTATACACGATACGGATACGGACAATTGGCAGACCAAGGTTCAGGTAATAGCAAAGCCATGGGTGGTATTGCATACGGATTACGGGATAAATACCAGGTGAATTTCGCTAATCCGGCATCCTATACGGCGATAGATTCGCTTACTTTTATTTTTGACGGCGGTATCTCTTTGCAGAACACGAACTTCAGTAACGGTACGGTGAAGCAAAATGCCAAAAACTCCAGTTTCGACTATATTACAATGCAATTTCGCCTGGGTAAATGGGCGGCCATGAGTTTGGGACTGCTGCCTTATTCCAATGTGGGATATAGCATGGGAGAATATCGGGAAGACGCGAATTATCCTTCACAGTCCAGCGCGTTGCAATATTACGGAGACGGCGGACTGCACCAGTTATATCTGGGGGCCGGATTTAAAATATTTAAAAATCTTTCCGTTGGCGCGAACATTTCGTATCTTTGGGGGGATATAACGCATACGAGAGCCATGACATTCCCGAACAACTCGTCTACCTTGCCGTTGACTACGGTGACGGGTACGTCCATACAAAGCTATAAGCTGGACTTCGGCGCGCAGTACACGCAGGCGTTCGGCAAAAAACATGAAGCTACTTTAGGAGTGGTATTCTCGCCGGGACATGATTTGGGTAACGATTCGTACGTGCAAGACCAGTTGGGCGACAGCAATACGGGCGCTACGATAAATACCCGGGACACGGTCGCTACGTTCGGCAGCCCGATGAGTTTCGGCATAGGTCTCAGCTATGTATACGACAAACGTTTGACGGTAGGCGCCGATTTTACTTTCCAGAAATGGAGTTCGGTTACTTACATGAATGCGAAGAACGCTTTCTGTAATCGTACGAAGATAGCTTTAGGCGCCGAATTTCTGCCGAATCCTTTGGGAAGAAGTTATTTGGCGCATGTGAAATACCGTTTGGGAGCTTATTATTCCCAGCCGTATTACAAAATAAATGGCATGCGTGCCGCCAATGAATATGGAGTGACTGCCGGTTTCGGACTTCCTATTCCGCGTACGCGTTCCGTATTGAGCCTCTCGGCGCAGTATGTAAGAACCGAAGGTAAGACAGCGGCGTTTCTCAATGAAAACACATTGCGCGTCTGCATCGGGGTGACTTTTAACGAACGCTGGTTCTTCAAACGGAAAGTCGATTAATGTTGAATGGTGAAAATAGACAATATAACAACTAAAATTTAAATACAATGAAAATTAAAACGCTTGTCGCTGTTTTGCTCCTTTCGGGTGGAGTAACCAGCACTTTCGCACAAAGTGATTGTAATGCCAATAGTAGTATCTCGCATGAGGCGGTAAGAGCGAAAAATTTCAAGGACGCTTACGCCCCTTGTATGGAAGTTCTGAAAGATTGTCCGACATTGAGATATTACACTTATACCGATGCGCAAAAGATTCTCGTCGGCTTGATGAGCCAGATTAAGGATCGTAATTCTGCAGAGTATAAGAAGCTGTTTGACGAACTGATGGCTGTACATGACCAGAAAATGAAGTATATTCCTGAATTTGCTACGAAGATGAAGGGTGTACCGAGTGTTGCGTCTGCGTTAGGTACAAAAGCCGTGGATTATCTGCAATATTCACCGGCTCCGGATTTGAACCAGGCTTATGCATGGTTGAAGGAATCCGCTGAAACCGCTAAGGGTGAATCTGACGGTGCCGTATTGCACTATTTTGTAGATGTGTCCATGCAGAAAGTAAAAGCCGACACTAATCACACAGACCAATTCTTCCAGGATTATATCAACGCTTCACAGTACGCTGACGATGCTATTGCAGCAGAGGATAACGCTAAGAAAAAAGCCGTGCTGCAGACAATCAAGGACAATTTGGTAGCTATGTTCGTGAACAGCGGTGTAGCCGATTGTGAGTCCTTGCAGAATATCTACGGTCCTAAAGTTGAGGAAAACAAGTCCGACTCCGCTTTCCTGAAGAAGACCATCACCATCCTGAAGATGATGAAGTGTAATGAGAGCGAGGCGTATTTCAAGGCTTCCGACTATCTGTATCGTGTTAACCCGAGTGCGGATGCTGCCGTAGGCGTAGCATATATGTACTACAAGAAAGGTGACTACGACACTGCTGTGAAGTACTTCGACGAAGCGCTGGGTATGGAGACCGATAACGCGAAGAAAGCCGAAATGGCTTATGCTACCGCTGCCGCTTTGTGGCAGGCCAAGAAGCTGTCTCAGGCAAGAAGCTATGCTCAGAAAGCCATCAGCTTCAATGAAAGCTACGGCGAGCCTTACATCCTGCTGGCTCAAATGTACGGTTCAAATCCTAACTGGAGCGACGAACCCGCTTTGAACAGATGTACTTATTTTGTTGTTATCGATAAGCTGCAACGCGCTAAAGCTGTAGACCCAAGCGTTACAGACAAAGTTAATGAACTGATTTCAACGTATGCGCGTCATACTCCGCAGGCTAAAGACCTCTTTATGTTGGGTTACAAAGCCGGTGACCGTATCACGATCGGCGGTTGGATCGGTGAGTCTACAACCATCAGATAAGCATATGTCGCTACAACCCCACGTGGTCGGACATAAGAATATGAGCATAACCATTGCCCTCGGGGTAATGGTTATGCTTCTTTTATTTTCTTCCTGTTCCGGACGTAAAAAAGAGATGGGAGCCGCCATTACCGAACGCGATTCATTGCCGGTTATGGATACTAAAGGTGTTACAACGCTGATTTCCGATTCGGGCATTACCCGCTATCGTGTCAATACGGCGGAGTGGCTGATTTACGACCGTAAGAACCCGCCTTATTGGGCGTTCGAAAAAGGCATTTACCTGGAAAAGTTCGATTCGGTGTTTCATACCGAGGCCAGTATCAAGGCCGATACGGCTTATTATTATAATAAGAAAGAGTTGTGGAAGCTGATGGGGAATGTGCATATACAGAACCTGAAAGGAGAGAAATTCGATACGGAGTTGCTGTATTGGGATCAGAACAAGAAACGTGTGTATTCCGACCGGCGGGTACGTATAGAACAACCCGACCAGATAATCTATGCCATCGGCTTTGAGTCGAATGAGCAATTAACAAAATATCGTTTCTTCAAGACGGAAGGTATCTTCTATGTGGACGAGGAGAGTACCACGCCTTCCGATACGTTGAGGACGGACAGCATCAAATGATATGATGGATACTATTATTTACTTGTTGATAACCATGGCTTTCTCCGCTTTCTTTTCGGGTATGGAGATTGCTTTTGTTTCTGTAGACAAGCTTCGTTTTGAGATGGAACGGAAGCCGGGTGTTACGTCAAGCATCCTTTCCTGTTTCTTCCGTAACCCGAATAATTTTATTTCTACCATGCTGGTGGGAAATAACATTGCGCTGGTTATCTACGGTATCCTTATGGCACAGATTATCGAGGTGAATCTGCTGGCGGGCATGATTGATAATCATTTTGTAATGGTGCTGGTGCAGACCATCATATCCACGCTCATTATCCTTGTAACGGGCGAGTTCCTTCCAAAGACGCTGTTCAAGATTAATCCGAACCTGATGCTGAGGGTGTTTGCTACTCCTTTGTTTGTCTGCTACGTTATTCTGTTTCCCATATCGAAACTTGCTTCCGGACTGTCTTATCTCTTTCTGCGCCTGTTCGGCATGAAGATAAACAAGGAAGCGTCCGACAAGGCGTTCGGTAAGGTCGATTTGGACTATTTCGTGCAGTCGGGCATAGAGAATGCCGCTAATGAGGAAGAGCTGGATGCGGAAGTGAAAATCTTTCAGAATGCGCTTGATTTCTCCAATATCAAGATACGCGATTGCATTGTGCCCCGTACGGAAGTGGTGGCGGTGGATGTGACGGCCTCGCTCGAGGATTTGAAGAGTATGTTTGTGGAGTCGGGCATTTCCAAAATTATTGTGTACGACGGGAATATAGATAATGTAATCGGCTATATCCACTCGTCCGAGATGTTCAGAAACCCGGCGGATTGGAGAAATAATGTCAAGGAAGTGCCCATTGTGCCCGAAACGATGGCGGCGCATAAGCTGATGAAACTTTTTATGCAGCAGAAAAAGACGATTGCCGTTGTAGTGGATGAGTTTGGCGGTACATCCGGTATCGTTTCACTGGAAGATCTGGTAGAAGAAATATTCGGAGATATTGAGGACGAGCATGATAATACTTCCTACATCTGTAAACAGATCGGCGAGCGTGAATATGTGCTGTCAGCTCGTCTTGAGATAGAGAAAGTAAACGAAACGTTCAATCTTGAGCTTCCGGAGTCGGATGAATATCTTACGATAGGCGGATTGATTCTGAGCCGTTATCAAAGCTTCCCGAAGCTGCATGAGGTGATAACCGTCGATGAATATCAGTTCAAGATAATTAAGGTGACAGCCACTAAAATAGAGTTGGTACGGTTGAAAGTCACGGAATAATTCCGTTTCAGCGTAAATTTTTAAAGAATAAATAGATGCGTATTAGCATTTTTTGTATCTTCGTGCGCTAAAATGAACATTGAAAAGAAAATAATAATAAACAAATAATTCATATTAACTAAAATGGCAACATTACAAAACATTCGGTCTAAAGGGCCCTTATTGGTGATTGTTATTGGTTTGGCGCTGTTTGCCTTCATCGCGGGAGACGCGTGGAAAGTACTTCAGCCGCACCAGTCACAAGATGTAGGTGAAGTGAACGGGGAAACAATTTCCGCTCAGGATTTTCAGGCATTGGTAGAGGAATATACGGAAGTAGTGAAATTCTCCAGCGGCTTGAACGCGTTGAGCGATGAACAAACCAACCAGATTAAGGACGAAGTATGGAGAGCATACGTAAACAATAAATTGATTGAGAACGAAGCTGAAAAGTTGGGTTTGACCGTTTCTAAAGCGGAACTTCAGGCTATCATCGACGCCGGTGTACATCCGATGTTGCAGCAGACACCGTTCCGCAATCCGCAGACCGGAGCTTTTGACAAAGATATGTTGAAGAAGTTCCTGGTGGACTATTCTAAGATGAACAAGGCTCAGATGCCGGCTCAATACGCAGAGTACTACAATTCCATGTACAATTTCTGGGCTTTTGTAGAGAAATCACTCGTACAGGCGCGTCTGCAGGAGAAATACCAGGCTCTGATTACAAAGTCTTTGTTCTCTAACCCTGTTGAAGCGGAAGATGCTTTCAATGCGCGCGTAGACCAGTCTGACCTGTTGTTGGCCGCCGTTCCTTATTCCTCTATCGTAGACTCTACAATCGTTATTAAGGAATCCGACCTGAAAGATGCTTATGACAAGAAGAAAGAGCAATTCAGACAATATGTGGAAACCCGCAACATCAAGTATATCGATGTACAGGTTACCGCAAGCCCGGAAGACAAAGCCGATATTCAGAAAGAGGTGGAAGAATATACTGCACAGTTGGCCGAAAATCCTTCCGATTATGCAAACTTCGTCCGTTCAACCGGTTCTACTCAGCAGTATGTTGACTTGTTCTACACAGACAAGGCGTTGCCTGCCGACGTTGTTGCCCGTTTGGATTCTGTAAAGGTAGGCGGTGTATACGGTCCTTACTACAATGCGTCGGACAATACAATCAACTCTTTCAAGAAACTGGCTACTGCCGCTATGGCCGACTCTATCCAATACCGCCAGATTCAGGTTGTTGCGGAAGACGCTGCCAAGACCAAAACTTTGGCTGACAGTATCTATACTGCCATCAAGGGTGGCGCGGACTTTGCCGAAATCGCTAAAAAGTACGGCCAGACCGGCGAAGCGACATGGATTTCTTCTGCCAACTACGAAGGCGCTCAAGTGGATGGTGACAATTTGAAGTATATCGCGGCTATCACTACTTTAGGTCAGAACGAGTTGACTAACCTCGCTTTGGGGCAGGCGAACGTTATCCTGCAAGTGATGAACAAGAAAGCTGTGAAAGATAAATATAAAGTAGCCGTTATCAAGCGTCCGGTTGAATTCAGCAAGGAAACTTATAGCAAGGCATACAATGACTTCAGCCAATTTATCGCTACCAACAATACGCTGGATAAGCTGACCGCTAATGCGGAAGATGCCGGTTACAGACTGTTGGATAGAGCCGACTTGTATAGCTCTGAGCACAATATCGGTGGTGTGAAAGGAACAAAAGAAGCTCTGAAATGGGCGTTTGCCGCAAAAGCAGGTGAAGTTTCAGGTCTGTACGAATGTGGCGAAAGCGATCACATGATGGTAGTAGCCGTTACACGCATCGTTCCGGAAGGCTATCGTCCGTTGTCTATGGTACAGGATCAGTTGAGAAGCGAAATCCTCCGTGACAAGAAAGCCGAGAAGATTATGGCTGATATGAAAGCTGCCGGCGCAACTTCTTTCGACCAGTATAAGAACATGGCAAATGCAGTTAGCGACTCTGTTAAGCACGTGACTTTCGCGGCTCCGGCTTATGTTCCGGCATTGCGTAGCAGCGAACCGCTGGTAGGTGCTTATGCTTCTATCGCTGAGCTGAACAAGTTGAGCACTCCTATCAAAGGCAATGGCGGCGTATTCGTTCTTCAGCCTTATGCCAAGGACAAACTGAACGAAACTTATAATCAGGAAACGGAAGAAGCTACATTGGAGAATATGCACGCACGTATGGCAAGCCAGTTCATCAATGACCTGTATCTGAATGCGGATGTAAAGGATAACCGCTATCTGTACTTCTAAGAAAGTAGAATAAACTTTAGAATACTTGGAGAAGCCGTTCGATAAATGTCGAACGGCTTTTTCATTTGTGCAACTTTATTCATACCTTTGCAAAAGATAATTTATCGGTGAATAAACTATCTTGTTATCGTAAATATGCAATTAGAATGAAACAACCTCTTTTAGGTCTTACCTTAACCGAACTTCAGGCAGTCGTAAAGAATCTGGGGATGCCCGGATTTGCAGCCAAACAGATCGCTTCGTGGCTATATGACAAAAAAGCAGCTTCCATAGATGAAATGACAAACCTGTCGTTGAAACACCGGGAGCTGTTGAAAGAGATATATGAAGTGGGGGGTGAGGCGCCGGTGGATGCCATGCGCTCGGCAGACGGTACGGTGAAGTATCTTTATCGTGCCGGAGAGGGGTATTATGTGGAAGCTGTTTACATTCCGGATGAGGACAGGGCTACGCTGTGCGTATCTTCCCAAGTAGGGTGTAAGATGAACTGCAAGTTTTGCATGACCGGCAAGCAGGGGTTCACCGCCAATTTGACCGCCAGCCAGATTATCAACCAGATTAATTCTCTGCCCGAACGGGACAAGCTGACCAATGTGGTGATGATGGGTATGGGAGAACCGTTGGATAATCTCGATGAGGTGTTGAAGGCGTTGGAAGTGATGACATCGTCCTATGGCTACGGTTGGAGCCCGAAGCGGATTACGCTCTCTTCCGTCGGGCTTCGTAAGGGTTTGCAACGCTTCATTGAAGAGTCGGACTGTCATTTGGCAATCAGCCTGCACTCGCCCGTACCTTTGCAGCGACGCGAACTGATGCCTGCCGAAAAGGCTTTCTCCATTGCCGAGATTGTAGAACTGTTAAGAAACTATGATTTTAGTAAACAGCGCAGACTATCTTTCGAGTATATTGTTTTTAAGGGAGTGAACGATTCGCTGTTGTATGCCAAGGAGTTGCTGAAGCTGTTGCGAGGTTTGGACTGCCGCGTCAATCTGATTCGTTTTCATGCGATTCCGGGAGTTGATCTGGAAGGCGCCGATATGGAGACGATGACAACGCTTCGCGATTATCTGACGTCGCATGGATTGTTTACTACGATTCGCGCTTCCCGCGGCGAGGATATATTCGCTGCATGCGGTATGCTTTCAACGGCTAAACAGGAAGAGAATAAAGAAGAATTAATATAAATTATTAACTTTGCCGTCAAGCTTATATGGCTTTTTCGTAGCTTTGTAAAAACTAAAACATATAGATATATGAAGAAACACCTGTTTTATTTGAGTATGTCCCTGATACTCGCACTGTTTTCAGCGTGCGGTAATGGCAAGAAGGGTGTGTTTACTCCGACGTCAAGCGGTCGGGCGTATGAAATTTTGGTAGTGGTTGACCAGGGACTGTGGGAACGTCCTGCAGGTCGCGCCCTCTATAACGTGCTTGATTCCGATGTGCCGGGGTTGCCCCAGTCGGAACGTTCATTCCGTATTATGTATACTTCTCCTGCAAACTATGACGCTACATTGAAGTTGATCCGCAATATTATTATTGTCGAGATAAACAAAGACCAGTATACACAGCCCAAGTTTAAGTACGCGAAGGACGTTTATGCCGCTCCGCAATCCATCCTGACCATTCAGGCGCCGGACGAAGCCTCTTTCGAGAAGTTTGTCGAAGAAAACAGACAGGTTATCATCGATTTCTTTACTCGTGCCGAAATGAACCGTCAGATTTCAGTGCTGGAAACCAAGCACAATGATTATGTTTCGACGAAAGTAAAGAGTATGTTCGATTGTGACGTATGGGTTCCCGGTGAACTGACCGCAACCAAACAGGGGGAAAACTTCTTCTGGGCAGGTACGAATGCGGCGACGGGCGATCAGAATTTCGTTATCTACTCTTATCCTTATACGGACAAGGATACATTCACGAAAGAGTACTTTGTGCATAAGCGCGACTCTGTGATGAAAGTCAATATTCCCGGTGCGAGCGAAGGCATGTACATGGAAACCGATTCGTTGATGACAGATGTGCGTCCTATCAATGTACAGGGCGAATATGCTTTGGAAGCCCGCGGCCTGTGGCGTGTGAAGGGCGACTTTATGGGCGGTCCGTACGTGTCTCATGTTCGTTTGGACAAGGCTAACCGGCGTATTATCGTATCCGAGATATTTGTATACTCACCCGATAAGATGAAACGCAATCTGGTGCGTCAGATGGAAGCGTCACTGTATACGCTTAGATTGCCGGGAAGCAAACAGGAAGGAAACGAAATGCCTTTGGCGGTAACAAAAGAAAATTCCACTAAAATAGAAAAATAAGAATGGAAGATAACAAAATAAGAGTCGGCATAACTCAGGGAGATATAAACGGAGTGGGATATGAGGTGATTTTAAAGACTTTCTCAGATCCTACGATGCTGGAGCTGTGTACTCCGATTATTTACGGTTCGCCCAAAGTGGCTGCCTATCATCGCAAATCGTTGGATTTGCCGACCAATTTCAGTATTGTAAACTCGGCATCCGAAGCTGCGCCCGACCGTTTGAGTGTGGTGAACTGTACGGACGATGAAGTAAAGGTCGAATTCTCCAAGCCTGATTCAGAGGCGGGTAAAGCCGCTCTCGGCGCTTTGGAAAAAGCGATTGAGGAGTATAAGGCAGGGCTGATTGACGTCATTGTCACGGCTCCTATCAACAAGCATACCATCCAGTCGGAAGAGTTCTCTTTCCCCGGGCATACGGAGTATATCGAGGAGAAGTTGGGCGACGGCAGAAAGGCTTTGATGATTCTGATGAAGGATGACTTCCGGGTGGCATTGGTGACAGGACATATCCCCGTAAGAGAGATCGCATCGACCATTACTAAAGAATTGATACAAGAGAAACTGGTAATCTTCAACCGTTCTCTGAAGCAGGACTTCGGCATCGGAGCACCGCGTATTGCCGTACTTTCTCTGAATCCGCATGCAGGCGATGAGGGGCTGCTGGGTACGGAAGAGCAGGAAATCATCAGTCCTGCCATACAGGAACTGGCAGACAAAGGCATGTTGTGCTACGGACCTTATCCGGCTGACGGCTTTATGGGTTCCGGTAACTTTACCCATTTTGACGGCGTACTGGCAATGTACCACGACCAGGGACTGGCTCCGTTCAAGGCATTGGCCATGGACGAGGGCGTGAACTATACCGCGGGACTTCCGGTAGTGCGTACTTCACCGGCGCATGGCACAGCCTACGACATTGCGGGAAAAGGGCTCGCTTCCGAAGATTCTTTCCGTCAGGCTGTCTATGTGGCAATCGACGTGTTCCGTAACCGTATGCGTGAGAAAGAAGCGCACGCCAATCCTTTGCGGAAACAATATTACGAAAGACGTGACGACAGTGACAAACTGAAACTCGATAGTGTAGAAGAAGATTTGTAGTATGACGAAAGCGGAAATACAACAAGTAAAATTACGTTTTGGCATCATCGGCAATAACGAGGCACTGATGCGTGCCATCGATATTGCCATTCAGGTGGCTCCTACCGATTTGTCGGTGCTGATTACCGGAGAGAGTGGTGTAGGTAAGGAAAGCTTCCCGCAGATAATCCACCAGTACAGCCGGAGAAAGCACGGGCAATACATTGCCGTAAACTGTGGCGCCATTCCCGAAGGGACGATAGATTCGGAGCTTTTCGGTCATGAGAAAGGCGCTTTTACAGGCGCTATCGGCGAACGGAAAGGGTACTTCGGTGAGGCGGACGGCGGAACGATTTTCCTTGATGAAGTAGGCGAACTTCCCATGCCTACGCAAGCCCGTTTGCTTCGTGTGCTCGAGACGGGCGAGTTTATCAAGGTAGGTTCGTCTAAGGTGGAAAAGACGAATGTACGTATCGTAGCCGCCACCAATGTGAATCTTACGCAGGCGATTGCCGACGGACGCTTCCGCGAAGACTTGTATTACCGTCTTAACACGGTGCCTATTCAGGTTCCGGCTTTGCGCGAACGCGGAGAGGATGTGGTGCTGTTGTTCCGCAAGTTCGCATCGGACTTTGCCGAGAAGTACCGTATGCCTGCGATTCAGCTGACCGAGGACGCCAAGCAATTGCTGCTGGCATATTCATGGCCCGGTAACGTACGCCAGCTGAAGAATATAACGGAACAGATTTCCATCATCGAAACCAATCGCGAAATCAACGCTTCTATTTTGAAGAACTATCTGCCCGAACAGAACAATACGCAGCGTCTGCCCGCCCTGTTTGGCGTGAAGAATGAAAGCAAGAGCTTTGAGAGCGAGCGCGAGATACTGTATCAGGTGCTTTTCGACATGCGTCAGGATGTGACCGAACTGAAGAAACTGGTACACGAGATTATGACCGAACGGGCTGCTGTGGGAAGTCCGGCCGTAACGCCTGCCGCTTACTATACGCCTGCTCCTGCGGTAGTGGCTTCTGTGCCCGCTGCTGTGCCTACCATAATACATCCTTCCGTAAAACCGGCTCCCGCCATGGATGATGATATCCAAGATACGGAAGAATACGTTGAAGAATCTCTTTCGCTGGATGAAGTGGAGAAAGAGATGATACGCAAAGCTCTCGAAAGGCATCACGGAAAACGCAAAAGTGCGGCCAAGGATTTGAATATATCGGAGCGCACGCTATACAGAAAGATAAAAGAATATGGATTGGATTAAGAAAATAGCGCTGGTATCGGCGTTAGCGGGTGTGGTGTGCGTGGTAGCTTCCTGCCGCATCTCTATGGGACTTGCCCCGATAAGCTCTATCGATTACAGCAAAGTAAAGACTATTACGATTGCCGAATTTCCCAATCGTGCCGAATACGTGTACGCTCCCATGACTACGGAGTTCAACCAGAAACTCAAGGACATGTTTATCCAGCAGACACGTCTGCAACTGGTGAATGCCAACGGCGATTTGGAAATAGACGGTGAGATAACCGGCTATAACCAGTACAACGAGGCTGTGGCTGCGGACGGTTTTTCTTCTAAAGTGAAGCTGACCATGACCGTTAACGTACGTTATGTAAACAACACCAACCATGAGGAAGACTTTGAGCAACAGTTCTCCGCCTTCCAGACTTACGATTCGTCCTTGTTGCTGACTGATGTGCAGGACGACCTGATAAGTAAAATGATAAAGGATATTACAGAACAAATATTTAACTCAACCGTAGCTAACTGGTAACCGAGGAATGACTTCTGCCTATTTGCAACAATGGATACAGCATCCTGAAATGTTGGATAAGGATACTTTGTACGAGCTTCGTACATTAGTGGCCCGTTATCCCTATTTCCAGTCGCTCCGGCTGTTATACCTCAAGAATCTTTATTTGCTGCATGACATCACATTCGGCGCGGAACTGCGTAAGGCTGTACTGTATGTGGCGGACAGACGCGTATTGTTCTATCTGATAGAAGGCGACCGCTACACCCTGAAATCCCGGAAATCTCCTTTGCTGTCTTCTAAAGTTCTGGAAGAAGAACCCAGCGTAGACCGTACGCTTTCTTTGATAGACGCTTTCCTGGCAACTGTTCCCGAAGAACATTCGCAAGCTACCGAGCTGGATTATGCAATGGATTACACTACGTATCTGTTGCAGGATGACGGTTCGACGGATTCCGGACCAGCCGACGGAAAGGAAGTTCCCAAGCTGCGCGGGCACGAACTGATAGACGGATTTATCCGCAAGAGCGAGTCTACGGAACTGTCCGTATCCGTAAGACCGGTATATCTTGAGGAAGTCCCGGTATCCCCGGAAGAAAAAGAAATATCCTCCGGAGAAGAGGAAATATCTTCAGGGAAAACCGAAAACGCCCCGGCCGCCTTCTCAGAGAATGGTCAGTCGCTTTCCGAAGAAGACGGAGCTAACGGTGAACAGCCCCCGCAGGACAGCCTGGACGATAGCTGTTTTACGGAAACTCTGGCCAAAATCTATATTAAACAGCGCAGATATGATAAAGCGCTTGAAATTATTAAAAAATTAAGTTTGAATTATCCAAAAAAAAATGCTTACTTTGCAGACCAAATAAGATTTTTAGAGAAATTGATTATTAACGCTAAATCAAAATAACAAAATGTACTTATTATTAGTTATCTTAATGGTGATTTCATCCGTGCTGATGTGCTTCATTGTGTTGATTCAGAATTCCAAAGGCGGCGGTCTGGCTTCGGGTTTCTCATCATCCAATCAAATCATGGGTGTACGCAAGACTACTGACTTTCTGGAAAAGGCAACATGGAGCCTCGCTGTATTTTTGGTGGTGATGAGTGTTGCTTCGGCTTACGTCATTCCTTCCGTTTCTCACAAGGGCGGTGATGTAATTCTGGAACAGGCACAACAAGAAGAAAAAACAAACCCGTACAATATGCCCGTAGGTACGGCTGCTCCGCAAGCTGAACAACCGGCCGAGACAGCCCCGGCGGCAACAGCTCCTGCTGCCACGGACGCTGCAGAACCGGCTGCAAACTAATATTCGAGAAATAACCGAATTTCTTGACAGGTGGAATTGTACAATTAATATTGTGCAATTCTGCCTGTTTTTATTTATGGTCTTTTATATTTAGTTACTTTTGCAGCGGGATACTTATTAAAAGCGTATGTTTTATTATACTATCCGTCATGATATATAAACCGAATTTAATTAATCAATTTATTATACTATTGTAATGACAACTACTGACAAAATTCACCAGACGCTCCGCGATTCGGCAGGTATGCGCTGGTTGGTGCTACTGCTTTTGGCGTTCGCCATGTTCTGTTCATATATCTTTATGGACATACTTTCACCTATTAAAGACCTGATGCAGTCCACACGCGGCTGGGATTCGACCGCATTCGGTACGATGCAGGGTTCTGAGACATTCCTTAATGTATTCGTGTTTTTCCTCATCTTCGCTGGTATTATCCTCGATAAAATGGGGGTACGCTTTACAGCAATCCTTTCCGGAGCTGTGATGCTTGTCGGAGCTACCATCAACTGGTATGCGGTGACGGATGCTTTTCAGGGAAGCGGGCTTCAAACTTGGTTTACCGACAATCTGAATTATATTCCCGGTTTCGATGAACTGGGTATCTCTCCGTTTTATAGAGGTATGCCGGCATCGGCTAAGTTTGCGGCAATAGGTTTCATGATTTTCGGTTGCGGTGTCGAGATGGCGGGAATTACGGTATCCCGCGGTATCGTCAAGTGGTTCAAAGGCCGTGAAATGGCGCTTGCCATGGGTTCCGAAATGGCGCTTGCCCGTTTGGGAGTCGCCACTTGCATGATATTCTCTCCGGTATTCGCCAAGTTAGGGGGCGTTATCGATGTTTCCCGTTCGGTGGCATTTGGCGTTGTATTGTTGCTTATCGCGCTTATCATGTTTATTGTTTACTTCTTTATGGATAAGAAACTCGATGCGCAAACGGGTGAGGCTGAGGAGAAAGACGATCCGTTCAAGATTAGCGATCTCGGTACTATTTTGTCAAGCAGCGGATTCTGGTTGGTGGCGCTTCTTTGCGTGCTTTATTATTCTGCCATATTCCCGTTCCAGAAGTATGCCGTAAATATGTTGCAATGTAATTTGGTATTTAAGGAAGTACCTTCCGACTCTTTCTGGGCTACCAATACGGTGACGATTCTTCAGTATTGCATTATGCTTGTCGTTGCAGGCGCTTCTTTTGCAAGTAATTTTATGAAGAAAGCAAGTATGAAGTACGGTCTGCTTACCCTTGCCGGAGTATTGCTGGCTGTTTTCTGCTATATGGGTTATATGCGCCAGAGCGCGGAAACGGTATTTGCCGTATTCCCTTTGCTTGCCGTGGGTATCACTCCGATATTGGGCAACTATGTCGACCATAAGGGTAAGGCGGCCTCGATGTTGATGATCGGTTCAATGCTGCTCGTGCTTTGTCATCTTACCTTTGCGTTTGTACTTCCTGAGTTCAAAGACAATGCGGTAGGCGGTGTTATGATAGCTTACCTTACCATATTGGTGCTTGGCGCAAGTTTCTCATTGGTTCCCGCTTCTTTATGGCCCAGCGTTCCGAAACTGGTTGATGCCAAGATTATAGGTAGCGCTTATGCGCTTATCTTCTGGGTGCAGAATATCGGTCTTTGGCTTTTTCCGCTTCTTATCGGAAAGGTGCTCGATAAAACAAATACGCAACTTGTAGCTGATTTGAAAAACGGTGTGATTACTCCGGAAGAGGCTGCCGTTTCGTATGATTACACCGCGCCGCTTGTGATGCTGGCTTGCCTTGGCGTTGCCGCTTTGGTACTGGGATTTATCCTTAAGATTGTCGATAAGAAGAAAGGACTTGGTTTGGAAGAACCTAATATCAAAGCTTGATAAGACGGTAATGTCAGATACAAAAGGAAAAGTAAACCTGTTGGATACTGTCCCCGTTCAGTGCGGACATATTACGACCGGATGGGAAGGGGAGTACGCGGTACTTTCCTTTCCCCGGTTTAAGTATGACTGGATGAGATGTTTCTTGTTGCCGAAAAGTATGTCGGCCGATATCCGTGTGAAGCTGGAAGAACATGGTACTGCCGTATGGAGTTTGATAGACGGAAAACGGACAGTGCAAGAGATAATCTCTCTGCTTACCGAACATTTCCAAAATGAAGATAACTATCCTTCCCGTGTCACTGCTTACATTATGCAGTTGCAGAAGGATGGGTTTGTTCAGTTGAGAGTTAAAAGTTGAAAGTTAGCTGCGCTATGATGCCGCATGCTAACTTTCAACTCTTGACTTTCAACTCTCTAATTGTTTTCTCTGTCTACCTTTATCAGCCCGCCTGTGGCTGTATCGAACAGTACTTTTACAGTGGAGTTTTTATTGAACAATACAGGCGCAAGGTATTCTATGGTACCGAATTGCGTGATAGGCAGTTCGCCGTCGAATAATTTTTTGTTGTTACCTGTTAATGTAATGTGGGCGCGTCCCGGAACGTTGTAGGCCACTCCGTCCACTTTCTTCTTACCGTCGTCTTCGGGAATGGCGGGAGTTTTCAAGTCGGTTATGGAGATATAATACGGCTCGCCTGCCAAATCATCAGAGGCTACTACACCCAGTCGTTTGGAGAAGCGGAAAGCTACTTCATTGTCCATTTCCTTCGGAGTCAGACGGATTGTAAATGTTTGGGGCTCTTCTTTCAGAGTACCGGAGAACATTTCCGTCATGGCGCGTTCTTGCAGGTTCAGGTTGTCAAGCATGATTTTGAGCTGTGCGCCATCCTGCGGCATATTGTCGGCTTCACCGCGAAGAAGGGCGTTTTTGCTTTCACGGATGTTGTAGATTTCTTTGGCTACCAACTCCGCCATTTTAGCTCTGGAACTTGCCATGAGTATCTCTTCCGTAAGGAATTTACGCGGGTCTATAATCTCTTGCGCGGTGGCGGTTATTTTGGTTGCCGGTACCGTACGGCCGCTGAGCGGCATGTTGATGGAACGTACGATACCGTCTTCGGTAAGCTCCATTAGCGGGGCTACGGTTTTGTCTTTCAGCTTGACGAAGTAAACATTATCTTTATCGGGCACTCCGGTTACACGGGTCTGCAACTTGTCGATGGTCCAATAGATATCCGGGTCGGCAGATACGTTGTTCATGCGCAGGTAACGGTCTGCATATTTACAGAACTCTCCGGGCATGTACGTATGTTTGGTAGCTTCCACTACAATCTCTATTTCGGTTTTGGGCAGGAGATAAGTTACACCGTAATCCTTACCGCGCATTATGCCGGTGGTGACATCCGTTTGGGCATAGGTACTTGTGGCTATGAAAAGCCCGGCAAGCCATATCATCTTTTTCTTCATACTTCTCTATCGGTTTATAGCTATAATTTTTAATAACAAAGTTAACGAAGTTCTTTGTTCTTGGAAATTCATTTACGAAAGATTAACTAATTGTGAAATGGCGGGATGAACTGTACACAGACCGGTTTATCGATAAGAATATCTTGCTGTGTGTCTTTTAGCAATCCGTTTTCGGTGTCGCGTTCGTATACTTGGATGACATTGCTGTCTCTGCAAGCCGCCAGCAGGTATTTGCCGTTGGGCGTGATATTGAAATGGCGCGGATGGATGCCGGTAGGCTGGTATCCCGCACGGGTTAATGTTCCGTTTACGGTATCTACCGCGAAGATGGCTATACCGTCTCCTTCCAGGCGATTGCTGGCATAGAGGAATTTGCCGTCGGGACTTAAATGGATGTCCGCACTTCCCCGGGCTTGCAGCGAGTCGGCTGCGATACTCTGTATCTGCTCCAGTTTGCCGTCGGTATAACCGAAGGCGATTACTTTACCGGACAGTTCATTGATGAGATAAGCGAACTTACCGTTCGGGCTGAATGTGAGGTGGCGCGGGCCGGAGTCGGGAGCGATATCGATCGTTTCACCGGGCAGGCGGGAGATGTTGCCTTCGGAGCTTAATGTAAAGCGCAGAATACGGTCGGCACTGAAATCGGTGGCGAATATATACTTCCCGTCCGGTGAGAACAGGGCGCAATGGATGTGCGGTACGATTTGGCGAATGGTGTCCGGGCCGTTGGCCGTACCTTTAAAGAGCGCTTCCGCAGGTGATAGCGTACCGTCCTTGCGCAACCGGAATACAGACATGTTTCCGCCGCTGTAATTGGCGGTCAGCACTTCTTTGCCGTTCGTGGATACGTAACAGGGAGCCGCTCCCGGAGTACGTTCGCTGTTCAGCAGGCGGAGATTGCCCGTTTGCTTATCAAAGGCAAGGGCATTGACGGCTGCCGTGCTGTCATTCATCTCGCTTACGGCATAAATGAATTTACCGTCTTCCGATGGCGTGAGGTAGGACGGGTTGGATAGCTCCACCGAGCCGAGCGGCGTGGCCGTACCCGTCTTTTGGTTGAAACGGAAAGAATAGATACCTTTACTTGTTCCGTCGGTGTATGTACCTATCAACATGGAAAGTTCATCTTCACCGCCGTTGACGGTCTTTTGAGGCGTGCAGGCCGCCATACTTAATCCGAGCATACAATAAAGAAGTTTCATTGGAGTTATAAGTTATGAGTTATAAGTTATTTGTTTATTTCCAGCTCCCGAAAGGAAAAAGTACAAGCGAATAACTTATAACTCATAACTTATAACTTGTATTTTATTCTTTCAGCACTACTTCCGCTATTCCTACGCGGTCGTCATTCAGCACGATGCGCAGGTCGCTGGCGGTAGTTCCCTTGAACGAGTAGGGGATGAGCTGCTCATATTGGCTGACAGTACCTGAATAAACCGTCAGGAATTGCCCGCCACCGCCCGAGAGCTGTATTTCAAACTCTGCTGGCAGCTTATTATCGCGTTTGAAGGCGATAGATACTTCGTCTACTTTAGCACCGTTCTTTAGAGCAAAGGTAATATAATCTCCCTTATTACCTTGCCAAACGGTGCTGATTTTTCCGTCGAGCACGTTCGGGGCATTTTCCATATCGGTACTGGCCGTTACGGGGCTGACGGGCTTTTGGCTTTCAAGGGCATGCAGACGGCTCCGGTAGTCTTCTACGGTAAGTATGCCATTCAGCCGGATGTCCTCGGAAGATGCGCCAGCCATGATGGCGAACTCGCCCGGTTCCACTATCCACTTCATATCGGCATTCAGTAGTTCGAGGTGCTTGCGGTCGAGCGTGAAAGTAACCTCTTTGGTTTCTCCCGGTTTCAAACGGATGCGTTCAAAGCCGGCAAGATTCTTTTCGTAGGTGGTAATGCTGCTCAATATATCGCGGGTGTAGAGTTGTACCACTTCATCACCGGCACGTTTGCCGGTATTCGTCACTTTTAGGCGTACGGTGGCTTTTTGGTCGGGCGTGATTACTTTGGGACTGATTTCGAGGTCGGAATACTCAAAAGTGGTATAGCTCAGACCGTAGCCGAAGGGATAAAGCGCGCCGTTGATGCGCGACATATTGCCGTCCGCTCCCGGATTCTTGCCACCGTCAATCTGTGAAGCCGGTTTGCAGGGGAAGTTGAACGGTATTTGTCCGACTGTTTTAGGGAAAGTAACTGTCAGCTTGCCGCCGGGGTTGTAGTCGCCGAAGAGAATGTCGGCTACTGCCGTACCGCCTTTGGACCCCGGATACCAGGCCTCGAGAATGGCGGGGACAAACTTGTCAGCCCAGTTTACGGATAGCGGACGGCCGTTTATCAGTACCAGTACCACAGGTTTGCCCGTGGCTTGTATGGCTTGAAGCAATTTCAATTGGCGTCCCGGTAATTCCAGGCTTGTACGTGATTTGTTCTCGCCGCAGGTACGCTGACCGCCGCCCAGTACTACTACCGCCACATCAGCTTGGCGGGCATTGGCAGCGGCACGGTCTATTTCGGCCTGTTCGTCGGGGGTAAGCGGATATTCTATGATTTCGCTTTCCGGCCAATGGGCGTCTACGAGGTCGCAACCTTTGGTATAAAGCACTTCGGCCTTACCTTGCGCTTTTTCGCGGATACCTTCGAGGACGGTAGTCACCTCTACTGCAAGCGGGCCGTAGTGTGTCAGAGCATAGCCTTCCTCATCGGCGTTCGGGCCGCAGACGGCAATCTTCTTTATCTTATCGATACTCAGCGGCAGTGTGTTATCTGCATTTTTCAGTAATACGACGGACTCGCGGGATGCTTGCAGGGCAACGGCTTCATTGGCCGCCTTTTCCACTTCGTTATCAGCTCCGGCAAGGTCTGTTTGGTAGGGAGAGTCGAACAGTCCGATAAGGAACTTTACCCGAAGGATGTCGCGCACACGGTCGTTGATGACTTCTTCGCTCAGCCCGCCTTCCTTTACGAGTTCGCGCAGCGGAAGCACGAACGAGTCGGGCGAGCGGAATGTACAACGTATGTTGAGGCCTGCCTCCACACTTTGGCGTACGGCCTCTTTCATGTCTTTGGCGGTGTTGTGCTTGGTATAGAGATACTCCACGGCATCGCTGTCCGACACTACATATCCCCGGAAGCCCATTTCCTGGCGCAGGCGGGTTGTCAGCCAGTAGTAGCTGCCCTGAACGGGGATACCGTCGTAGTCGTTATAGGAGCTCATGATACCCAGTAGTCCGGCTTCACGGATTACCCGCTTGAAAGGGTAGATATGGATGTTTTCCACTTCGCGCGGCGACATTTGCGGATCGACGCGCGACATGCCTTCACGTGCTCCCTTATTGTTGCTGTAGGCGGCAAAATGTTTGGCAGTGGCGGCTACTTGGTGATTATGTTGCAGTCCGCGTACCATTTCGATACCCAGTTCGGCAACGAGATAGGGAGATTCACCGTAGACTTCCTCATAACGTCCCCAGCGCTGGTCGCGGCCTACATCGAGGATGGGGGCGTAGACGTTGGTGTAGCCCAGCATACGGGCTTCCCGTCCGGTGATAAGTCCGACTTGGCGGATTAGCTCACGGTTCCATGTATGTCCTAAGCCCAGTTGGGTGGGGAAGTTGGTGGCTTTGTAACTTTCCACGCCACGGATGCCTTCATTGGTGAAGTCTACGGGGATGCCGAGGCGGGTATCTTCAACGAAGAAACGTTGTACTTCATTCAACGCCCAGGCGTGGCGTGAGGCAGGCCAGACGTTTTCATTGTCCGAGGGGGGAAGCCCCCATTGCTGGAAACCGTTCAGATGCTCGTCGATGGCTCCGATACCGTCTTTCCAAAGCATCTGTTTCCATTCGGGAGTGGGAAGGTCGTCTTTCAGTACCCGTTTGTAGCCGTAGAGGGTAACCATCTGGCAGGTTTTTTCTTCGAGTGTCATCTGTTGCAAAAGGTTTTCGATGCGGTCGTCGAGTGTTGCGGCGGGATCTTCGTATATGTCTTTAACACCGTTTTTGTTGAAATCTATCCAACCCTTGCGGTACATTTCGCTTTTTACCGGTTTGTAGTGTGCCGGTACTTTTGTAGTTTTCTGTGCAGACAGTAATGTGCCACTGCCTAATAACAAGGTAGCTACAATTAATTTTTTCATGGTATGGTATGTTTTTTATAGTTTTCTTCGGGTGTCAAAGATAATGAGTTTTAGAGACAGGAAAGGATAAAATTGTCCGAAGTACGGGTATTTATTGTACATACTGTATCGGGATAGGATGATAGCTGCGGATAATGGCGTTTGTGCCTTTGACTGATAGATTATATGGTTGATATCTCTTCGTTGATTGAGTCAGTGTCTCTCTGTCATAAGGTGATTTATGATTAAAAGGCTTATAATATCATATTATAAGCCTTTTAATATAGTATTATGAGCCTTTTAATAGTCTCTCGGTCGTGAGGTTATTATGGCTTTGATAGAAACCTTGTTCTATTTAGGGGTATCATTACAGGTAATCACAAATAATGTATATTTAAAATATTATTGTTTGCGGTTGTTGCTATTTGTTGTTGGATTGGCTGATTAAGTAATCAAGGATGTTTTCTGTAAGTTTGTACAGGGAGTTAGTTTGTTGGCTTCCGTCATTGGTCACTCCATTCCATTCAAAAGCAGGGTCACCTGTGGCAATTACACATCCATGGGTATCTGTTGTTTTGAACTCAGCCATTGTTGCACTAAAATCACTGTCTTTTATCAATCGGATAGCATTTGCATCTGTTAACCAGGCGTCTAATTCATTCTGACTATTAAACTTCCATTGTCTCATTCTTTTATTGGAAGTATAGTTTTTGGGATGTAGATTTACATGTCCTTCTTCGTCTAATCCTACATTTTTGAAGATGTCATGTGCAGTTATTGTAACGTTGATACCTGCTTCATAGTCTAATGTCACAGGATTATTATCGTCTTCCCAGTTGTCATTAGGTACATTCTTTTCCGCTACGATGCCCCATACTACAAGGTTGTACATCGCTTCTCGAGAAGCAAAAATATTACCACCGTCTTTATAATATTTACCAATGGCTTGGTTCATATTATTATCTTCTGTATTGATGTAATCGAAGTGTGTCCAAATCATTTTGTATGAACTCAAATCAATGTTTTCATTTACATCATTCATGGATAAGTACTCTACATCATACTTGTCCGTACTTACTAACCAATTATAAGCGGCTCCTGCTTCTGCATCAAAAGAGCCTGTATCTTCTGCATTGCTTATAAATGCAATCTTTGTTTTACCCGGTTCATTCTCATTCCACCCCTTTATCGTATTATTATCAATAGTAATGGTAGCATGGATTGTAGCATCTTTTACCTCCGCGTTAATGGTGTATGAGTTGTTTGGTTCGAACTTTTTATTGTCGGGCAGAGTGAATGATGTCTTTAGATTATCATTTTCATCACCAATCCGTAAGTCGAGAGATTCGGCGTTCTGCGGGTAAATGATGCGGATGATTTCCATTTCCGTGCCGTTTGTGGAGTTGAAAGTTCCGATAGACCAATTATTTACTACATTACTACCATTGGCTCTTGCGATACCGGAATTTGTATCAAATGTGCCTTCGTGTATTAAACCGCCTAATATAATGTTCTTGCCATTGATGTCCGTATTATCGGTTACCTTAATCTTCACTCGGATACGTGCCATCCTGTGTTGGAATTCTAAGTTTATTTGGGGGCTTTCACTCCCCTCTATGTAGCTTATTTCACCGGTTTTAGCAAATAAGAAATCGATATTCTTTTGCGGTGCTTCCGTATTCGTGCTAGCTTCAATAATACTGTTTTCGGTAGTGGCAGTATGCGGATAATACGCTGTGAAAACCATTTTATTCTCTGAGGTATAGGCTATCTCGTCTTGTTCTGTTCCAGCCCAAGAGAATGTGGTAGACTCTCCGTCTGCATCCGCTTTGTATTGTACGTTTGTATATTTAGGAGTGGATGTTGTTCCTACTATTTCAGAAGCCGATATGCCTACAAGGTCACCTATTTCCCACTCACTGTTTGTCGTTACGCGAGTAGTGATACCTGCCGAGAAGTCCACAGCCACGGGTTGTGCCAGTTGCTTGCCCTCACCTTGGCCGAGAATATCGTCTTCGTCGTCATTGCTGCATGCCGTAAAGGTCAATGTCAGTGTTGTAAAGGTCAACGCCAAAAGCCTGAAGGCTAACTTTGATGAAATAAGAGTAGATAGTTTTGTTTTCATGATATTTGTTCTTTTTAGTATTGGTATTCTTTTGTTTTCCATTTAGTAGCAGCTCACTTTTATGTCGCTCACCTGTATGCTGCCCGCATAAGAGTCTAACGACCAGCAATTTTTCTGTATGCCGTAGATGCGGTTGGTGTATGCCACGTTTTCGTTGATATAGACGGTACATACGGAATTGTCCGTGCAGATGGTGACATGATAAATATTATCGGCGGGAACGGGAAATTTGTAGCTGTCTATTCCTGCGATGAATCCCATGCCTTCCTTCCCTTTCTGCTCGAAGTTGATTTTGCGGTTGCTGTTGTTGTCTTCCGGATTGATGATAAGGGAGTAGTATTTCCCGGAGTCTGTGCCGCGTACCAGGGAAATACCGAATACATCTTCGTTGCTTGAGGCTGTTACGGTAAATGTAAGCTTGTTGTGTACGTTCAGGCGGTTGAAAAGTACGTAGGCATCACCGCTGAGCGTATAGTTGCCGTTACTCTCGGCTACACCGGTTTCACTTTGCGCCATTACTTTCAGTACGGCGTTGTCGGTGTACTTGTTCAGAATTCCGTCTACATATCCTAATGAGAGCGTGCCGTCTTCGTGCTGGATAATCTTATGCATCACAAGATTACCCGCCCACTCGGGTTCGGCAGGAGCAGCGCCGACAGCCGTATTGTCATTGCCGGCACGGGTGGGACACCAGCCCCAAATGTAACGGTCGGTTCCGTTGCTTGCCGTTTTTCCGGCATAGAAGGCACGGGAGTCGAGCACACCCTCTTTGTTGTCGGGGAAAGTAGGTGCGGCGGTCATTCGTTTCAGTTCGTCCAGCGTGCCGCCTTTGAAGTAGCATACCTTGCGCGATACGGCATTTTGGTCGGAATATACGAGGTACCACCAGTCGCCCATCTTGAATACATCGGCACATTCGTAGAAGCGGTCGGCGCCCCAGTGCATCGGCATGAATACGCCCGCGTGTTCCCATGTTTTCAAGTCGGTGGAAGTGTACTCGGCGAGCACTCCTATACCGTCTTTCTTAGTGGATACGATCATGTGATACTTGCCACTCTCGCTCTCGAAGATGAAAGGGTCGCGGAAGTCTTTCCGGCTGTAACCGTCATTGCTGCCGGGCAGGAAGAAAGTACGGTCTTTGCTCCACGTCTTGAAATCGGTGGAAGTGGCCCGCATCACGACTTCGGTGTCGGCTGTGTGTCCGGTGTAATAGGTATAATATAGCTTATTGGCTTCATCATAGAACGTACAGCCTGTACCTAAGGCCGCGTCGAGCTCCTCTTCCGTTCCGGTGGGGATAAGTTCACCCAATGAGGTGTAACTGCCGCCGTCTTTGGTACTTACCGCCCAAAACGGGTGGTAAGTGGTCTGATTGGGGCGGTACTCCTGTAAGTACATTATTTTGAAGTCGCCGGCTTGCGGGTCGTAGAACGGCATGGGGTCGCCCACGTAGCCCAGTTGCGGTTTGTAGTAAGTGCCGAACATGTTTTCGTCGGTCGGCTCGAAATAAGTTGCGGTGTTGTCCCAGTCCTTTTGGGTGAGCACGGGAGCGTTATCGTCGTTGCAACTGCCGAGGGTTGTACCCAGCAGCGCGGCGTATGCAAGTGTGTATATCATTGTTTTCATTGTATGTCAGTCTTTATTTACCGGTTAGATAATCGATTGCATTTTTCGTGAACTTGGCTACATTGCCGTGGTATGGGTCTTTGGATGTGTCGATGCCTTCCGAATACCAGTCGTAGCAACCGGAACCGATGCAGAAGACGCCGCCCTTGCCGCCGTCGGCCGGATATTCCCAAACCACGATAGCTCCGTCGCCACCGTAACCTAAGGCTTGGCCGCCATGTTTCCGAGACCAGTCGGCCTCATCGTTGTAATCTCCCCAAGGGTTCGCTCCATCTTGCGAGCGTAAATGCCATTGAGCGGTAGTGTTGGTGATTCCGTAGCCCTTACCGCAGGTATATACGGCATTACCCTCGTGTATACCTTGATAGGCAGGGTGATTTTCATGTCCTTGTATAAAGAAACTCCACGGCTCTGCGGTGATTTCGGGTTCGGCTTCCGTGTGTCCGAGCCAGCAGTTGTTGGGATTCTTATTGTCTTTGGCCGCTCCCAGATTGACGGCGTAGAAAGTGGCGTATCGTGTCAATAACAAGTTCATGCCCTGCTCATAACGTGTTTTAATCACACCGGCAGCAGACAAGGCGGCCGGAGCAGCCGTTTCGAACTTGTTCATATCATCGATGGTGGCGTCTGCATGGAAATGCCACCACAACACCTTACATTCACTTAAATCCGCGTTGCCTGACGCTATGTCGCTGAAAGAAACATATTGCGCGTCTTTCACATTGAACAGCATCCACGTCGCCGCTTCTTTCTCTTCGGGGTTCAGTCCTTCGATGGTGGAAGCGAGGCCTGCATAAACCGCTGCCGGCTTGCCTGCGGGTGTGAGTACCTTTACGGTATAGACAGCCGATGCCATATTGTTGGATACGATGAAGTCTACCGGACGGCTGAAATCCATGGCGGTTCCTCCGGCAGGGGCTACGATGGCTCCTTCGGTGGCGGTGTAGGTGGGGACGAGCTTCGTTATATCGGCGGAAGCCGGTACCTGAACCAGAATGTTCTGGTTTTGCTGGTCGATGATGCCGTTATACATATCATTCAGTTGGAATGTCAGAATCCGCGCTTCATCGTATCTCGTTTGGATGACGTATTGCTGGAATACGTTGCCATTGGCTACTTTTACAGTCTGTGTCATGTTCAGATTCAGTACATCTCCCTGCTTGAGGGTCGCCTCGGCGCCTGCCGGCAGTTGTATGTCGGTCACTGTCATTGCCGCCATATCGTAGTCTTCCGGCAGGGTGATGGTGATAGTCTCTTTTTGAGGGTCGATGACGCCGGAGTAGTTGTCTAGCGCAAAGGATTTGATGGCGGTGTCTTCGTTCAGTCTGAGCGCGCTGCTGTTGTCATCGCTGCATCCCGTAGCCGATAATAGAATGGCTGTGAGGAAAGACAGGTTAAATATATTCAGGATTGATTTCATTCTTTTCTGTTTTTGAAGGTAAAACGATGTTTCCATTCCCGCAGAGGAGTTACCAGTTGCCGCAGTTCTGTACATATCTTCCGTTGCTGGCACTGATTTGCGCAAACGGTATGGGCAGGTACTCGTTTTTGTTTTTGGTAAACGAGGCGTTGGAGTAGATACTGCAATCGGCTGCTTCTTCGGCATAGTACTTGTTCAGTACTTCGGCCGCTTCACCCCAGCGTACGAGGTCGAAGAAGCGGTCGCACTCCATGGCAAGTTCCACACGACGCTCGAACTTCAGCATTTTCAAGGCGTCAGTTTGGCTGTATGTACCGTTGTAAGGCTCTACCTTAATCTTTACGCCATAGTCCTCGGCATAATTCTTTATCACACTGGTACTTGCGGTAACGCTCTGACCGGCACGGCTACGTACTTCGTTTATCAGGCTTACGGCTTCTTCGATCCGGCCGTCGTTCAGCTGAATCAGAGCTTCGGCACGCATCAGCAATACATCGGCATAGCGCAGTACGATGTGGTTCATAGGCGTGCCCCAATAACTACCTTTCACCAGATAACCGCCGTCGGGGTCTACGTTCTGTTTCAGGGTGACGTTATAGCCGTACAGACCGCCGCTACGGCTCCATGTATTGTTTTTCTTCATCATGTATTTGGTGTTGAATTCGTAAGGAAACTCCGGCATACCTACCGTGAGGAACAGACGCGGGTCGGCGTTGTCCTCGGTCTTGTCGTAGTTCTTGGTGTTGAAGCTGTCGAATAACGGATGTCCGCCGGCATCGGTACGGAAAGCGTTTACCAAGTTCTGACTGGGTTTGTAGAAGTCGTTACCGCCGTCTGTCACACCCGGAATATTGGGTACAATCAAACCGTTGGACCAGTTACAGTTACCGTTCTTTGTTCCGTCGTTCATGGAGTATTGCATGGCCCACAGAGATTCCACGCCGTTTTCATATTCCGGTTCAGGACGGAAGTTGTTGTGAAAATCCGGTTCCAGACCATAGCCGCCTGCGCTCATGATGCTCTTGTCCGTGTATTTCACCACTTGAAGAAGGTCTTCCGCATTAATGGAAGTTACTTCGTTGGTGGCATCGTCGTCCTGACGGTATGCTTTGTACAGATATGTTTTTGCCAGATAAGCCGCAGCGGCAGCACGGGTAGGGCGTCCTTTGTCCTCTTGGGTAACCGGCAGGTTCTTGTAGGCGAACTCAAAGTCTCCGGCTATCTCCGCCCAGCTCTCGTCGTTGGTATAGACATCGTTGGACAAGTTGTTATAACCTTCCTGATCCAGCGTCTCATCATTGGCTATGACTATCTTCTTGAAAAGCTGTTTCAGCAGGAAATGTCCGTGTCCGCGCAGGAAACGCATTTCCGCGATACGCTGCTGCTTTTCCGGATAGGTGGTTTCGTCCATCCCGTTCAGAGATTTTAAAGCCATGTTTACGCGTGAGATGCTGTTGTATAACCGTTGCCAGATGTCGCTGATGTTCCATGCGGTAGTCATGATACCTTGCGAGGTTTCCAACGCGTGAAACACATCGCCGTCTTCCGTACCGTTGCCGCCTTTGTAAGCGTCATCCGAGCGGACATCGTAGTTCCATAAGGAGAAAGAGGAGTTGATATCCTCGGCGCTGATCCATACGGCGTATGCCGAAATCACCAGGTTGTCTATATAAGCCGGGTCTTGCAGTTGTTCTTCGTCCACACTTCCCTGCGGTGTCTGGCTTTCCAGGAAGTCGGAGCATCCGGTGCATATCCATGCGAGTCCGAAGATAAGGGTATATACTAAATTCTTCATGGTTTTTCTATTTGTTGTTCATTGTATTAAAAGCTGACGTTCACGCCAAAAGTGATATTCAAAGGAATGGGGTAGCCGTAGTTCACGTTTTCCGGGTCTACTCCGGTGAAATCTTTGCTCTTGATGGTGAGCAGGTTCTGTGCGCTGAGGTAGAAGCGCAGGCGCTCCATGCGGATTTTCTCCGCCCATGCTTTCGGTACGTTGTAGCCTACCTGCAGATTGCGCAGTTTCAGGAATGAACCGTTCTCCACATAATAGGTGGATACGCGTTTCTCGTTGTTACTGTCGTTACGGGCAAGCGCCGGAATGTCGGAACCGGGATTGGCGGGCGACCAGGCATCGAGTACGCGTTTGCCTTTGTTCAGGAAGCCGATGTTGAGTCCGCTCCACAGGTCGGTCTCTTTCTTTAAATCACTGATGATGTCTACTCCTTGCACGCCTTGCCAGAACATGGTAAGGTCGAAGTTCTTATATTCCAAATAGATATTGATACCGTAGCTGAAAGCAGGCGTAGGGTCGAATATCCATTGCTGGTCTTTCTCGTTGATGATACCGTTGCCGTCCAGGTCGCGCCAGCGGATGCGTCCCAAGCCTGCACCTTCCTGAGTGGCGTGGTTGTCGATTTCTTCCTGTGACTTGAAAAGGCCGTCGGCTACGTAGCCTACCTGCGCCCCGTTGGGATGTCCTATCACACTTTCCACGCCGTTCCCGCCGAAAGTTCCGTTGGCCGCTACCGTGGCGGGCAAGGCGGTGATTTTGTTGCGGTAAGAGGAGAGGTTGGCATTGATGTCGTACTTCAGTCCGAATTTTGTACTGTTGCGGTAGCCTAAGTTCAGTTCAAAACCCTTGTTTTCCATTTCACCGGCATTAATCCACTGCTTGCTTCCTTCACCCATGGTGGCGATGCCTGCCATTTCTACCAGAATGTCGGTCGTCTTTTTATAGTACCAGTCGAACGAACCGTACAGTGTCTGGTCGAAAAGGGAAAAGTCGAAACCGAGGTCGGTTTGTGTGGTAGTTTCCCATTTGATACCGTTGTTGCCGAGTTGGTCGCGTTTGAAACCGGATTGAAGAATGCTTCCGCCATTGCTTCCCGTGATGTCGTAGGAAGTTCCGTAGCTTCCGCCGCCGTTTTCCGTTCCGGCGTAGTTGGGCACATAAATCGTATAACGGGCGTTGTTGCTGATTTCCTGATTACCGGTCTGTCCCCAGGACGCGCGTATTTTCAAATCGTCCAGCCATTGGATGCTTTTCATGAATTCTTCCTGACTGAGACGCCAGCCGGCGGAAACCGATGGGAAGGTGGCATAGCGGTTGTCCTTGCCGAAGCGCGAAGAACCGTCACGACGTACGGTAAGTGACAGCAGATATTTGTCGTTGTATGTATAGTTCAGCTTTCCGAAGAAAGAAACCAGCGAGTAACCTTCGCCTGCACCGTAGGACTGCGCCGTGCCTACACCGGCATCCGGCCACATATAGTCGGGCGTAAGGATGGAAAAGTTTTCTTTGTAGCCTGAGAAATGTATATCGTCCTCACGGTTCAGCTCCACACCCAACATTACGTCTCCACGGTGTTTGCCGACTTCCATGTTATAGGTGGCGATGGCATTCCACATCCATTTGGTCCAATGCTCTTGCTTTGCTTCTATGGCATTCTTGTCGTTGGCTACGTTACCTTCCGTGATGGGATAGGTAAAGATGCGTTGTTGCTTCTGTGAGTAGTCTATGCCGAACGTAGAGCGGAGATTGAAGTTCTTGAACGGGTTCAGGTTGACGTATGCATCGCCGAACATGCGCCAGTATGTGTAGCGGTTGTCGGCATTGCGTTGCAGGCGCGCTACCGGATTTTCGCGGTCGGGATAGCCGCTGACGGGGCCGGCAAATTCACCTTCGGTAGTATATACCGGTAGTGAAGGATTGGCTTGCAGCACGTTTTGCAGGAATCCGCCGGGAGCTTGCACTTCGCTGGTACGGTTTACGGTGAAGTGCTCGCCTACGGTCAGCAGATTGTCTATCAGCTTGTAGTCGGCATTCATACGGGCGGATATACGGTCGAAATCGGTATCTTTGATGATACCCAGATTCTTGTAATATCCTAAGGAGAAGAAAGAAGAACCTTTCTCCGAGCCGTTGCTCACGGATACGTTGTATTGTTGGATAATACCTGTGCGTGTGGTACGGTCGAACCAGTCGGTGTCTGCGGCGGGTACTGTGCCGGCGGCATCCAGATACTTGCGCATGCTGATGCCGTTGAGTTGCGGGTAACCGTTTGCGCCGTAGCTCCAGTCATAGAGGTAGCCCAGGTTGTTGGTGTTCGGGTCTTGTCCTTCGTTCACGTAGGCTTGCCACATGGCGCGGCCGTATTCTTCGGCGTTCAGCACTTCCAGCTTGTTGGTGTACATGGAAGCGGAAACGGAAGCGTCGAAGTTTATCTTGAGTTGCCCTTCTTTACCTTTCTTTGTGGTAATGATGATGACGCCGTTGGCGGCGCGGCTACCGTAGATAGAGGCGGAAGCGGCATCCTTCAGTACCTGTATGGATTCGATGTCACTGCCGTTCAGTTCGTGCATACCGCCTTTGGTGGGTACGCCGTCGATGATGTAGAGCGGGTCGTTGTTGTTCAGCGTACCTACGCCGCGAATACGGATGGTGGTACTGCCGCTCGGATTACCGTCGGCCGTAATGTTCATGCCCGGTACACGCCCCTGCATGGCTTTCATCGGATTGTTTTCGTTCTGCTTGGCTATCTCGTCCATGCTCACTACGGAGATGGAACCGGTAAGGTCGGCCTTGCGCTGGGTGGTGTAGCCGGTTACTACTACTTCCTGCAACATTTCCGAATCCTCGTGCATGATGACGGTCATGGATGTTTCCGCTTTCAGGGTCAGTGTTTGGTAACCTATATAAGAGAAAGTGATTTCGGAGCCCGGCTTTACGGTGAGGGTGAAGTTGCCGTCTATATCCGTAATCGTTCCGTTGGTTTTATCTGCCTTATCCACAACGGATGCCCCGATGATGGGGTAGCTGTCGGTAGCAGAAGTTACCGTTCCCTTTATTTGGATGTTTTGCGCATAGACAAAACCGCATAATCCTAAAAGGAACATCATAATGCTAAGTTTTCTCATACATTATAAATTTATTGTTAACAGTTATCTTGTGAATTCTCAAAACAGCTTTCCCGATCATGTTTTGATGTTGCAAAGTAAATGGTTTGTATTGAAACAGGCTATAAAAAATGATACGGATGCTGCGAAATTTGTTTCATGATATGAGGCTGACCGCGCTCTGGAGATAGCCTGGTATCATTTTTAGCAGCATTTGTAACATTTGTGTTAGCCCTTTTCGCTTTTATTCCTTTTCTTTGCAATGTGCTTTCCCGAGCATTGAGCGAGTTCATAAAGTAAACATTAAATTTAATACCTGATTTTGAAAATGAAGCATTACTCTCATAGAACACTTCTTCCTTTTTGGGGAAAGGTTATTGTAACTTCTCTTATTATAATAATGAATATCGGCATTTGTGCGGCGCAGTCTGCCGGACTGAAAATCCATTATCTGGGTGCAAACCACAGTTTGGTGCAGGTGCGGGAACCGCAGAAGTATCTTTTGCTGCCGGTGGAAGAGGCTGCTCCCGAAGCTACCGTCAATGTATTGGTGAACAATAAGACAGACCGGAGTTTTCAGGTTCGCCTGGCTGTCAACCGTATCGACTATCTCGTTCCGTTTGATTTGGAGCAGTATAAAGGCAAGACGGTAACTTTCGATATTCATACCGGCAACAGCCGTGCCAATGTACGTGATGCCATGGCGGATGCCTGTTGGAAAGAACTGAGGCTTTCCGCTACGTTTGATGATGCCAACCGTGAGGAATTTCGTCCTCTTTACCACCATTCTCCCCTTTATGGCTGGATGAACGATCCTAACGGGATGTTTTACAAGGACGGAGAATACCATCTCTACTACCAGTGGAATCCATACGGCTCCATGTGGGGCAACATGAACTGGGGACATTCATCCAGCAAGGACTTGATAAGCTGGCAGCATCATCCGGTAGCCATACAGCCCAACGGCTTGGGCACTGTGTTCAGCGGTAGCAGTGTGGTGGATAAGGATAATACGGCAGGTTTCGGAAAGGGAGCTGTGATTGCCATTTATACTTCGGCGGGAGCCAGCCAGATGCAAAGCCTTGCGTATAGTCTGGACAACGGAATGACTTTCCATGTCTATGAAAACAATCCTATCATTGCCGCCGACAAGGAATGCCGCGACCCGAATATGTTCTGGCACGAGAAGAGCGGTAAATGGATTCTTATTTTGGCGGCCGCTCTGGAAAAGGAAATGTGGATATATTCCTCTCCCGATTTGAAGAACTGGACGAAGGAGAGCAGCTTCGGCCATGGATATGGCGCGCAGGATGGCGTATGGGAGTGTCCGGACCTCATGGAATTGCCCGTTCGCGGAACAGACCGTACAAAATGGGTACTGATTTGCAATATCAATCCCGGTGGACCTTTCGGCGGAAGCGCGGCACAGTATTTTGTCGGTGACTTTGACGGGAAGACCTTTACTTGCGATACTAAGCCCGAAATAACCAAATGGATGGATTACGGTAAAGACCATTATGCCGCCGTATCCTGGAGCAATGCGCCCGAAAAGCGGCATACCGTGATTGCCTGGATGAGCAACTGGCAATATGCCAACAATGTACCTACCAAACAGTTCCGCAGCGCCAACACATTGCCGCGCGACATCGAATTGTACGAAGGCAGTGACGGTGAGCTCTATCTGGCCGTAACCCCTGCACCGGAAGTAAATGCATTGCGTGCAGGCAAGGCGTTGAAATACGGCTTTTTTTCTGCCGGAACAAAGAAGGTTTCCCGAAAACTTCCGGCCGAGAACAGCGGTATCTGTGAGATTAACCTCGAGCTGGTTCCCCGTTCGGCAGGTAAAGTATACATTACGCTGTCCAATGATAAGGATGAACGGACTGTGATGACTTACGACTTGGAGAACTCCACATTCAGCATGGACCGTACTGTAAGCGGACTTACGGATTTCAATAAGGATTTCCCTGCCATAACCGTAGCTCCCTGTCCGGCAGAAGCCAAGCTGCGTCTGCGTCTGTTTGTAGACCGTTGCAGCGTCGAAGCTTTCGAGGGTGACGGACGCTTTGCCATGACAAACCTTGTATTCCCGCAGCATCCTTACACTACCGTTTCCGTTGCCGTAGATAAAGGGCGTTGCAAAGTCAACGACTTGACTGTAAATTCTTTAAAAGTTAACAACTAAATTCCGATATCTTATGAATAACAATAATAATTCGCTTGCAAAGCTGCTTCCTATGATGCTTTGCTTCTTCGCCATGGGGTTTGTAGACCTTGTAGGCATCGCTTCCAACTATGTGAAAGCAGATTTAAACCTGACTGATTCCCAGGCAAATATATTCCCTTCTCTTGTGTTCTTCTGGTTCCTTATCTTCTCCGTACCTACGGGTATGTTGATGAACCGCATCGGACGCAAGAAAACGGTACTTCTCAGTTTGGTCGTGACTTTTGCATCCCTGTTGTTGCCGGTTTTCGGAGACGGGTATGCGCTGATGCTGATTTCGTTCTCGTTACTGGGTATCGGTAATGCGTTGATGCAGACATCGCTCAATCCGCTGCTTTCTAATGTTGTCAGCGGCGAGCGGTTGGCCAGTTCGCTGACTTTCGGGCAGTTTGTAAAGGCGATCGCTTCTTTCCTTGCTCCTTATATCGCCATGTGGGGGGCTACGCAGGCTATACCTTCGTTGGGTATGGGCTGGAGAGTACTGTTTCCCCTTTATATGGTGATAGCGGTTGTCGCTATCCTATGGCTGGGCACTACGTCTATTCGTGAAGAAAAGGAAGAAGGACGTCCCTCTACTTTCGGCGAATGTCTTGCTTTGCTGGGGAAACCGTTTATATTGCTTTGTTTTCTGGGTATTATGTGCCATGTGGGTATCGATGTAGGTACGAATACCACTGCACCCAAGATATTGATGGAACGTCTGGGTATGTCGCTTGCCGATGCGGGGTTTGCAACAAGTCTTTATTTCATTTTCCGTACGGCAGGTTGTTTCCTCGGAGCCTTTATTTTGCAGAAGTTATCTGCGCGAACTTTCTTCGGAATCAGTGTGTTGTGTATGCTGGTGGCGATGATAGGGCTGTTCGTTTTCCAGGAGATGACGATGATATATGTGTGTATCGCTCTGATTGGTTTCGGCAACTCGAATATTTTCCCTGTTATTTTCTCGCAAGCGTTGCTGGCGATGCCGCAGAAGAAGAACGAAGTCAGCGGGTTGATGATTATGGGGTTGTTTGGCGGTACGATATTCCCGCTTGCCATGGGTGTGGCAAGTGACGCTATCGGTCAAAGCGGAGCGGTGGCCGTGATGACGGTGGGAGTACTGTACTTGTTTTTCTATATGATGAGAATGAAACGCTGACACTTTTGCGAGCGACTCTGCAAGGTATTGTGAGAGGGGGGGTATCTCAGTCGTATACAGAGATACCCTGAGTATACGACTGAGCCTATCTGTGTATACGACTGAATAGGGCTCGATATGCGACCCTGTTTCTTTACCTTTTGCAATAACGATGACAATATGTAAAACTGTAAAATAATAATATCATGAATCAGATTGTAGTAGGAATGGGTGAGGCGCTTTGGGATTGCCTGCCCGAAGGAAAGAAAATCGGCGGTGCTCCGGCAAACTTTGCCTATCATGTATCGCAATTCGGCTTTGACAGCCGCGTAGTCAGTGCGGTAGGCGCTGATGCCGACGGTGATGAAATACTGGAAGTGTTTGCGCAGAAAGGTCTGCGTACGCAGATTGAACGTGTGCCTTATCCTACGGGCACGGTGCAAGTGACGCTCGATGCGATGGGCGTGCCCTGTTATGAAATAAAAGAGGGTGTGGCTTGGGACAATATACCTTTTACGGATGAGCTGAAACGTCTGGCTCTGAACACGCGCGCCGTATGCTTCGGTTCTTTGGCGCAGCGCAATGAGGTCAGTCGCATTACGATAAACCGTTTTCTCGATACCATGCCGGACTGTGAGGAACAATTGAAGATATTCGACATCAACCTGCGTCAGGGCTTTTATACCAAAGAGATACTATGTGACTCTATGCGTCGTTGCAATGTCTTAAAAATCAATGATGAAGAGTTGGTGACAATCAGCCGTATATTCGGTTATCCGGGTATCGACTTGCAGGACAAGTGCTGGATTCTTCTTGCTAAATACAATCTGAAAATGCTTATCCTCACTTGCGGTACAAACGGCAGCTATGTATTTACTCCGGGAGTTGTATCGTTCCAGGAGACCCCGAGAGTGCCCGTTGCCGATACGGTAGGCGCAGGCGACTCATTTACCGCTGCTTTTACATCGGCTGTTCTTAGCGGTAAACCGGTGCAGGAAGCTCATAAACTGGCAGTGGAAGTTTCAGCTTATGTATGTACGCAGAGTGGGGCGATGCCGGAATTGCCGCAGGTATTGAAAGACAGAATCTGATTTTTTTGTTATCTTTGCTCATCTGCAATCACTTAAACTCAGCGAAAGAAGATGAGACGATATATTTACCTGTTACTGTTTGTTCTGTTGGTATGTGGCGGCATAGTGACTTCCTGTTCCCGGCATGAAGTACGTTTCCATATCGGAGTATCGCAATGCAGCGATGACGAGTGGCGCCACCAGATGAATAATGAAATGTTGCGTGAAGCTCTTTTCTACGATGGCGTAGAAGTGGAGATACGTACAGTGAAAGATGATAATGCCAGGCAGGCAGAGGATATCAGACACTTTATAGAGGCGGGAGTGGACTTATTGATAGTCGCTCCCAATGAAGCCGAACCCATAACCCCGGTTGTAGAAGAAGCCTACGACCGGGGTATCCCTGTTATTGTGGTAGACCGCAGAATCCTTTCCGAAAAGTATACTGCTTATGTCGGAGCCGACAATTACGAAATAGGCAAGGCGATAGGTAAATATGTGTCCAATATGCTTCATGGAAAAGGTACGGTAGTAGAGATTGCGGGATTGGCGGGTTCTACTCCTGCCATAGACCGCCATGAAGGATTTATGAGTGTCATATCCGCTTGTCCGGACATTCGTTTGCTGGCAAAAGAAGACGGTGCTTGGTTGCGCTCGCGAGCGGAAGAGAGAATGGATACTTTGCTCGACCGTTTTCCGGAAATAGATGTCGTCTATGCCCAAAACGACCGTATGGCTGCCGGAGCATATGCGGCCGCCATGCGCCGGAAAAGGGAAAAGGAGATGCGTTTTGTCGGTACGGATGCCATTCCCGGTGAGGGCTACGGGGTGGAACAGGTACTTTCGGGCGAATTGGATGCCACATTTATCTATCCCACAGGCGGTGACCGTGTCATGCAGATCGCGATGGATATTCTGAATAAACGGGACTTCCCCCGCGAAACGATTCTGAATACTTCGGTGGTAGACCGTGATAATGCGCTTATCATGAAGATGCAGACTACCCATATCAGTTCACTCGATGAGAAGATTGAAACCTTGAACGGAAAAATCAATCAGTATCTGGCACGCTATGCCACACAGCAAGTAGTTTTGTATGGCAGCCTGCTGGTGCTTCTGTTGGTCGTGGGATTGCTGGTTGCCGTTTATCTTTCCTTGCGTACGAAGAATAGGCTGAACCGTGAGCTTTCCCTTCGGAAGGAACAACTGGAACAACAAAGAGACCAGCTGGAACAGCAGAAAGACCAGTTGGAACGGCTCTCTCGTGAACTGGAGGCCGCCACGCATGCCAAACTGGTATTCTTCACCAACGTTTCCCACGATTTCCGTACGCCGTTGACCCTGATTGCAGACCCCGTAGACCAACTTCTTGCCGACCGCTCTATTAGTGAACAATCGCACCAACTGTTGGAGCTGATGAAGAAGAATGTACATATTCTTTTGCGCCTTGTCAATCAGATTCTTGATTTCCGCAAAGTCGAGAACGGGCGTATGGAGCTGCACCTCGAACCCTTTGATTTACTGAACAGCTTTGAGGGCTGGAATGATTCGTTCCGTGTGGCTCTGCTTAAAAAGCATATCGCTTTCAGCTTTGAACCTGCTTCCGGTGTAGACTATCGGATGCTGGCGGATGCCGAGAAAATGGAACGCATTTATTTCAATCTTCTTTCCAATGCGGTGAAGTACACACAGGAGAATGGAAAGATTGTGGTACGCCTCGAAGCGGAAGACCGTCACTTCCGGTTGTCGGTATTCAATTCGGGCAGTTATATTTCCACCACTGATGTCGAGGCTATTTTTGAACGTTTCTATCAGGTAGGCGGCCATCAGGCCGGTACGGGTATCGGTCTCGCCTTGGTGCGTGCTTTTGTGGAAATGCATGGCGGTAATATCATGGCGCACAGCAATGAGAAAGGAACTACTTTCACCGTCACTCTCCCGAAACGGGATGTGTCGCAGTATCATCCCGCCGTACCGACCTTGCCTGCCGATGAGGAAGATATTGCGTCCACATTGGTAGATGCGGATATTCCGACAGGAGAGGGGATGACGGAGGATGATTGTCCGACGGTGCTTGTCATTGATGATAATGCCGATATACGCCATTATGTCAAGGCTTTGCTTTCCAAGGAATATCGCGTACTGGATGCGGCGGACGGCGCGGCAGGCATCCGTCTTGCCATGAAATATGTGCCCGATGTGATTATATCCGATGTCATGATGCCCGGTATGGACGGTCTGGAATGTTGCCGTCGTCTGAAAGGGGAATTGCAGACTTGTCATATCCCGGTTATCCTGCTGACTGCCTGTTCGCTCGACGAACAGCGTATACAGGGTTATGACGGCGGTGCGGATTCTTATATATCCAAGCCTTTCAACTCGCAACTGCTGCTCTCGCGCATCAGGAATCTTATTACGAACCACAGACAGTTGAAACAATTCTTCGGTGACAGCCAGTCGATAGAGAAAGAATCTATCAGCGAGCTTGATAAAGATTTTGTTACCCGTTTCAAGGCTTTGGTGGGCGAGAAGATGAAAGACCCGGAACTGAATGTTGAAGATTTGGGACGTGATATGGGAATGAGCCGCGTACAGCTTTACCGCAAACTAAAGTCGCTTACCAACTATTCTCCCAATGAACTGTTGCGCCAGATGCGCTTGAAGAAAGCCGCTTCTTTGCTTGCCGCTTTCGATATGACTATCGCCGAGGTTGCTTATGAAGTAGGCTTCTCATCGCCGTCTTATTTTACGAAATGCTATAAGGAACAGTTCGGTGAAAGTCCTACCGATTTCCTGAAACGCAAAGGATGACATAGCCCGTCGGCAAAACGAATTTCAGTTATCGTATTGTCTTTCATTTCAGCATTTGCGGCAAATTATCCCTGCCCCAGAAGTAATATACGGCCAAGCCGATCCAGCTGGTCAGTATCACGAGGATGATTGCTACCAACCTCTTTTCGGTAGCGATGCCTCTCCATCGCCATATTTCCATTGCCGCCCTGATTGTCAGGATGACGCCGATTATCCAAATAATAAATCCGATCATACTATTTTCTTTCTTTTGTAAACAAATAGAGACTGCGTCCGGTTCACGGAGCAGTCTCTATTTTAGTGTATTATTTCAGTATCTGAAATTATTCGGCAACTTCAGCGCCCCAGTTTTCTTTAGACAGACGCTTGTAGCTGTTGTAACGCCATTTAGCGTTTTCTTCAGCAGCCTTGAACAGCTCGTCGGCTTCCTGCGGATATTGTTTCATTACGGATGCGTAACGAACTTCACCCTTCAAGAAGTCTTGGAAGCCTGTCCAATCCGGTTCTTTGCTATCCAGCGTGAACGGATTCTTACCTTCAGCTTCCAGAGCCGGGTTATAACGCCACAAGTGCCAGTAACCGCACTTAACGGCTTTTTCTTCTTCAGCCTGGCTCTTACCCATACCTGCCTTCAAACCGTGGTTGATACACGGAGCGTAAGCGATGATGAGTGACGGACCGGGATATGCTTCTGCTTCGCGGATAGCCTTCAAAGTCTGAGCCTGGTCGGCGCCCATAGCGATTTGAGCAACATATACATAACCGTAAGTGGTAGCCATCAGACCGAGGTCTTTCTTGCGTACGCGCTTACCTGCAGCGGCAAACTTAGCGATAGCGCCTACCGGAGTAGCTTTAGAAGACTGACCGCCGGTATTGGAGTAAACCTCAGTATCCAGAACGAGGATGTTAACGTCCTTACCGCTTGCGATTACATGGTCGAGGCCGCCGTAACCGATATCGTAAGAAGCACCGTCACCACCGATGATCCACTGGCTGCGTTTAACCAGATATTGAGACAGACCTGCGATAGTCTTGCAGTTGTCGCATTTGTCTTTGGCAGCTTCTACCATAGGAATGATCTTTTCAGCCAATTCCTTAGTCTTGTCCGCATCGTACATGTTCTCAATCCAAGCCTGGAATACTTCTTTGTATTCAGCCGGAGTACCTTCTGCCGCGATAGCTTCTTCCATAGCCTTCACGATACGTGCACGCATCTTTTCGTTAGCGAGCTCCATACCCAGACCGAATTCGCAGAAGTCTTCGAACAGTGAGTTAGCCCAAGCGGGACCATGACCCTTTTCGTTCTTGGTATAAGGAGTGGAAGGAACAGAACCTGAGTAGATGGAAGAACATCCGGTAGCGTTAGCAACCATTTCACGGTCACCGAACAACTGAGAAATCAGTTTCACATACGGAGTTTCACCACAACCTGAGCAAGCGCCGGAGAACTCGAACAACGGAGTTGCGAACTGAGAGTTCTTAACGTTAGCCTTGATGTCAACCAGGTGTTGTTTGCTCTTCACGTTTTCTGCGCAGTAAGTCCAGTTGGCAGCTTCTGCCAGTTGGCTTTCAAGATGCTTCATGGTAAGAGCCTTGCCACCCTTCTTCGGGTTGCCCGGACAAACATCGGCACAGTTACCGCAGCCCAGACAGTCGAGAACGTCAACCTGGATACGGAATGTCATACCGTCGAATACCTTGCCGACAGCTTTCAGCTGGGCGAATTCAGCGCCCTTCTGCTCTTCAGCGTCGAGAACGAACGGACGGATAGAAGCGTGAGGACAAACGTAAGCACACTTGTTACACTGGATACAGTTTTCAGGATTCCATTCAGGAACGAAAGCTGCCACACCGCGTTTTTCGTACTTAGCCGTACCTTGTTCCCAAGTACCGTCTTCGATACCCTTGAACGCAGATACTTTCAGCAAGTCGCCGTCCTGTGCGTTGATAGGACGAACCACTTCGTTGATGAATGCAGGGTCGTTGTTTTCTGCTTTGGCGTCGTCAGCGAGGTTAGCCCAAGCCGGGTCAACGGCGAGCTGCTTGTATTCGCCACCACGGTCAACGGCAGCGTAGTTCTTGTTCACTACGTCTTCACCCTTCTTGCCGTAAGACTTAACGATGAATTTCTTCATCTGTTCAACAGCCTGTTCTACGGGAATTACACCTGTGATACGGAAGAATGCGGACTGGAGAATGGTATTGGTACGGTTGCCCAAACCGATTTCCTGTGCAATCTGAGTTGCGTTGATATAGTAAACAGAGATATTGTTCTGCGCGAAGTATTTCTTCACCTTGTTGGGCAGGTTCTTAGCCAACTCTTCACCTTCCCAGATGGTATTCAGCAAGAATGAGCCGTTCTTACGCAGACCACGGGTTACATCGTACATGTGCAGGTAAGCCTGAACGTGGCAAGCCACAAAGTTCGGAGTATTTACCAAATATGTGGAGCGGATCGGAGTATCGCCGAAACGCAGGTGAGAACAAGTGAAACCGCCTGATTTCTTGGAGTCGTAAGAGAAGTAAGCCTGGCAGTGCTTGTCGGTGTTGTCACCGATAATCTTTACGGAGTTCTTGTTGGCTCCTACTGTACCGTCAGCACCCAAACCGTAGAACTTAGCTTCGAACATACCTTCGCCGCCCAATGCGATTTCTTCTTCCTGAGGAAGAGAAGTGAAAGTAACGTCGTCCACAATACCGATAGTGAAGTGGTTCTTCGGCATCGGCATGGCCAGGTTCTTGTAAACCGCGATGATTTGTGCAGGAGTAGTGTCCTTAGAACCCAAACCGTAACGGCCGCCTACGATAACCGGAGCGTTTTCCGCACCGTAGAAGCAGTCTTTTACATCGAGATACAACGGTTCGCCGTTAGCGCCCGGTTCTTTCGTACGGTCGAGTACGGCAATCTTCTTGGCAGTTTTGGGAACGGCGGCAAGGAAGTGCTTGGCAGAGAACGGACGATACAAGTGAACGGCAACCAAACCAACCTTTTCGCCATTGGCAACGAGGTAGTCGATAGCTTCGCGGGCAGCTTCCGTTACAGAACCCATAGCGATGATTACGCGTTCGGCATCTTCTGCGCCGTAGTAATCGAACAAACCGTACTTGCGGCCTGTGATTTTGGAAATCTCGTTCATGTATTCCTCAACGATAGCGGGAACAGCCTCGTAGTAGTTGTTGCAGGATTCACGGTGTTGGAAGAAGTGGTCAGGGTTTTCGGCCATACCACGGGCAACCGGGTTCATCGGGTTCAGTGCGCGTGCACGGAATTCAGCCAAGGCTTCCTGATCGATAAGCGGAGCGAGGTCGTCGTTTTCCAACATTTCGATCTTCTGGATTTCGTGAGAAGTACGGAAACCGTCGAAGAAGTTCATGAACGGAACGCGAGACTTGATGGTAGCCAGGTGGGCAACACCTGCCAAGTCCATAACTTCCTGTACAGAACCTTCGGCCAACATGGCGAAACCTGTCTGACGTGCAGACATTACGTCCTGGTGGTCACCGAAGATACACAGTGCGTGGCTTGCCAAAGTACGTGCGGATACGTGGAATACGCAAGGCAGGAATTCACCGGCAATCTTGTACATATTCGGTATCATCAGCAACAAACCTTGTGAAGCGGTGTACGTAGTAGTCAGCGCACCTGCCTGCAAAGAACCGTGAACGGCACCGGCAGCACCACCTTCGGATTGCATTTCCTGTACCAATACTGTTTCGCCGAAGATATTTTTGCGACCTGCGGCAGCCCATTCGTCTACGTATTCAGCCATCGTAGAAGAGGGAGTGATAGGATAGATGGCGGCTACTTCCGAGAACATATACGAGATATGCGCTGCAGCCTGATTACCATCACAAGTAATGAATTTCTTCTGTTTAGTCATAACTAAATTGAATTTATTAAGTAAAAAAATCTCTTTGTCTGTAAATCCTAATACAGGAAACCGAACAACCAGAGCGGTATTTGATTGCCTCGGCCTATCTCCGCCTTGTGCAATGCGTACGTCACTCCCGGATTGTTTTTAATCCTCACGCCTTCCTGACAAATCTTGAAAGGCATCACTTCGTCCACCATGAACGAAATGTTCTTGTCGCCTTTGTTCACTTTGTGGTCTTTCCACATTGTGTTTACAAAGAACGTTTCCAGCACATCCTGCTCTTCCACCTTTACGGGATAGATGGAGTACATCAGATTGGAGTTGTGCATCATTATCTTCGACGGCTTTTTGGGGAATTCCTCTCCTTTCGGGTACACCATGTTGATAAGTCGTGCATCTGCCAGATACTTGATGTAATTCATCACCGTGGCTCTGGATGTCTGTATGTCGTTGGCCAGTTGGCTTACGTTGGGCGCTTTCGGTCCGTCCACGGCCAACAAATATAGTAATTTTTTTATCTTGGAGAGATATTTCAGCTCTATTTGTTTAATAAGAAGAATATCTACTTCCACCATCATGTTCATCGTCTTCAACAGATTCTCCGAGAAATTACGCTTTTCGAGGAAGAAAGGATAGAAGCCGTGGTGCATATAATCTTGGAAATAGTCCAGCGGGCGCACTTTGGAAAGAATGCCTTTGGCTATCTGCTCGTGGTTGCTCAGTATTTCTTCCAGCGAGTAGCAGCGGAACTTCATGCCTGTTTGCAGGTTCAGGTACTCGCGGAAAGAGAAGCCGCGCAGGTTATAACTTTTTACGATGTCCCGCAGTTCCAGGTTCTCCTCTTTCAGGCGCATCACGGATGAACCGGTAAAGACAATCTTCAGATTGGGAAAGCGGTCGTAGCACAGGCGTAGTTCCTTGCTCCAGTCCGGATGCTTGAATACTTGGTCTATCAACAGTACTTTTCCGCCGCGGCGTTGAAATTCGTAAGCGAAGTCCACGATGCTGTGACCGGAGAAGTAGAAGTTGTTCATGTTGATGAAGAGGCACGAACGGTCGGTACCGAATTTCTCTTTGGCGTATTGCAGCAGGAATGTGGTTTTACCTACCCCACGAGTGCCTTTGATACCGATAAGACGGTCGTTCCAGTCAATCTCGTCCATGAGGTCGCGGCGAACGGGGGCATTCGTATGCTCTACCAGATAAGCGTGTGTTCGGTAAAATGCTTCCATGCTTTAAATTCGGTTTATCGGGCGACAAATATACACCTTTTTTATAGAATTGCAAAGTAGAGATAGCAAAATATCTTGTCCATAGTTAAGTTTTATATATTTGTATGCTGTTCTTTTTCTCTGTAAGTTTGCAGTTCCGAATAATTATGAACTATAATCAATGAAACTATATCTTTTCAATCCGGATTCAGACCTTGCGCTTGCCAATAACGAGGCGAACTACATAGCCCCGGCTTCGGCCCGCCGTATGGCGCAGGACATGGCTTTGCTGCCGATATGGTATGCCGCTCCGGACAGTGCGGTACTGGCGCCTTCCGCCTACAATGCGGATTTTTTGCGGAGGATGCGGGAACTTTTCGGGTTGCGGGTGCAACTGGCCACCGAGCCTGAATTGCCCGACTATGCCGAAGCCTCGATTGTGCCGTGGGGATGGAATCCTTCCATTCGCAAATATCTCTTGAAGAGGGGCGTCAATGAAGACAAACTGCCTTCCCCTCGGCTTCTTGCGGACTACCGGTCGCTTTCTTCCCGTATTCAGGCCGTGGAGATGATGCGGCGCATGACGGGGCGTTATCTCGGATACACCTGTGGCGAACATACTCTTGTGAACAATATCGAGGATTGCGAACGCATAGTCAATGCAATGCACGCCTGTTTGCTTAAAGTACCCTGGTCCGGTAGCGGAAAGGGTCTGAACTGGTGCCTGCACGGATTTACGAAGCCCGTTTCCAATTGGTGTGAACGTATTTTGAGAGAGCAAGGTTGCCTTACGGCGGAGCCTATATATAATAAGGTGGAAGATTTCGCCCTTGAATTTTATTCCGACGGGTGTGGCGGGGTACGCTTTGCGGGCTGTTCCATGTTTTCCACCAACGAGCACGGCGCATATACCGGCAATCTGCTTGCATCGGACGGGCAGATAGAAGAGATTATTGCGCGCTATTTGCCTCTTGAGAAGCTGGAGCGCATTCGTGAAGCTCTCCGTACGGAATTGGCTTCGGTCTATGGGTATACCTATACCGGCTATCTGGGCGTAGACATGATGATTTGCCGGCAAGACAAAGAGAACAAATACCTTGTACACCCTTGCGTGGAGATAAATATGCGTATGAATATGGGTGTCGTCGCCCGCTTGTTTTACGATAGGTTTGCGGCTCCCGGCAGCAAGGGACGTTTCACGGTTGAATACGTTCCCGATAACGGAGCGTTGCGTGCACGGCACGAACAGGATATGCGGAATTATCCGTTGATTGTGGAGAACGGCAGGCTTCTTTCCGGGTATCTGCCGTTGGTTCCGGTTACGGGTAAAAACTGTTATAGAGCGTATGTCCGGCTCTGATTTCCGCAGTCAATAACAAATCCGGGATTATAAACGTATTGCCTTTGCTTTTCTATCGGCAGGCGGGGCTTTCGTTGCCGCAACGGTCTACGGCGGTAACCGCAAAGTATTTCCGGGCAGTCCAGGGACGGATGGGAGCATATATGTATTCCGTTCCCTGTATGCGTTGCGCCACTATGTTCTCAGGGTCGGAGGTATCTACGGGATAGGTATCGGAACCGTAGATTACATACGTCGGCGCATTCCGCTTGTCGTTGTCTGTGGCGGGTTGCCAGGTGATTCTCCAATATCCTTCGGCCGGTTTCTCGACATTGAGTCGCGTGGGGGCGGTTGGCGGCACATTGTCTATCCACGGCATGGCGGGTTGCAGGGCGGGGGCGGTGTAGTAGTTTTCTTCAAGTATGTCGTACAGTCCCTGCGTATTGTCCATCAGGTACTTCACGCGGTAGTGGCCTTCGCCTGCCAGACCGTGCGCACGGGTGAAGTTTAGTTGCCGTTCCACTTCGTCCACCGTCCAGTTGCCTTCACTTGGGTCGAGGAAGTAGATGCCCAGGCCGGGAATAATCTGCCGGCCGTTACTTTGTTCCTGCCAGTCGAGGGCGAAAGGATAGAAGCCGTTGCCGCGGAAATACATCATGGGATAGACCTGGTCTTGTATGCCTTCGCCCAGCCAGCCTTGCACGTCTTGGTAGACGGTGTGGAAAGCGTTCCAGCCGCGCGACGGATAACGGGAGGTATCGCGGTACTTGCCCACGGGGCAGGTGCTGACTTTCACCCAGGGCTTCAGCGCCTTGACGCCCTTATAGAGATAGCGGACTATTTCGGTGATATTGTCCCGCCGCCATTGCGCGAGGTCGCGTCCGTTTCCGTATTTCTTATAGGTATAGCTGTCGGAGAAGCGCAAGGCATGCTCGGGGTAGCGCAGGTAATCGAAATGTACGCCATCCACATCGTAACGTTCCACGACTTCACGGACGAGGCTCATCAGGTATTCTTTGGTCTGAGGGTGTCCGGGATTGAGAAAGTATTCGCGTTTGTAAGGTACGCAGATAGCCGGTTTGCGTTTAGTGACCGACTCCTTGCCGAGAGCGGCGACATGCTTGCGGTTGCCCAAAGGAATGGTTACCATCCAGGCATGGCATTCCATACCGCGTTTATGGCACTCGGCTACGGCGAAGGCAAGCGGGTCGTAACCGGGGTTGCCGCCGACTTTCCCTGTCAGAATGGAGTTGTAGGGCTCGATTGCGGATTTATAGAGTACGTCGCCACGGGTACGGGTTTGAAACAGTACGGTGTTGAAGTTGGCGGCTTTCAGTTTGTCCAGTATTTCTATGAGCTCGGCCTGTTGCTTGCGGATACCTTCGGGAGTGGTGGCGCGGGTACGGGGCCAGTCCAGTCCGTAAACGGCGGTGACCCATGCGGCGCGTACCTCATGTTTGGGCGGGCGCTGGGCGGCAAGGGGGAGAAGACAAAAGATATATAATAGTATAAGGTTTAATCTCTTCATAATGCTATCTTGGTTTTGAGTAAATTCACATTTACTTCTTTATTTCTGTTATATTTCACGGCGAAGATAAGTAAATCGCTTGATAAATTTGCGTAGTTTAGTTGGAAACTGTTACATTTGCATACATAAAATACATTAACATTCAGCATATACGTTAAACATTAGCACGCCATGATTACATTTACGCTTTGCCTGCTGGCGCTGATTGCAGGCTATTTCATCTACGGACGCTTTATAGAACACGTATTCGGACCGGACGACCGTAAGACGCCCGCTCTTACGAAAGCCGACGGGGTGGACTATATCCCGCTGCCTACGTGGAAAATCTTTATGATACAATTTTTGAACATTGCAGGCTTGGGTCCAATTTTCGGCGCAATCATGGGAGCCAAGTTCGGTTCGGCATCCTACCTGTGGATAGTGTTCGGAAGTATCTTTGCCGGGGCCGTGCACGACTATTTCGCGGGAATGCTTTCGTTGCGTCACGACGGCGAGAGCCTGCCGGAGATTATAGGCCGCTATCTGGGCGTGACCACCAAGCAGGTGATGCGCGGATTTACCGTTATCCTGATGATACTCGTAGGAGCGGTTTTTGTGGCGGGTCCTGCCGGACTGCTCGCTAGCCTGACGCCGGAAACGCTGGATACTACTTTCTGGATTGTAGTGGTCTTTATCTATTATGTGCTTGCCACGCTACTGCCGGTGGATAAGATAATCGGCAAGATATATCCGCTATTCGCCATCGCGCTGTTGTTTATGGCGGTGGGCATCTTGGTAATGCTCTACGTGAATCATCCGGCATTGCCGGAAGTGTGGGACGGGTTGCGGAACACCAATCCCGATGCTTCCGCGCTGCCTATATTTCCCATTATGTTCGTCAGCATCGCATGCGGCGCAATCAGCGGTTTTCATGCTACGCAAAGCCCGTTGATGGCACGTTGCATGACGAGTGAGCGTCATGGCCGTCCCGTATTCTACGGAGCCATGATTACCGAGGGTATCGTAGCTCTTATCTGGGCTGCGGCCGCTACTTATTTCTTCCACGAAAACGGAATGGAGGAGACGAATGCCGCCGTTATCGTGGATGCCATTACGAAGAACTGGTTGGGAACCGTCGGCGGTGTACTGGCTGTGTTGGGGGTGATTGCCGCTCCCATCACCAGCGGAGATACCGCTTTCCGTTCGGCGCGACTTATCGTCGCTGATTTCCTGGGTATGGAACAAAAATCGATGCGCCGTCGTTTATATATCTGCGTACCGATGTTTTTGGCGGCTATCGGATTACTGCTGTACAGCCTGCGCGATAAAGACGGTTTCGATATGATATGGCGTTACTTTGCATGGGCCAACCAGACTTTGTCCGTCTTTACCTTATGGGCTGTCACGGTATATCTGGTGCGCGCGAAGAAGCAATATTTCCTGACGCTGATACCTGCCTTCTTCATGACCTGCGTTTGTACGACCTATATCTGCATAGCGCCCGAGGGTTTCGGCCTGTCGCATCCGGTGGCCTACGGTATAGGGATAGCCGGTGTCGTGATCGCGTTGGTGTGGTTCGTCGTATGGAAAAACAAACAGACTAAAACTCTTTGACTGATGAAGAAATTCAAGAAATCTACCGGGCTGACCGTAGCCTTGCTTATTTATGTTTCTGCCACCGCGGCGTATTTCCTGCCGCGCAATACGGAAATCAGCGATACGGAGAAGTATGTCACCGTAATCGCTTCGTATGTCATCGTGCTTGTACTGTGGCTGGTGCTCCGTAAGAAAGAAGAGCTGCAACGGAAGCGCCGTGAAGAAGATAGAACAGAACGAAAATAATTATTCACTCAAAAATAAAAACAAGATGAGAAGACTTGCATTACTCGTATGCCTGCTTATTGGCACTGTGGCTGCCCACGCGCAGTTTGAAAAAGGAAAATGGTTCGTAAATCCGTCCATTACCGGACTCAACCTTTCTTATAATACGGAAACGGACAAAGCGCATTTCGGCCTTGAAGCCAAAGGCGGTGCGTTTTTGATGGATAATGTAGCCCTGTTGATAGATGCCGGCGCCAAGTGGCAAGGCGGCGGGACGGATGTCTATACTCTGGGTGTGGGCGGACGTTATTATATCGACAAAGTAGGCGTTTTCCTCGGAGCTGACGTCAACCTGAACCGTTATAACTGGGACGGCGGTGACAAAACCCGTTTCGGCTTCGGCTTGGAAGGCGGTTACGCGTTCTTCCTGTCGCGTACGGTAACCATTGAACCTGCCGTTTATTGGGATATAAATAAAGACCGTTCGGAATTCGGACTGAAAGTGGGATTCGGTTTCTACTTCTAAGAGGACGGAAAGGCCTTTTACACGATAGTTGATTTCGTCTCCTAAGATGATTGGTTTTGTCTTAGGGGACGATTTTTTTTGTCTCATGGGATGAAAAAAAACGTCCCGTGAGATGGATTTGTTTATCTCACGAGACGATTCCGACTGGATTATGCGGTTGATTTATAGCAGCTTTTCTTTCAGGAACTGCCCGGTGTAGCTTGCCGCACAGGCCGCTACTTCTTCCGGCGTGCCCGTTGCCACGATGTAGCCGCCTTTGTCTCCGCCTTCGGGACCGAGGTCGATAACATGGTCGGCGCACTTCACTACGTCCATATTGTGCTCGATGATGACGATGGAATGGCCGCGGCGTATCAGCGCGTCAAAGGCTTCCAGTAATTTGCGGATGTCGTGGAAGTGCAGACCGGTGGTAGGCTCGTCGAAGATGAAGAGCGTCGGGTCGGCTTTCTCCATGCTGAGGTAGTATGCCAGTTTTACACGCTGGTTTTCACCGCCGGAGAGGGTAGAGGACGACTGGCCGAGTTTGATGTACCCCAGTCCGACATCTTGCAGCGGTTGCAGACGCTTCACGATTTTCTTCTGTCCGTGCCCGGTGAAGAATTCGATGGCTTGGTTGACGGTCATTTCCAGTACATCGTAGATGTTGACATCGTGGAACTTCACTTCCAGCGTATCCGACTTGAAGCGTTTGCCGTGGCAGGATTCGCACTCCAGCACAAGGTCGGCCATGAACTGCATCTCTACGGTGATGGTTCCTTCGCCCTTGCACTCCTCGCAACGGCCACCCTCGCTGTTGAAGCTGAAATGACCGGCGGTGTATCCCATCTGCTTGGCAAGAGGTTGTTCCGCCCATAATTTGCGGATTTCATCGTAAGCCTTGATGTAGGTCACGGGGTTGGAACGCGAGGATTTTCCGATAGGGTTCTGGTCTACAAACTCCACATTGCGCAGCTCCTTCAAGTCTCCGCCGATAGAGGCGAACTCGCCCGGACGGTCGCTGCATTCGTCCAGCTCGCGTTTGAGGGCGCGGAAGAAGATGTCGCGCACCAACGTACTCTTGCCCGAACCCGATACGCCGGTGACTACCGTCATTACGTTAAGCGGGAAGCGCACGTCCACGCCTTTCAGATTGTTCTCGCGGGCTCCTGTGATTTCGATATACTGGTTCCACGGGCGGCGGCTTTCGGGCACGGGAATGGTTTCTTCACCCAGCAGATAACGCACGGTGTAGCTGTTGCTGTCTTTTTGCAAGTCTTTCATGTCTCCGCAATAGACAACTTCGCCACCCAGGCGTCCGGCCTTGGGGCCGATGTCGATGATGTAATCGGCGGCGCGGATGATTTCTTCATCATGTTCCACTACGACCACCGTATTGCCCAGTTGTTGCAGTTGGCGCAAGACGTGTATCAGCTTGTCCGTATCGCGGCTGTGAAGTCCGATACTCGGTTCGTCCAGGATGTAGAGACTGCCCACCAGGCTGCTTCCCAGAGAAGTCGCCAGATTGATACGCTGGCTTTCGCCGCCGGACAGCGAGTTGCTGAGGCGGTTCAGTGTGAGGTATCCCAGGCCTACGTCCAGCAGGAAGCGGATGCGGTTGTTGATTTCTATAAGGATGCGGCGGGCTACGTCGGTATCGTGCTTATCCAGCTTCAGGTTGTCGAAAAAGACTTTCAGTTCGGTGATGGGCAGGTCTACCAGCTCGGAGATGCTGCGTCCGTCCACCCTTACATAACCGGCTTCGGGCTTCAGCCTGGTGCCGTGGCATTTGGGGCAAAGGGTTTTACCGCGATAACGCGCCAGCATTACACGGTACTGTATCTTGTACTGGTTCTCCTGCAACATCTTGAAGAAGGCGTTGATGCCCTCGAAATAGCGGGTTCCTTCCCACAGCATGCGGCGTTGCCCGTCCGTCAGTTCGTAATAGGGCGTGAAAATGGGGAAGCCGGCCTTCTCCGCGCCGCGTACCACCATGTCTTTCCATTCGCCCATTTTCTCTCCGCGCCAGCACACTACGGCGCCGTCGTATACGGAGAGGGAGCGGTTGGGGACAACAAGATGCTCGTCGATGCCAATGACACGTCCGAAGCCTTCGCATTCCGGACATGCCCCGATGGGAGAATTGAACGAGAACATTTGGTCGTTGGGCTCTTCAAACGTGATGCCGTCCGCCTCGAATTTGGTGCTGAAACGGTAGAGGCTGGTCGTGCCGTCCGGTTGGTAGAAACGGAGTAGGCAGGCTCCGTCACCCTCGTACATGGCGGTTTCGGCAGAGTCGGTAAGGCGGCTGATGGCATCTTTGTCGCCGGAAACCGTCATGCGGTCTACCAAGAGGAATACGGTATCGCCGTCTTTGGGGCGGTACTCGTCGATGCGTACCATCTCTCCGTTTACTTCCAGACGGTTGAAGCCCTGCTTCATGTCTATTTCCAGTTGCTGCTGCAAAGTACGCCCTTCACGAAGTAATATCGGGGTGAGCACGGTGTAGCGTGTTCCCTCGGGCTGCTCCAGCATGCAGTTCACGATGTCCTCGGTGGAATGTTTCTTTACCTCTTGTCCGCTGACCGGGCTGAATGTCCGTCCCACACGGGCATAGAGCAGGCGCAGGTATTCGTAAATCTCGGTAGAGGTTCCTACGGTGGAGCGGGGGTTGCGGCTGCTTACTTTCTGCTCGATGGCGATAGCGGGGGGGATGCCTTTGATGAAATCACATTCGGGCTTGCTCATACGTCCCAGAAACTGGCGGGCATAGCTGCTGAGGCTCTCCACGTAGCGGCGCTGCCCCTCGGCATAGAGCGTGTCGAACGCGAGTGAGGATTTGCCGGAGCCGGACAGTCCGGTGATGACGACCAGTTTGTTGCGGGGTATCTCTACGTCAATGTTCTTCAGGTTGTTGACGCGGGCTCCCTTTATGGTGATAGATGTATTTTTTGTCATAGACTGTTGAAAATGAATTGGGGTACAAAGATAATCATTATCTTTGCCATGCAATATTTAAAAAGAACAAAATGAAACTTAGAAATCTCCTCTTGCCAGTATTGTTGTGTGTGCTGACTTTGACCATGCAGGCGCAGCAAACGTCTACCGTCTATCCCAAACGTGAATTCCGTGCCGCGTGGATTCAGGCGGTGAACGGACAGTTTCGCGGTGTGCCCACCGACAAGCTGAAGCAGACTTTGATAAACCAGTTGAACTCCTTGCAGGGTGCGGGCATCAACGCCATTATCTTCCAGGTGCGTCCCGAAGCCGATGCGTTGTATGCTTCGCAGTACGAACCGTGGAGCCGCTTCCTGACCGGAGTGCAGGGCAAAGCGCCGGAACCTTACTGGGACCCTATGCAGTTTATGATTGAGGAATGCCATAAGCGGGGTATGGAGTTTCATGCCTGGATTAATCCCTATCGGGTAAAGACTTCGTTGAAGAACGAGCTTTCTCCCATTCATGTTTATAATTCGCATCCGGAGTGGTTTGTGACGTATGGCGATCAGTTGTACTTCGACCCGGCATTGCCCGAAAGCCGCAACCATATCTGTAAGGTGATAACCGACATCGTGTCGCGCTATGATGTGGATGCCATTCACATGGACGATTATTTCTATCCTTATCCCATCAAAGGAAAGGACTTTCCGGATGACGCGAGCTTTGCGCGCTATGGCGGCGGCTTCGGCAATAAGGCCGACTGGCGCCGCAGCAACGTGGATATTCTGATTCAGAAGATACACGAAACGGTTCGCGGACTGAAGCCCTGGGTGAAGTTCGGAGTAAGTCCTTTCGGTATCTATCGCAACCAGAGTAGCGACCCGTTGGGCAGCGATACGAACGGATTGCAGAACTACGATGATTTGTATGCCGATGTGCTTCTGTGGGCGCGCAAGGGCTGGATAGATTATAATATACCGCAGATATACTGGCAGATAGGACATCCGGCAGCCGATTATGAGACATTGGTGAAATGGTGGGCGAAGCATACGGAGAACCGTCCCCTGTTCATCGGCCAGTCCGTAATGAATACGGTACAGAATGCCGACCCGAAGAATTCTTCTATCAATCAGCTTCCCCGCAAGATGGCTTTGCAGCGTGCGTATCAAACTATCGGCGGTAGCTGCCAGTGGCCTGCCAGCGCGGTAGTGGAGAATGCCGGCAAGTATCGGGATGCACTGGTTGCCGAATATCATAAATATCCGGCTTTGCCGCCTGTGTTTGACTTTATGGATAATGAAGCGCCCGACAAGGTGCGTAAGGTAAAACCGGTGTGGACGGCCGACGGCTACATCCTTTTCTGGACTGCGCCGAAGTTCAAGGATGAAATGAACCGTCCGGTACAGTATGTTGTCTATCGTTTCGGCTCTAAGGAGAAGGTGGATATCGACGATCCCTCGCGCATCGTGGCCGTTACGCGCAATACTTTCTATAAGTTGCCTTACGAGAACGGTAAGACGAAATACCGTTATGTGGTTACGGCGCTCGACCGTTTGCATAACGAGTCCAAGTCGGTAGGCAAGAAAGTGAAGCTGTAAAAGATACGGCAGCCGTAGATGGGATATGCCCGGAAGATACATTCGTTTCTTCCGGGCATATTTTATTTTCTTCCGGGGATATTCGTCCGCCTTGACCGATAGCCGTCTTTTGTCTTGTGCTAATAAAGTATCAGCCCTGCTATTCCGCACGCTATAATCATCAGTATGGGATTGGCCTTATACTTTCTTGTGCCGATGAAGGCTACAAGGAAGATGATGATACTGATTATAAAAGAGTACATGTCTTCATCGGGCGAGCTGAAGTTCTCCGCGTTCATCAAAACCAGCGCGGCCGATGCCAGCAGTCCGACCACCGCCGGGCGAAGTCCGCTGAATACGGCCTCTACCGAAGGGTGCTTCTGATATTTCAGAAAGAACTTGCTGATAGTGAGCATCAGGATAAACGAGGGCAGCACTACGGCGAAAGTGGCTATGCAAGAACCCAGTACGCCCATGCTTGTGCCGTATTGCTCGGCTATCGTAGTATAGCCTACATAGGTTGCCGAGTTGATACCGATGGGACCGGGCGTCATTTGACTGATAGCCACGATATCCGTAAACTCCTGCGGCGTCAGCCAACCGTAGCGGGTGACCACCTCGCCCTGTATCATGGAAAGCATGGCGTATCCGCCGCCAAAACCGAAAAGCCCGATTTTAAAGAATGTATAGAATAGTTGAAGGAAAAGCATAATGCAGTGATTAAGGGTTAGTGGTTAGTGATTAGGGGTTAGTGATTAGTGATTAGGGGTGGGGATACTGTTTTCTTTGGCTTTCAACTTTTCACTTTCGGATAGCGTAGCTTTCCGAACACGTATCCTCCTACGCCGGCGGCAATGATAATCCAGATAGGGGAGAAGCCCAATAGCCAGATAAGCAGTGCCGAGACAACCGGAATCCATATCGTGTAGCGGTTGACTTTGGCGGATTTGGCCATACTGAAAGTCGGAGCGGCTATCAGCGCGACAACCGCCGGACGGATGCCCTTGAAGATGCGCTCTACGTAAACATTGTCTTTGAAGTTATGGAAGAACAGGGCTATGGCAAGGATTATGAGAAAAGAGGGCAGTATCGTTCCCAAAGCCGTGATGATGCTTCCCCGTATTCCCCGTAAGCGATAGCCTATGAATATGGATATGTTGACCGCGAGAATACCCGGCGCCGACTGGGAAATGGCGAGCAGGTCTATAAAATCTTCTTTGGCTATCCATTGGCGCTTTGTTACGATTTCATCCTCAATCAATGGCACCATGGCATAACCGCCGCCGATGGTGAATGCACCGATTTTGAAAAAGATGGAAAACGCTTCGATATATATATTCGTCATATCATGTGTAAATACTGTAACTCTGTTTATTGTTTGGCCTCACCGATATTTCCTTCGTCCTTGGCGTATTGGCTCGGACTTACATTGAAGTGTTTCTTGAATACTTCACGGAAATATTTGGCATCGCTGAACCCTGTCATCTCGGCCACTTCGGTGATGGTGTACTTCTGTTCTTTCAGCAGTTGCATGGCGCGTTTCAGGCGGATCAGCCGGACGTAATCTCCCGGCGCCTGGTCGGTCAGCGCCTTTAGCTTGTTGTAGAAGCTGGTACGGCTCATGTTGAGCAGGGTACAAAGCACATCGATCGTGAAGCTCGGATTGTCCATATTGTCCTCCACGTTCTTCTTGATGCTGGCAATGAATTTCCAGTCCAAATCCGTAGAACAGTTGATACATTCCGTATTGTGGGTATCGTCGTTCAAATCCAGATTGCCGTATCTGTGGCGCAGTAAAGCGCGGTTGGCGAGCAGATTGGCGATGGTGGCGCGCAGGATTCCGATATTAAACGGTTTCACGACATATTCGTCCGCTCCGGTTTGCAGTCCGTCAATGATGTTCTTGTCCGTATTGAGGGCTGTCAGCAGGATAATGGGGATGTGCGAGGTGTCGATGTCGTTCTTTACAATCTGGCACAGCTCATCACCCCGCATTTCGGGCATCATGATGTCCGATATAATCAGGTCGGGGAAATACTCTTTCACGATGTAAAGCGCCGATTTGCCGTTGGAGCATACCTGCACGTGGTAGTTCTCGGCCAGAGTGCGCCGCAGGTATTCCCTCAGTTCGTCGTTATCCTCTACTACCAGTATCTTCTGGCGGTTATCGGCATCTTGGGTTTTCTGTTGGGCGTGTTCGTAGCCTTCAATGGACGCATTGGCAGCAGGAGCGTTCGGCATATCTTTCTTCGGAGCGGTGATTTGCTCCAGCTCATTACTCCTTTCCGGCTCTTTCTCTTTCATGGGAACGGGGCGGTGTATGGCCTTGCGGTAGCGCTTCTCGCCTTTTGGGAAAGATACTTTGATGCAGGAGCCTTTTCCTTCGGTACTGGTAAAGTTGAGCTTTCCCTTATGTATATGTACGAGCTTCCATACGAGAAGTAAGCCGATTCCGCTGCCGGTTACTTTGGAGTTGATGGCGTTGCTGCCACGGAAATGCATCTTGAACAGTTTCTTCTGCTCGTCCAGCGGAATACCGATGCCCGTATCGCTGACCTCTACGCTCCAGGTATCTTCTGTTTCGCAGGCATATACGTGTACGCTTCCGCCGTCGGGCGTATATTTCAGCGCGTTGGATATGATGTTCTTCAGAATAGAGTCCATTTTGTCCTTATCCAGCCAAACGTTCAGATAGCGGAAGTTGCTTTCGTAAGTCAGGTTGATGTGCTTTACGGAAGCGTATGAGCGGAAAGCGTTGATGGTATCGTTCATATAAGCTCCCAGCTCGTACTCGGATACGTAGAAATTGTTCGAATAGGTATCCGCCCGTTCAAAGTTGATGAGGTTGGTAGTAAGACGTAGCAGGGCGTTGACATTGCGAAGCGCCGTGCTGAGGTTGTCCGTCCCTTCTTGGGTCAGCGTTTCACGGTCGTTGAGCTCTTCCAGCGGCGCTTTGATAAGCGTCAGCGGAGTACGGATGTCGTGCGCCGTGTTGACAAAGAAGCGAATCTTGTCATCGGATATCTTTCGTTGCTTGCGCAACACGATAATACGCAGCGCGATGCTCGCAAGGGCTATAAGAATGAGCGCATACAGCAGCAGCGCCCATATGCTGAGCCAGATGGGCTGCTCGATGATGATATCCATGCTGCGTTCTTCCAGGACGATGCGCCGGTCTTCATTGGATATGGCGCGGACGCGCAGGGTGTATTGACCGGGGTTCAGATTGGTGAAGCGGATGATATTCTCCTCTCCGGGGCGACTCCAGCCGTCATAGAACCCTTCCAGCTTCCAAGAATACAGAATGAGGGAAGGATAGTCGTAGTTGATGGAAGAAACCTGAAGCGAGAATATATTCTGATTGTATTTCAGTTTCAGGCTTTTCGTCTCGTCAATGTCCAACACCAGGGGCGAGCCTTCGTCTTTGGGGTATACCGTCTGGTAGAAAACGCGCAAGTCGCTGAATATCATGCGCGAACTGTACTCGCGGGGCAATACCATGTTTCTTGGAAATTCTATGGCGCCGTCGGTGCTTCCGAAAATGACGTTTCCATTCTTGCGCAGGGTTCCCGAACTGGCATTGAAGTGGTCGGAATGCAATCCTTGTTCTTTGGTCCAGTTATGGAAAATCTTCTCTTTGGGATAGAAACCGCTCAGCCCTTGTTCGGTGCTTAGCAGGATGTCGTCTTTCCCGTCAGACAGAATCATGTAGATGTTATTGGAGATAAGTGCGCAGTTATCCTTGTGATAGTGGTCGAAGCTTTTCTGAACGGGGTCGTATATGAGCAGACCGGAGTTGTTTGTTCCGATATACAGCAGTCCGTTGGGGTCTTGGTACAGGGAGTATATATAGGACGACTCTACCGGCATTGTAATATACCGGTATTTGCCGGTCGCTTTCTCCAGCAGATACAGCCCGTTGGCCGTACCTATCCATATGGAATCCTTGTCTCTCTCCTTGATGTCCGTTACGGCTTCCAGTCCGGGAATCAATTCTATCTTCTGATGCTCGAAATCTATCTTCTTCAAGTTGTAGTAACCGCCCGACCATATATAGCCCTCGCTGTCCTTGGTAATGGAACGGATATATTTGTCGGGGCGAATCGTCTTACCGCCGAATAGGGCGGGGGTGAAGAAGCTGACGGAATGTTTCTTCTTGTCTATCTGGTAGATGCCGGAGCTGTAACCGCCCGCCCAGATGATGCCGGGGCTGACTTCGCACAGGGATATGAACGTGTGGTTCTGATTCTCATGTTCTTTATTGAAAACGCTCATAAAGGAGTACCATTGCCGGGTGCGGTGCTCGTACAGGCTGATTCCGTTATTGGTGGCATACCATAAATCGCCTTCGTGGTCTTCGATGATGGCGTTTACCTGGTCGTTGATGAGGGATTGTTTATTGCCGATGGAATGCTTTATCCATTTGTAATCGCTGTACCGGTTGTTGCGTACGGTAATGCCGATGGGATAGTTCGCCATCCAGATACGTTGCTCGTCATCCACGTATATGTCGTAGATGGTATTGCCGTTCATGGCATTGTACCGGTTGAAGTCGGCCACGATGTACGGTTCGGACTGATAGGTATCCACATTCATTTTGTAGACACCCGCGCCGTCTGTCGCTATCAATATCTCATTCTCGCCGAAAGTGCAAATCCGGTTGATGCTGACGTCTATCAAACCCGACTTGACATGAAATGCCTTGTGAAGGTTGAGGTCATATACATAAATCCCCCTTTGAAAAGTTCCGATGAAGATTTTGCGGCTGCCTTTATGAAAGAAAAGCTCGTTGATTTGTAACCTTAGCGTATCCAGCTTTTCGCAAGGGCTCAGCGCGAGTATGTCGTTTTTCAGCTCGGCGTAATGTACGCCTACGTCCGTTCCTATGAAATAGTGGGTGGCATCTATCTGCTCGATATCCGTAATGCTCTCGTTGATTTCATTCTTGATGGTAACGGTCTTTTTCGTATCGCTGTCGTATAGGTAGATGTTTCTTTGATTGCAGAGCCATATTGTATTGTTGTCGTCAACAAAACCATAGCTGACGGGAGTATGTAAACCTTCCGTCTCGCTTTTGGGCAGCTTGTATGTCAGTTGGAAACGGTCGTGCTTGCTTTCGTAGCAGAAAACGCGTCCTTGCTTGCCGATTTCCCATAATCTGCCTTGCGAGTCCGAATACAGCCAGTTGAGGTTCATCATGGAGTTGATTTCTTCTTCGCCGTCCAGAAGTTTATATTGTTTGAATTCCTTTCCGTTGTAACGGTCGATACCGTCGTGCGTGAGGAACCACATGTAACCTTTAGGTCCTTTTTGAATAGCATACACCCGCCTGTTGCTCAAACCATCCTCTACGCCGATGTACTTATATGTCTGAGCAGCAGCTAAAAAGGATGATACCAGGAAAATAAAGAAAAAGAAATGCTTTTTCATATCAGCCAATTTTGGAATTTGAGTTTGATAAACGTTCGGGGGGACTTAATATTAACACAAAAGTAGTGAATATGTTTGAGATATGCAAAAAAAAGAGAAACAGAGTACGAAGGCGATAAGTTGGCGGAACAGGGCGGGGAATAAAAGAAATGTGCCAAAGATTCTGCATTGGAGGGAACTTTGGCACATTATTCTATTATCGCGTTATGGTTGGATGCTTTGTCATTTCCGGGTCTTTTCTTCCACCCACTTACGCGCGTTGACGAATGCTTCTATCCATGGAGTAACCTGGTCGCTGTGTACACGGTCTTGGGGATAGTAGCCGTTCTGCCACGGGAAGATGGAGCGTTCCAGGTGAGGCATGATAGCCAAATGGCGTCCGTTGGTGCTGGCTATGGCCGCGATGGAGTAGTCGGAACCGTTCGGATTGCCGGGATACTCATCGTAAGTATATTTTGCCACCACATTGTATTTATCCTCGTCGTAAGGCAGTGAGAACTTGCCTTCTCCGTGCGCCACCCAGATACCGAGCTTGCTGCCGCTCAAAGAGCCGAACATTACGCTGCGGTTGGTAGGAATGGTCAGGCCGATGAAGGTTGACTCGAATTTGTGAGAATCGTTATGCAGCATCTTTCCCTTCTTTTCGTGGTCGGGAGTGATGAGGCCTAATTCCATCATCAGCTGGCAGCCGTTGCATACGCCGAGAGACAGCGTGTCTTCGCGTGCATAGAACTTGTCGAGCGCTTCTTTGGCTTTCGGGTTGAAAAGGAAAGCGCCCGCCCAGCCTTTGGCGGAGCCCAGTACGTCGGAATTGGAGAAACCGCCGCAGTAAACTACCATATTCACGTCTTCCAGTGTTTCACGTCCGCTGATAAGGTCGGTCATGGTTACGTCTTTCACATCGAAGCCGGCAAGGTAGAGCGAGTACGCCATTTCGCGTTCACCGTTGGTTCCCTTTTCACGGATGATGGCGGCACGGATACCGGTCGGAGTACGACGGTCCGGGTCAAGGCCGTATTGTGAAAGCTTACCCTTGAATTCGGGTAGGAATACCAAATCCAGCGGTTGCATCTTGTAGTTCTCGAAACGCTTCTTGGCGCATCCGTTCATGGATTGCTTGCGGTCGAGCAGGTAAGATGAAGAATACCATACATCGCGCATATAGTCTATGCCGAACTGGTAAGTGGCATCGTTCTTGCTTACGAGGATGTGGCGCTCATCGGTCGGCTTACCGATTTTGATATAGCCTACACCGGCATCTTCCAGTATCTTCTTGACCTCTTCCTTGCGCTTGTCGCTGATTTGGATAACGATACCCGGATTCTCGGCAAACAATATTTTGATGAGGTCTTGTTCCTTCATCTTGTCGAGGTTGATTTCCATACCGCCCTCTACATTGGCGAAGCACATTTCGAGCAGCGTAGTGATGAGACCGCCGGCTGAAATATCGTGTCCGGCAAGAACAAGTCCCTTGTTGATTAAATCCTGTACGGCCAGGAAGGCGTCGCGGAAGTATTCGGCGTCTTGTACGCAAGGCACTTCGTCGCCTACTTTACCCAGTGACTGCGCAAAGGCGGAACCGCCCAGTTTCAGTTTGTCGAAGCTGAAGTCGATATGGTAGAGGGTGGTCTTGTCGTCGTTGACGAGTACGGGAGACACCACTTTCTTCACATCCGAAACCTCACCGCCTGCAGATACAATAACCGTACCCGGAGCGATGACCTTGCTGCCGTCGGGATATTTCTGTGTCATGGACAAAGAGTCCTTACCCGTAGGAACATTGATTTGCAGGGCGCAGCAGAAGTCGCTCAATGCTTTTACCGCTGTATAGAGACGCGCGTCCTCGCCTTCTTGCGAGCGGCAAGGCCACATCCAGTTGGCCGACAGGGATACGCTGTCCAGACCTTCGGCAAGCGGAGCCCAAATCAGGTTGGTCAATGCCTCACTGACGGAGAGGATGGAACCGGCCGCCGGGTCGGCAAGCGCTGCCTGCGGAGCGTGTCCCAAAGATGTTGCGATACCTTTCTCGCCGCGATAATCCAAAGCTACGACACCGCAGTCGCTCAACGGCAACTGAAGTTCGCCCTGGCACTGTTGGCGGGCAATCTTGCCCGTTACGGAACGGTCTACCTTGTTTGTCAACCAGTCTTTGCAGGCAACGGCTTCCAGCTGGAGTACGTTGGTGAGGTATTCATGCAGTTGTGACAACTCGTATTCCGGCATTTCATAATGACGCTCTACGGTTTTGTCCACCATATAAGTCTTGGGTGAGGAGCCGAACATCTGCTCTACGGCAAGGTCGAACGGACGTACGCCGTCGGCCTGCTGGAAAGCGAAGCGATGGTCGCCGGTCGTTTCGCCGACTACGTACATCGGGGCGCGCTCGCGTTCGGCCACCTTGCGTACATGCTCGATAGCTTCTTCCCGAATCAGCAAGCCCATGCGCTCCTGACTTTCATTGGCGATGATTTCTTTGGCGGATAAGGTCTTGTCGCCGATAGGCAGCTTGCTCATGTCAATAAGACCGCCGCACTCTTCCACCAGCTCGGACAGACAGTTTACGTGTCCGGCGGAACCGTGGTCGTGGATGGAAACCACCGGGTTGGCGTCTTCTTCACAAAGTGCGCGCACTACGTTGTAGGCGCGTTTCTGCATCTCCGCATTGGCACGCTGTACGGCGTTCAGTTCGATGCCGCTGCTGTAACGTCCCGTATCTACGGATGAGACGGACCCGCCGCCCAAACCGATGCGGTAGTTGTCGCCACCGATAACGACAACCTTGTTGCCTGCTTCGGGAGCGCCTTTCAGACAGTCGCGTTGCGTACCGTATCCTACACCGCCGGCAAGCATGATAACTTTGTCGTAACCGTAAACTTCATCTTTCTCTTTGTGCTCAAAGGTGAGTACGGAACCGCAAATCAGCGGTTGGCCGAACTTGTTTCCGAAATCGCTGGCGCCGTTGGACGCTTTAATCAGGATTTGTTCGGGAGTCTGATACAGCCATTCGCGTACCGGAAGTATGTCTTCCCAGGAACGTTCCTCGTCTGTACGGGGATAGGAAGTCATGTATACGGCTGTTCCGGCAATAGGCCATGAGCCTTTACCGCCGCCCATACGGTCGCGGATTTCACCGCCCGTACCGGTAGAAGCGCCGTTGAAAGGTTCTACGGTAGTAGGGAAGTTATGGGTCTCGGCCTTCAGGGAGATAACGCTCTTGATGTCCTTTATCCGGAAGAAGTCGGGCTTGGAGTGGTCTGCCGGGGCAAACTGCTCGATAACCGGACCTTCGGCAAAGGCTACATTGTCTTTATAGGCTGATATAATCTTGTTCGGGTTTTCCTGAGTGGTTTTCTTAATCATTTGGAAGAGGGAAGATTCCTGTTCCACTCCGTCGATGATGAAGGTACCGCCGAAGATTTTGTGACGGCAGTGCTCGGAATTGATTTGCGCGAAACCGAACACCTCGGAGTCGGTCAACGGACGTCCCAGGTCTTTCTCTACTTTCTTAAGGTAGTCCATCTCCTCTTTGGAGAGCGCCAGACCTTCTTTTTCGTTGTATGCTTCCAGGTCATCGATATGGATTATCGGCTCCGGCTGGCGGTTGGTGGTAAATACGTTTTGGTCCAGACCTTTATACATACGTTGCAGCATCGGGTCACGCTCTGCGTTTTCGTCTTTTACGGGGAAATATTCTTCGATACGGGCGATACCGTTCAAACCCATGTTCTGGGTGATTTCCACAGCATTGGTACTCCAAGGAGTAATCATTTCACGGCGCGGGCCGACGAAATGTCCTTTCAGGTTGTCTTCACTTTCGGGGGCGGCTTCTCCAAAAAGCCAGCAGAGTTTGTCGCTGTCTGCCTGAGTAAGTTCGTGGTCACATTCTACGGCAATCACGCTCTTGGATGGTGTTCTGAAAAAAAGAATCATACTTTTATTTAAGAGTTTACGATTTGCTACTTTTGATTGAAGCTGCTGTCTGTCAGTTAGCCTCTTCTCTTTTCTTCTTGGGTGCAAAGATATACAAAATCGTCGGGCGGGAGAAAGAAATGGAAATAAAAAACTTCAGTCGGATGCGAGAGAACATGTTTCACGTTTCATAGGGATAATATAGCTTTTTAAAATCCTTTTCTGACGAAAAAACGTTAACTCTATTCGGTCGTCTCATAAAAAAGTCCGATATTTGCAGGCATGATTCAGATAGAGACCATATTTGACATATTGTGGAAGGGGTTCATAATCGGTGTTATAGTGTCCGCACCTTTGGGTCCTGTAGGAGTATTGTGCATTCAGCGTACTTTGAATAAAGGGCGCTGGTATGGTTTTGTAACCGGTATAGGAGCCTCGTTGAGCGATATAGCCTACGCTTTGCTGACAGGTTACGGAATGAGTTTCGTCTTCGATTATGTCAACAAGAATATTTTCTATCTGCAACTGTTCGGAAGTATCCTGCTGCTGATATTCGGTATCTACACGTTCCGCAGTAATCCGGTACAATCCATTCGTCCGGTATCCACCAGCAAGGGGTCTTATTTTCATAACTTTATCACGGCGTTCGCTGTCACTCTTTCCAATCCGCTTATCATCTTTCTTTTCGTAGGTCTGTTTGCGCGTTTTGCTTTCGTAAGCGAAGGCGTGTTGGTCTTCGAGGCCGTTACGGGGTATCTTGCCATTGCTTTGGGAGCGTTGGCGTGGTGGTTTGGAATTACCTTTTTCGTCAACAAGGTCCGTACGCAATTCAACTTACGCGGCATTTGGATATTGAACCGTATCATCGGCGGCATTGTCATGGTGGTGTCTGCACTCGGGCTGGTATTTACGCTGATGGGCGAATCGTTGTATTAGTTGACGGCCGGCAGACAGGGAATGTGACGTTTGAATCAATCATAAATAATAAATCATCAATCTCAACGTGAAGATTTCACAGCAACTGAAAGAGAAGAATATTGCCGAATACCTTATATATATGTGGCAAGTGGAAGACCTGCTTCGCGCTAATAAGTGCGATATAGACCTGCTTCGCAGTAACATTATTTCCCGCTACCCTGCGGAGGAGCATGCGGCTTTGGAAGAATGGTACGGCAATCTTGCCGATATGATGCGTGCCGAGGGCGTGACGGAGAAAGGGCATTTGCAGATTAACCGCAACGTCATCCGTAACCTTACGGACCTGCATGCCGATTTGCTGGCTTCCACGAAGTATCCTTTTTATAATGCGGCATACTTCAAGGCTTTGCCTTTTATTGTAGAATTGCGGCAAAAGGGCGGACAGGAGGAAGAACCCGAATTGGAAACCTGCTTTGAGGCGCTTTACGGCATATTGCTGCTGCGTTTGCAGAAAAAAGAAATCAGTCAGGGCACTGCTAAGGCGGTAGAGGCTATCAGCAGTTTTCTTTCCTTGCTCGCCAACTATTACGACAAGGACAAGAAAGGCGTGTTGAAGCTGGATAATGACTGACAGGATGTTTGTATGGACTTGGATAATAAGTTGAGTGATAAATATAAATAATAGAATAGTAAATTGTCAACATACCTACGTGTCGGAGATAAAAGAAATATCATGACCGTAGGGAATAAATAGTAACTGTTAAGATGAATATATTGGTAACCGGCGCCAACGGTCAGCTTGGCAACGAGATGCGGGCGCTCTCCGCTGAAAATCAGCAACACACTTACTTCTTTACAGATGTGCAGGAACTGGATATATGTGATGAACAGGCCATACGTACATTCGTGGCCGGCAACCGGGTGGATGTTATCGTAAACTGTGCCGCTTATACGGCGGTAGACAAGGCGGAAGACAATCCGGAGCTTTGCGATAAACTGAACCATGTGGCTCCCGGCTATCTGGCTGCTGCCGCTGAGGCTTGCGGCGCCGCCATGATACAGGTGTCTACGGACTACGTGTTCGACGGCACCGGCCATATTCCTTATACGGAAGAAGTGACTCCTTGTCCCAACTCCGTTTACGGCTCCACGAAACTGGCGGGCGAACAGGCTGTTATGGAGAAGTGCAGTCGCGCAATGGTTATCCGTACGGCATGGCTGTACTCCGTTTATGGCAATAATTTTGTAAAGACCATGATTCGCTTGGGCAATGAGCGTGAGAAGCTGGGAGTCGTTTTCGACCAAATCGGTACGCCGACTTATGCCAACGATTTGGCGCGTGCCATCTTTGCGGCTATCAATCGAGGCATTGTTCCCGGTATTTACCATTTCAGCGACGAAGGTGTTTGTTCCTGGTATGATTTTACGGTAGCCATTCATCGCATAGCGGGCATTACCTCATGCAAAGTCAGTCCGTTGCATACGGACGAGTATCCGGCCAAGGCTCCGCGTCCGCAATATTCCGTATTGGACAAGACGAAGATTAAAAAGACTTTCGGTATCGGGATTCCCCACTGGGAAGAGAGCTTACAGGTCTGCATCGAGCGACTGGCGCAGCAAGCATAACGATATTTATTTGAATATTATACCTATTTATATATGGCAAGTAACAACGAGATAGAAAGAAGACGAACCTTTGCGATTATCGCGCATCCGGATGCCGGTAAGACATCGTTGACTGAAAAGCTGCTGCTGTTTGGCGGTCAGATTCAGGTGGCGGGCGCGGTGAAAAGCAACAAGATAAAGAAGACGGCGACGTCGGACTGGATGGATATTGAAAAACAGCGTGGTATCTCTGTAACCACTTCTGTAATGGAGTTTGATTATCACGATTACAAAATCAATATTCTCGATACTCCGGGTCACCAGGACTTTGCCGAAGATACTTACCGTACCCTGACGGCGGTGGACAGCGTTATCATTGTGGTGGACGGCGCGAAAGGTGTGGAAACCCAGACGCGCAAGCTGATGGAGGTCTGCCGTATGCGCAACACTCCGGTGATTATCTTCATCAATAAGATGGACCGTGAGGCGAAAGACCCGTTCGACCTGCTGGATGAGCTGGAAGAGGAGCTTTCCATCCATGTCCGTCCTCTGACATGGCCTATCGAGAGCGGCGCCCGCTTTAAGGGAGTTTATAACATCTACGAACATAATCTGAACCTGTACCAGCCTTCCAAACAGGTGGTGACGGAGAAAGTGGAAGTGGATATAAATACGGAAGAACTGGATAATCAGATAGGCTCTTCGCTGGCGGACAAGCTGCGCGGCGAGCTGGAGCTGATAGACGGGGTATATCCCGAATTTCAGGTAGAGGAATATCTGAAAGGTGAACTGGCTCCCGTATTCTTCGGTTCCGCCTTGAATAACTTCGGTGTGCAGGAGTTGCTGGACTGCTTTGTGGAGATTGCTCCCAGTCCCCGTCCTGTAAAGGCGGAAGAGCGTGAAGTGGAGCCGGACGAGCCGAAATTCACAGGCTTTATCTTCAAGATTACCGCCAATATCGACCCGAATCACCGTTCGTGTATCGCATTCTGCAAGATATGTTCCGGTAAGTTTACCCGTAATACGCCCTACCTGCATGTGCGTCATGGCAAGACCATGCGTTTCTCGTCGCCCACGCAGTTTATGGCGCAGCGCAAGACTACCATCGACGAGGCATGGGCGGGAGATATTATCGGCCTGCCGGATAACGGTACGTTCAAGATAGGCGATACGCTGACCGAGGGCGAGATGCTTCATTTCCGCGGCTTGCCGAGCTTCTCGCCGGAGATGTTCAAGTACATTGAGAATGCCGACCCGATGAAGCAGAAACAGCTTGCCAAAGGTATCGACCAGTTGATGGACGAAGGTGTGGCGCAGTTGTTTGTCAACCAGTTCAACGGGCGCAAGATTATCGGTACGGTAGGACAGTTGCAGTTCGAGGTTATCCAATACCGTCTGGAAAATGAGTACAGCGCCAAGTGCCGTTGGGAGCCGTTGAGCCTCTACAAGGCTTGCTGGATTGAAAGCGACGACCCCGCCGAACTGGAATCCTTCAAGAAACGCAAGTACCAGTATATGGCGAAAGACCGCGAGGGCAGGGACGTGTTTCTGGCAGACAGCGGCTATGTATTGCAAATGGCGCAAATGGACTTCAAAAACATAAAGTTCCACTTTACGAGCGAGTTCTGATAACAGGGAACCGAAACTTATTTTGAGGCACGGATTATACGAATTTACGCGGCTCTTGATTGACTTGAACCGCCGGATTCGTGTAATCCGTGTTTTTTGTCTTATACTTTACTCATTTACCCATTACTATTATATGCGCATGAAGTCCTGCCTCGATTTTATTCTGCCGTTATTTCTCCTTTGGGGGATAACGGCCTGTTCCGCTCCCGTCGATAAGGATATGTTGGAGTATGAACACTCCCTTGCCCATGCCGATTCGTTGGTACAGTCCGGTGTTGCCGACAGTGCCCGTACCGCTCGTCTGCTTTTCGGCCTGCATCGCGAATACGCCCGTGTAAAAGAACAGTCCGCAGGAAAACCTCTTCGTCTGATGCCGGTCACGGGGTGGAAGCATACCCTTTGGGGAGTGTTCGGCGCATTGATGCTGGGCTTGAATGTCTGGCTTTCCATACGGGACATAAAATTCACGAACGAGCGCAAGCACCGCCGTTACCTCATCAACTTGAGCGAGAACGAACGCCACCTGCATAACAACGAATGTGAGCGTGCCGAACTGGAAGAATGCCTCAAAGAGATGTCACTGGAAGATGACGAACGCGAAGAAGTACAACGCTCGTTGGTGAATCTTATGACCCGGGGTAGCCGGTTGCACGAGGAGAACGGAGTGCTTCGCGGACGTCTCAGGGAGTACGAAGACCATCCTGTCCCTTATGAGCTGGAACTGCTGCAAAAAGAGGGTGAACGTGCCCGTAAACTGGACGGACAGGTACAAGCGCTCACCGCCGCATTGATAGACCGTGACGAGGTGGTGGAGCGGTTGCGCGCTCATCCCAAGTTTCTGACGGAAGCCCAATGGGAACATCTGCGGCAACTGACAGACAAAGCGTATACAGGTATTTCCGAACGCCTCACTTCCCGCTTTCCCCAGCTCACGCCTGCCGACCTTCAGCTTTGCCTGCTGATTCGCCTGCGCTTCACGAACACACAGATAGCAACGCTTACGGCTGTCTCTCCCGCTTCTGTCTCTCAGCAGAAGTTCCGCTTGAAAAAGCGGCTGATACAGGCGGATGAATCTTTGTTCAAAAACGGGGAGACGGTGGATGTGGTGGTGTGCGGATGCTGATACGTGTTATTTCCCGGCAGGTGCTTGTGAGATTTATGTCTCCAATGCGATGCTCTCAGGAATTACCCATAGCCCAGTCTGGTATTACATTTTCCATGTGTAAAGTTTTGTTGCAATCCGGATAAGAGAGCCGAAACTGGGGTAAACTCGATTATACTGCAAAAAAAGTCCCACCGAAAGTACTTCTTGACGGGGTAATCAAAGATAACGGCTGTGATACTCTCATACGCCGGCAGAGGCCGTCTTGCATAACGACAGAGATAGCCTCGCATAACGACAATGCCTGCCACCGTTAAGATAGCATGTCCGGCATCCGTGTTTTGTTGCTATATTTCAATTACCCGCCAACTTTTGCCTGTATCGTCTGATAATTTTTGATATAGCGCAAAGCCGCTACTTCCTTTTTAGAATACGGCAAGATTTTAGGAATCATTCAGGATATGAATCGTAGAGAGAAAGAAGTGTAAGTTTCTCGGTATTGTAGAGATACATTGGTTTCGTGATGCTGGTTATCAGCTCTTTACATAGCGTTCAGGTAGAGATATTCATAGAATATTGAATCTCCGGTTTGGTATCCTATTGTCGGGTTGTAGAGATGTGCGGTTGATAATATGTTGATTTATAGCTGTTTTGCCGGGATTGTTGTAGAGCCTGTTTTCTTGTTATTCCTTCTTGTGTCCTTTAACTTTGCAACATCGAATTTGAGAAAAGCGAAATACTTTATCGTTGAGGCCTCGCGGTAGAGTTCTTCCTTATACTTCTTGAAAGAGATGCGGTTTCGGTCGGCCTTCAACCTGATCGGTCAAAGCGGTGATGACTGGCTCACTGGCAACTATTATATATTTACTTAATACATTATCAATTATGTTTTATAAGAAAACTCAACAAAAAATCAACGGTTTATGGTATCCTCAGTCCATCACATGGGGCAAAGCTGTTACAAGTAATCAGGTGGCGGATCAATTGGCGTTGCTTTCTACCGTTACCCGTGGTGACGCGTATGCCATCATTAAGAATTTGGGAAGCGTACTTTCTCTTTATATGGCGCAAGGACGTACGGTGAAAATAGACGGGGTAGGTACTTTTTATTATACGGCTGCTGCCAACAAGAATGGAGTGAAAACGTCTAAAGAGGTCAGCGCTTCTCAAATAGCGGGTGTACGTGTCCGTTTCATTCCCGAGGTCGAACGGGACATTAATAATAAGGTTGTTACCCGTAGTATGGTAGACAGTAATATCTGTTGGGAAGAGTGGGGCAAAACTTCAGCTTCCGGGAATGGCGGTAATGGAGATGGTGCGGGCGGTGGTGAAGAAGAAAATCCGTTAGGATAATCTTTATCGTATCCGGACAGGATTCTGTACCGATATCGCAGTATTGATAAATGAGTTCCCGTGTTGCCCTTCCGGACGGCACGGGAATTTCTGTTTTAGCATTATTTATAATTATATCACACTATTCTTTAACGAATTATCGCTAATTTCGGACGAATTTTTGCAATTCCGATAGAATAACTAATAATTTATAATATGGAAAACTTGAATTTAGCGCTCCTGCTAATGGTAGTAGGTATGGCAACGGTTTTTGCCATCCTGCTGATTGTTATCTACTTAGGTAAACTCCTCATCGCTCTTGTGAATAAATATGCTCCCGAAGAGGTTGCTCCTGCCAAACAGGCGGCAAATGCTCCCGCGGCTATTCCCGGCAATATCATGGCGGCCATCAATGCGGCTGTTACGGTGGTGACGCAAGGCAAGGGCAAGGTAGCGAAAGTAGAGAAAATCTGAAATAACTAATCTTATATAAACACACACAGGAATAATTTAGTATGAAAAAAGAAATTAAGTTCAGTTTGGTATTCAGGGATATGTGGCAAAGCGCCGGAAAGTATGTTCCCCGTGTAGACCAACTGGTAAAGGTAGCTCCCGCCATTATCGAGATGGGATGTTTTGCCCGTGTAGAAACGAATGGCGGCGGTTTTGAACAGGTAAATCTTTTGTTCGGCGAGAATCCCAATAAGGCTGTGCGCGAGTGGACGAAACCTTTCCACGAAGCCGGCATCCAGACACATATGTTGGACCGTGCGCTGAACGGTTTGCGCATGAGCCCTGTGCCCGCCGATGTGCGCAAATTGTTTTATAAAGTAAAGAAAGCGCAGGGTACGGACATCACGCGTACTTTCTGCGGACTGAACGATATACGTAACATCGCCCCCTCCATCACTTATGCGCACGAGGCGGGAATGATTTCGCAGTGCTCTCTTTGCATCACCCATTCACCTATCCATACAGTGGAGTATTATACGGATATGGCATTGAAGCTTATCAAACTGGGTGCGGACGAAATCTGTATAAAGGACATGGCCGGTATCGGTCGTCCGGTATCTCTGGGCAAGATTGTGGCCAATATCAAAGCCGCCCATCCGGAAATTCCCATTCAATATCACAGCCATGCGGGTCCCGGCTTCAATATGGCGAGCATTCTCGAAGTATGTGAAGCCGGCTGCGACTACATCGACGTAGGTATGGAACCGCTGTCATGGGGTACCGGACATGCCGACCTGCTTAGCGTGCAAGCCATGCTGAAAGACGCCGGCTTCCAAGTACCTGAGGTCAATATGGAAGCCTACATGAAGGTGCGCGCCCTGATACAAGAGTTTATGGATGATTTCCTCGGCCTGTACATCAGCCCGAAGAACCGTCTGATGAACTCGTTGCTGATTGGTCCGGGACTTCCGGGCGGCATGATGGGCAGCTTGATGGCGGACTTGGAGTCCAATCTGGAATCTATCAACAAGTATAAGGCTAAACGTAACCTGCCGTTTATGAAGCAGGACGAACTGCTGATTAAACTCTTCAACGAAGTGGCTTACGTATGGCCGCGTGTAGGTTACCCGCCGTTGGTAACCCCGTTCAGCCAATATGTAAAGAACCTGTCCATGATGAACGTGATGGCTATGGAGAAAGGCAAGGAACGTTGGGGCATGATAGCCGACGATATTTGGGATATGCTGTTGGGCAAAGCCGGTAAACTGCCGGGTGAGCTTGCGCCCGAAATCGTGGAAAAGGCGGAACGTGAGGGACGTAAATTCTTCAACGGCAACCCGCAGGACAATTATCCCGATGCGCTTGATAAGTACCGCAAGCTGATGAAAGAAAACAAGTGGGAACTCGGAGAGGATGATGAGGAACTCTTTGAGTATGCCATGCATCCGGCGCAATACGAGGCGTACAAGAGCGGCAAGGCCAAAGAGGACTTTCTGGAAGATGTGGAAAAACGCCGTGCCGAACGTGATAAATCTCCTTTGGATGACGCCAAACCCAAAACGCTTACTGTACAGGTGGACGGACAGGCTTATCGCGTGACGGTGGCCTACGGCGACATAGACCTGCCGGCTTCCGCTACCGAGAAAGTCACTGCCCCCGTAGGCGAAGGGCAGGAAGTGGCGGCTCCGCTCGAAGGCAAGTTCTTCCTGACCAAGAATGCGCAGGAAACTCCGCTTAAGGTAGGAGACAAGGTGAAGGAAGGCGACCTGCTTTGCTACATCGAGGCGATGAAGACTTATAATGCTATCCGTGCCGACTTTGGCGGAACGGTTACCGCTATCTGTGTCAATCCGGGTGATTCTGTTTCTGAAGATGATGTATTAATGAAGATTGGATAATGGAAGATATATTTGCGAAACTTTATGATATGACGGCGTTCAGCAATATCATTGCCGATCCGTCGTTCCTTGTAATGTATGCCATTGCCTTCATTTTGCTGTATCTGGGCATCAAGAAGCATTACGAACCGTTGTTGCTGGTTCCCATCGCTTTCGGTGTGCTCATAGCCAACTTCCCCGGCGGAGAAATGGGCGTGATTCAGGCGGATGAAAACGGTATGGTAATGGTGAACGGAGTGCTGAAGAACATCTGGGAGATGCCGTTGCATGAGATTGCGCACGATCTCGGACTGATGAACTTCATCTACTATATGCTGATAAAGACCGGATTCCTGCCGCCCATCATCTTTATGGGTGTGGGTGCGCTGACGGACTTCGGACCTATGCTCCGCAATCTGCGCCTTTCCATATTCGGCGCGGCTGCACAGCTTGGTATCTTTACAGTGCTGCTGTGCGCGGTAATGATAGGTTTTACACCGCAGGAAGCCGGCGCATTGGGCATTATCGGTGGCGCAGACGGTCCTACGGCTATCTTTACTACCATTAAACTTGCTCCGCACTTGCTGGGTCCTATCGCTATTGCGGCCTACTCGTATATGGCGTTGGTTCCGGTTATCATTCCATTGGTCGTGAAACTGCTTTGCAGCAAGAAGGAACTGATGATTAACATGAAAGAGCAGGAGAAGCTGTATCCTTCAAAGACCGAGATAAAGAACCTGCGTGTATTGAAGATTGTCTTCCCGATTGCCGTTACTACTATTGTAGCCCTTTTCGTACCGACGGCGGTGCCTTTGATTGGTATGTTGATGTTCGGTAACCTGATTAAGGAAATAGGTTCCGATACCAGCCGCCTGTTCGATGCGGCGGCCAACAGCATTATGAATGCGGCAACCATCTTCCTGGGATTGAGCGTGGGTGCTACCATGACGAGCGAGGCGTTCCTTAACTGGACTACTATCGGTATCGTTATCGGCGGTTTCCTTGCGTTCGCCTTGTCTATCTCGGGCGGTATCTTCTTTGTGAAACTGTTCAACCTGTTCTCCAAGAAGAAGATTAATCCGCTGATTGGCGCAACAGGGTTGAGTGCTGTGCCTATGGCGAGTCGTGTATGTAATGAAATCGCTACCAAGTACGACCCCAAGAACCATGTGCTGAATTACTGTATGTCCAGTAATATTTCCGGTGTTATCGGTTCTGCGGTAGCGGCGGGCGTGCTGATTTCGTTCCTCGGGTAAGGGGTTGATGATATAAAAGAATGTGTTAAAACTATGAATGACAGAATGAGAAGCCATTCATAGTTTTAACACATTCTTTTTTACGCTTGCCTTTATTCACTGATGGCTTTCCTGTATTCGGCCACTGCCATTTTTGCGGCAAGGTGCGCGTTGATAAGGTTGGTTTGCGCTTGCGTCCACGAAAGTTGCGCGGAAAGCACATCGACCATGCTTGCCCTGCCTTCATTGTATGAGAACGTAACCAGGTCGAGATTCTCTTCGGCAAGCGCCATATTCTCTTGGGCTGTCTTTACCTGCTGTTCCGTTTCCGTCAGTTTGGTGGTAGCGGCGGATAATTCTTCCAAAATATTATCGGCTACATAGCTTTGCTGTAATCTCTGGATACCTATATATGCTTTTTGCTGGCGGTTGGTCTTGAAGCGTGCCCCCCATCGGAAAATGGGGATGTTGAGATTGAGCCCCGCAATGGGGGTGTGGGGTACGTCCTGTCCCATATAGGCGATACCGGTATCCCATCCGGTAGCCAAAAACATACTGAGTTGAGGATTGTACCGGCTGAGGGCGGCCTTGCGTTGCGCTTCGCTCTTGGCGATACTGACATTGGTTCCGGCATAGTCCGCACGGCGTCCTAATACTTCGTCGAGGCTCAGTAAATCGACGGGAGGAGAGCCGGCGCCGATTTCGCAAAGACTGTCTACCGCAGCGTCCGGTTTTACTCCCATCAGAATATTGAGTCGCTGCAAGGCGAGGGTATGGTTCTGACGGGCTTTGATGAACTGCAGTTCAGCCTCCTTCTTGCGGGTGGAAATCATTAATAAGTCCGTACGGCTGATGGCGCCGTCATCGAACCTGTCTTGAATGATGCTGTATTGCCGGTTGACAATCTCTTCAAAACGGGCGGCAGCTTCGAGTGTCGCCAATGCGGCCGAAGCGTTCCAATAAACAGCATCGCTCTGGTAGTGTATCTGGTCGAGTGTCAGCTCTATGGCAAGCTTATCCAGTTCCTCGTCGGCTTTGGCTATTCTCTTTTGGGCAATGAGCGAACCGCCTGTATAAAGAGGCTGCCCCAATGTAGCCAATGCCTGGTAGGTATAGGGACGGTATTGTCCCGCAGGACTGTTCCAAGCGTCCAGGTGGCTCAAGTTGGCAGTCCCTTCGGCGGTAATGTCTATCTTGGGCAGGAAGCCTGTCTGCGCTATTTTGCGGGCCTCGGTGCTTGCGGCGGTTTTCAGGCGTTGTTGCTTCAGCAGTTGGCTGTATGCTTCCACTTTATCCCGATAGGCCTCGCGGCTGAGATACGTTTCCTGCGCCTCGGCGCTTATGCCGAGACTGATTACTGATAATATAAGTATAATTTTTCTCATCATTCAAATAGTAAATCGTAAATAGTCAAATCGTAAATCCCTTCATCCTTTTATTCCCTGTATCGCACAGTAGGCCACAGGCAATACAAACAGGGTGAGTATCGAAGCTACCAGCAGACCGCCCATGATAGTGGCTGCCATACCGCCGAACATGGCGTCGAACAATAACGGCAGCATACCCAGAATGGTGGTGCCCGATGCCATGGCTACGGGAACGATACGGGTGGTCGTTGCGCTGATGACCGCTTCGCGCGGCGCTTTTCCGGCAGCCGTTTCCGCATCGATTTGGTCTACGAGGACAATGGCGTTCTTGATGTTCATCCCGATAAGTCCCAGTAAACCCAAGATGGCGAAAAAATCGAATGTCTTGCCCAATAGCAGCAGCCCCAATACGATGCCGATAAAGATGAGCGGCAACATCAGCAATATGACAATGGGCTTGCGGTAGGTCTTGAACAGGAACAGCAGGGTGACGAACATCAGGAAAAACGTCAGCGGCATATTGGCTGCCAGTGCGGCATTGGATTCGGCTTGGCTTTCCTGTTCGCCGAAGTACTTCATGGTATATCCTTCGGGGACGTCTATTTCGTTCTGCACCTGTTCCCATACACGGTTGAAGGCGGCAATGGCGTTTACTCCCCGGCGGGGGTCGGCTTGTGCCATCATAACCATTTGGCGGTTGTAGTCCTTTACATTGGAGAACTTATACTGATAGTCGAACTCACCGACCACCTGTTCCAGCGTGGTGGTTTCACGCGTAGTCCCGAATACGGGCAGTGTACGCAGGTCGTTAATGCGGAATGAGTCGGTTGTATTATCTTTCAGCAGGATAGGGAGTACTTGGTCGCCTTGCCGGTATTCTCCCAATGTCATTCCGTTGGTGCCGATTTGTATGCTTTGCGCCATGCTCTGGCGGGACACGCCTAACGGTTGCGCACGCTCCTGGCTGTATACGGGTTTCCATATGGGAATCTTGTTGCCCCATGAATTGCGTATATTGATAAGGTCTTTGTCACGGTGCATCATCTCCAGAACCCGGTTGGTCAGCGCCACTAAAGTATCCGTGTTATTGCCGATAAAGCCTATCTCGATAGCGGCATCTACGGCAGGCGAGAGCTTGAAGAGCGTGGTGCGGGTGATGGCATTGGGGTAATTCTCCTTCATATAGCTATCCAGATTCTCTTCATATTCCTTGGTATATTTGCTGTCTGTCACTTCTACCAGAAGGTTGGCGAAGTTGGGCTTCGGACCGACGGAAGTGGATGCCAGATAGTAGCGTAGCGGGGTACTGCCGAAGGTGACGGAAACCCGTTTCACTTCCGGCTGTTCCAGCAGATGGGCTTCCACTTTCTTCATTTCCTTCTCTACATCGCGGATACCGTATCCGTCGGGATAGAATACGTCGGCACGGAAATAGGGCTTGTCCAGTGAGGGGAAGAAGTTTTGCGGCATCAGTCCCATGACAACGAGGGAGAGGATAAACAATACGACCATGCTTCCCAACGTCAACGCTTTTTTGCGTATCAGCAGGCTGAGGACAGATGCGAACTTATGGTAGAAAGGCTTGTCGTAGGGATCTTTGTTGTTGCCGGTTCGGGCTTTCAGTATGAAGTTACCGAAAGTGGTGGTTTGCGTCAATGCCAGTACCCAGCTTAATCCTAACGAGATGGCCAAGACGATGAACAACGGCTTCACAATCTCGGCGACGGAAGACGGCGCAAGATAAAGCGGCAGGAAGGAGCAGATGGCTATAAACGTTGCTCCAAGCAGTCCCCATTGCGGTTTGGTGGCGCCGTCTATCAGCGCTTTCCGTCTGTTTACACCGCGGGCTATGGCGATTTGCGCGTTGTCGGTCACTACGATAGCGTTGTCCACCAACATTCCCATGGCGATGATGAAGCCTGCCAGCGAGGTACGGTTTAATCCGACTCCCAAAAATGACATGATAAGCAGCGTACCGCCGATGGAGAATATCAGTGAAGAACCGATGAGCACGCCGGCACGCATCCCCATTACCAGCATGATGATGACAATTACAATCAGAATGGATTCTATCAGGTTGATAATGAACCCATTGTTTGCTTCTTTGGCTATGATGTTTTCGGGATAAAGGCTTTCCAATTCCAGCCCTACGGGAATGAGAGGCAGCAGCTCGGCGAGTTTCTTGTCTACCAGTTCGCCGGTTTTTACTACATCCTTCTGCGGGTCGGTGGAGACACCGATGCCGATAGCCCGTTTTCCGTTGACGTGCATGATAGTACCGGGCGGGTCCATATAGCCCTTTTCGACAATGGCTATGTCGCCCAGCTTGACCTGGCCGCCGGGAGTGGTGATTAGCTGGTTACGGATGTCGTTGACGGTGGTATAAGTACCGTTGGCGATAATGCGCAACTGTTGTTCGCCCGCGCCGATTTCACCCGTATTGATAATCTGGTTCTGCGATTGCAGCAGGCTTGCCAGTTGTTTGGGGTCGATACCCATCCCCGCCAACTTGTTTACGGAGATAAAGATATTGATTACTTCCGTCTGTGTGCCGAACAGGGCTACTTTCATCACTCCTTCGGCGGTGATGACCTGAGTTTTGATGCGTTCCGCCCAGTTGCGCATTTCTTCATAAGAGAAACCGTCGTCGCCGACCAGTCCGTAATAAATGCCGAATACATCGCCGAAGTCGTCCGATACCGTTGGCACGGAAGCTCCGGCGGGCAGTTGGGGCTGTATGTTGAGAACCTTACGACGCAGTTCATCCCACTTCTGCGGGATAGATGCTGCGGAGAGCGAAGGTTGCAACTCGAACGTAATCTTGGAAAGTCCGTACATGGACTCCGACTTTATCTTGTACACTCCGCTCATACTCTGTATTTCGCGGGAGATAGGTTCGGTAATGAGCCGTTCCACTTCAGTGGGTTCGGCTCCGGGATAGCGTGTCATAATGACCGCTGTCTTGATGACAAAGGGGGCGTCTTCTTTCTTTCCCAAACGACCGAATGAGAATATGCCGCCGATGAGCAATACGGCAAGGAAGAAATAGACAATCTTTGTATTGTCTAATGAATATTTGGCTAAGTTCATATGTAAAAGGTGATAGGGTGATAAAGTTATAAAGTGATAGGGGAAAGGCTGTTACTCTACCTCTTTTACTCTCTGCCCCTCTACGAGCTGGTATACTCCGGCGATAACGACGGTTTCATCCGGTTTCAGCCCTTTGGAGATGAGAATATTGGCTTCACCGGTCGGTGAATATACGGTTACTTCGCGACGGCTTACCCTGTTGTCTTTCACGATCCATACATAGGTGTTCTTGTTCTCGCTGTCGCCGAATACGGCGCTTAGCGGTACATTCATCAGCTTTTCCTCTATGAAAGGGGCGATGTCCGAGGCGAGACGGATGTTACAGGTAAATCCGGGCTTCACATCATATACGGCACGGTCAAAAGCTGGGTCGTCAATGGTGATGGTAACCGGGATGCCCGTACCGTCTGTTGAAATATCGAGATATTCTTCCAGTTTGGCGTTGAATATCGTACCCTTATAAGTATCGAACTCCACTTTGAACGTGGCGTCTTTGGCACGAAGCAGATACAGGTAATCATCGGGTACGGTGAATTTTATACGCAGTTTCTGCGTATTTACCAGCCGTACGATCCCCTCTCCCGAATTGACACGCTGATAGTTCTCTACCAGACGCTTTTCGATGGAGCCGTCGAAAGGGGCGAGCAGTTTTGTATCCCGCATATTGTTGGTGGATAACTCGTAGGCGGATTTGGCCTTTTGATAATTGGCTGCGCTGATTTCATACTCCTGCAAGGAAATGGCCTGGCGGCTCAGCAGACGCTTGTTGCGCTCGACCTGTGCGGCAGCGGTTTCATAGGCAGCCTTGTCGGCGGCATATTGCAGGGAGATATCCCGGGGGTCGATGGCGGCGATCAGTTGTCCTTTCCTTACCCTTTGTCCTTCCACTACCGGAAGGTTGATGATTTGTCCGCTGACACGGAATGCCAGTTTCACATATTCCACCGCTTCTACCATGCCGGAGAAATCCTTGAGAATGACTGACTGTGAACGTACGGTAGCGGTTTTCACAGGTCGAACGAGGGTGGTTTCTTCCCTCTTTTTTTGCCCGCAGGACGTAATGATGAACGTCACCGCCAAGGCGAACAGATACATTTTCTTCATTTATTCCGATTAAGACAAGTCTTTGAGGTTGACGGTCAAAGCCAACCCTTGTCTTAATTCATAAACGTTTTGATATACCTGTATGTTCAGTTGGCTTCCGGCGGTCAGGCTGATTTTTATCTCTTTGCTTACCTGTATATGCAGCGTATTGCCTAAGTAGTTCACTTTGAACGAGTAACTGCTCCATTTCTCCGGTATGACGGGTTCTATCTTGAGTGTGTCGTTCAGTATTTGCAATCCCGCAAACCCGCGCACGATAGCCAGCCAACTGCCCGGCATACTGGTGATATGCAGTCCCTGGTCTCCTTCGTTGTTGTAGTCGTCCAGGTCGAGGCGGGTGGCGTGTAAGAATAATTGATACGCTTTCTCCACCTTTCCGATGCGTGCGGCAAGAATGGAATGGATATGCGGGGAAAGGGACGATTCGTGCACGGTCATCGGTTCGTAGAACTCAAAGTTACGGCGGATGGTTTCCCGGTCGAAGTTGAAATAATAGAGGTATAGCCCGAGCAGAACGTCACCCTGCTTGATGTAACAGGAACGCAGGATACGATCCCACGACCAGTACTGGTTGATGGGGCGCTCGCCATCGGGAATGGCATCGGCGCTTTGCAGAACTTTGTCCATATAACCGTCGTTTTGCACGAAGATACCGCGTTCCGGGTCTTCCGGCAGATATATCCGTTCGATAATATCCCGCCAGCGTTCGCTCTCTTCCGTATAGTTCAGACGGGTGATACGGCGTATGCGGGCGTATTCGTCGGGGTATTGCCGTGCGATGATTTCAAGGAAACTGAGGGTGGTTCTGAGACAGCGCATGCAGGAGTAGTTGGTGTACCAGTTATTGTCTACGTTATTCTCGTATTCGTTGGGTCCGGTAACTCCCAAAATGACGTATTGCTGTTTGGATTGTGAGAAAGACACCCGTTGGCTCCAGAAGCGGCTGATGGCTATCATTACTTCCAGTCCGTAGCGGGCGATGTAATCCAGTGTGCCTGTGAGGGTGGAGTGTTGCAGAATGGCATAGACAATCATGTTGTTCCGGTGAATCTCTTCAAAGGTAATCTCCCATTCGCTGTGACACTCCTCTCCATTGCTGGTGACTTGCGGAAAGAGGGCGGCTCCATTGCCGAATCCTAACTTACGGGCATTCTCAATGGCTTTAGGCAGTTGTTTATAGCGGTACATCAGCAGGTTCTCGGCAATCTTCTTCGGAGTGGAAAGCAGGAAGAAGGGCACGCAACACAATTCGGTATTCCAGTAAGTGTTTCCGCCGTACTTTTCTCCGGTGAAACCTTTGGGGCCGATATTCAGCCGAGGGTCGTCTCCCCGGTATGTCTGGTAGAGTTGGAAGATATTATAGCGTATGCCTTGCTGGGCTTCCGGGTCTCCTTCGATGATAACGTCGGTTTCGTTCCATATCTCCTGCCAGGCTTGCCGGTGCTCCTGCACCAGAACATCCCAACCCGTACTCCGGGCTTTCCGGGCTTCCGAGACGGACGCTTCTATCAAGTCCTGCCGCTCATAATAGAGGGACGATGCGATGGCAATGTATTTAATGAGCGTTACGGTGTCACCCGGTTTCACTTCTACACCTACGCTGAATCCGGTTTGCTTTTCTTTTTCGATACGTATCGGGTTGGCGAATGTCTCTTTATTGTTCTTGAAAAACCGATAGGTCATGGCATAGCATATTTGCGCGTCTTCCCGTCTGGTCTGCGTCCACAGATAGGCGCAATCGCTGGTGGTGCCGGAGCGCAGGATATTCCAAATCTTTTCGTCAGGATGCTCGGCTTGGTTCACGATGTCGCCGTCGAAAGTAGGCACGAGGGAAATCTTGCCTGTGTAGTTGACGGACGTAACGCTATATTTTATAAGGCAGAGGTTGGGATGAGCCATGTCGGTGATATGTTCCACGTGCAGACGGAGCTTGTTTCCTCGCGGAGAGGTGACTTCCGCATCCCGATAGGAGATACCTGTTTTCATGTCGAGGCGTCTGTTGAAACTGTCTACATCCCATTGAGCCAAATCCAGCTCCTCATCGATAAGGCGCAGGCTGATACGGCTCCAGTCCGGAGCATTGGGAATGCGTGTGTAGAACCGTGGAAAACCGTTCTTCCACCAGCCTACACGGGTCTTGTCCAGAAATGTGATGCCTGCCACGAATGCGCCGCGATAGCTGTCGCTACTGTATGGCTCTTCAAAATATCCCCGTTGTCCGAAACGGCCGTTCCCAAGACTGAATATGCTTTCCGACCATCGCATGCGGTCGGCTTGAAAACTATCTTCTATAATATTCCATTCGTCAGTTTTAAGGTATTTCTTCATGGCAGTCTTTTTCTGTGTTATCGGTGTAAAGATAAACAAATAAAAGGATAAACAAATAAGATGCGGGAAAAAGAAACGCCCCGTTCATCGGTGAGGAACGGGGCGTCGGTCGGTGAGGAAGGATATGTTCATCGGTGAGTGACCGACATCCTTTCCACGGTATGTTCGGAGAAGGGTCGGTTTACGACCTTTCTCCTTTGGTCTCTTTTATCAAATATACGCAGACGGCTCCGATAATGAGCATCACACCCGCCATTACCAGCATGTTTATTTCCGGGGGAAGCATTCCTTTCGGCGTAAACAGTGCCAGAATACTTCCGCCTAATGCCGCTGCCACGATTTGCGGGATACAGATGGTTCCGTTGAACAGTCCGAGGTATGTGCCCATGTGTCCGCCGGACAGGGCGTTGGTCAGGATGGTGAAAGGCAGCGCCAGCATGGCGGCCCATGCGCAACCTATCAGCAGGAAAGAGATGAACAGCACATACTGGCTGTGTACAAAATAAGTGGATATGAAGCCGATGCCGCCCAACACGAGGCTCAGCGCGTAAATGAAGCGGCGGTCTTTGAACATAGGGATGCAGACCGCCCAAAGTACAGAGCCGATGGCTTGTACGGCAAACAGTACGCCTACCCAGTTGGTGGCTTCCTGATATTGCAGGCTCTTGGTGTCAAGAACTATTTTAGTGATTCCGTTTACAGTGTGCTCAACGGTCGGTGCGTCAAAAACATTTGCGGCTATGCTGCCGTTGGTGTATGTCCACATAAACATAAAAGCGAACCAGCAGAAGAACTGCACCAGTCCTACCGTCCAAAAGGCTTTCGGCGCTTTAACCAGCAGCTTCAGCATATTGACTTTCTCATGTTCCTGTTCTTCTGTGATGCCATGATACTCGGCATATTCCGCAGGCGGCATTTCCTTGACTTTGACCGTTGTATAAATAACGCAGAATATCAGGATAGCGGCTCCGATGTAGAACGAATAGATTACAGAATCGGGAATTACCCCCTGCGGCGCCGTATTGCTGATGCCCACCCACGCAAATATAAACGGGAACAGATACCCCACCAGACTGCCGGCATTGCATAGGAAACTCTGAATGGAATAGGCGAGTCCTTTCTGTTTCTCATTCACCATATCGCCTACCATCATCTTGAACGGTTGCATCGCCATATTGATAGAGGTGTCCAGAAACATCAGCGATACCAGACCGAAAATCATGGCCGTACTTACCGCCATGCCGAAGCTGCCCGCATTGGGCAGCAGGCACATGACGAGCACCGCAACCAGCGAACCGATGAATAAATAAGGAATGCGACGTCCGAATCTCGTCCAGGTCTTGTCGCTGGCGGCTCCTACAATAGGCTGCACTATGATACCTGCCAACGGCGGTAATATCCAGAAATAACTCAAACTGTGCGGGTCAGCTCCCAAAGTGGAGAATATACGGCTGATATTCGCGCTTTGCAGGGCATACGCGATCTGTACGCCAAAAAAACCGAAGCTGATGTTCCACAGTTTCCAGAAACTTAAATCGGGTTTTACTTTCATTGTTCTTTTGTTTTTTATGATATTAGTTATAATTCATTATTTCGTCGTTCCCCTCACCACCAGATTCGTCCGTACAATCTTATTGGTGCTTTTCTCCTCACTCCCTTCCAGCTTGTCGGTAAGGATGCCGAATGCGCTCTTGCCGACTTCCTCTCCATGCTGCTCCACCGTTGTCAGTTTCGGGTCGGTACTTTGGGCGATGGCTCCGTCGGTGAATCCGCAGATAGAAACCTCGTCCGGTACTTTTAGTCCCACCAGCTTGCAGGCATACAATATGCCTGCCGCCGTTTCGTCGTTAATCGCAAAGAATCCGTCGGGGCGGTTGTCGCTTTCCAGCAAATCGGGTGTTATGGCAATGGCGCGTTCGCGATTGTCGCATAGCTTAATCATGCTGTCGTCTACGGGAACCTTGTATTTCTTCATGGCATCCAGATAACCGTTACGCCGGTTCTTGGTAATTTCAAGATGCGGATCGGCTCCATAAAAGAAGATGCGTTTACATCCTGTCTGAATCATGTACTCCACAGCGGCAAACGAACCGGCATAGTCGTCGACCACTACTCGCTCCGTCTTCAGTCCGGTACAGATGCGGTCGTAGAAAACAATCGGAATATTATTATTTAAGAGTTCCTGATAATGATCGTATTGTTCCGTATTCTTGGCAAGAGATGCAATGACGCCACAGACACGGGCGGCGAGAAAAGAATGAACTATTTTTACTTCCTGCCCGTACGATTCGTTGCTTTGCGCCACGATTATATTGTAACCGGCTTCGGCCGCCGCCGTTTCGATACCGCTCAACACGCACGAAAAGAAGTGATGCACCAGTTGGGGCACAATCACGCCAATCGTGTTGCTGCGGCTTGAACGAAGGTTGACGGCAAGTACATTGGGCTTATAATTATGTTCGCGCGCGTAGGCATGGATGAGGTCACGGGTTTCCCGGCTGATGTCCGGATTGTCCTTGAGCGCTCTCGATACGGTGGAAGGAGAGACATTCAACGCCCGGGCAATATCCTTGATAGTTATCTGCGGTTTGTTCATGAGTATTATTTCTTTTTCAGCCAAAGGTAATGCAAACCGAAGGCAGTACAAAATATGCTTGCTTATTTTTAATGCTGAGTGCGGCTTATCTTATTTTAAAGATAATGCAAGCCGAAAGCGGTACAAAATGAACTTGCTTATTTTAGCTTCTCCGATGCGATTGCAAAAATAGGGGAATCTCGGAATAAATGCTTTATTGTTGACAGCAATCGGGTTAAGTATAAATGCAAACGATTGCATATTCATTATCTTTGACTAATTATTGATGGGACAGACCGGAGTAGCCGCAATTTTTCTATATTTGCAGAAAAATAATTTACGACTATGAATTGCATGAATTTGGGGACTTTACGAATGTTGATTGTAGGTTGCGGGCTTTTCCTGTCTGCTATGATACAAGCACAGCGTTCGGAATTTTTGCTTGAGAAGAATTGGAAATTTACTAAGGGTGATGTAACCGGGGCCGTATCGCCGGAGTTTGACGACAGTAAGTGGGAGTCTGTCAGCGTACCGCACGATTGGGCTATCTTCGGACCTTTCGACCGCAACAACGATTTGCAGAATGTTGCCATTACACAGAATTTTGAGAAGAAGGCATCCGTTAAGACAGGGCGTTCCGGCGGACTGCCGTACGTGGGCGTTGGCTGGTATCGTACGAAATTCGATGTTCCTGCCGGCAAACAGGCAACGCTGGTTTTTGACGGAGCCATGAGTGAAGCCCGTGTGTACGTCAATGGGAAAGAAGCCTGCTTTTGGCCATTTGGCTATAATTCTTTCCATTGCAACGTTACGGAACTGCTGAATGAGAATGGTAAGAATAATGTGTTGTCGGTTCGCCTGGAGAACAAACCGCAGTCTTCCCGCTGGTATCCCGGTGCAGGACTGTATCGCAATGTACGTGTAGTAACAACAGACCGTATCTATGTTCCGGTGTGGGGCACGCAACTCACTACTCCGCACGTATCTTCCGAATACGCTTCCGTACGTCTGCGCACGGAGATAGCCAATGCGGGAGAAAATAATATCCGTGTGGTAACGGAGATTGTATCGCCGGACGGTAAGGTGGTTGCCGTAAAAGATAATACAGGTAAGATTAATCACGGCCGACCTTTCGAACAGAATTTTCTGGTAAACAGTCCCGCCTTATGGTCGCCGGAGACACCTTATTTATATAAGGCATCTTCCAAAATATACGTAGACGGTAAACAGGTGGATGAATACATCACCCGCTTCGGTATTCGCAGCATAGAGATTGTTGCCGACAAAGGCTTCTTCCTGAATGGCAAGCACCGTAAATTTCAGGGCGTCTGCAATCATCACGACTTAGGACCTTTGGGAGCTGCTGTCAATGTAGCCGCCCTTCGCCGCCAGCTTACGCTGTTGAAGGATATGGGTTGCGATGCAGTCCGTACCTCACACAATATGCCGGCCCCGGAATTAGTGGAGCTTTGTGATGAGATGGGCTTTATGATGATGATAGAGCCTTTTGACGAATGGGACATTGCCAAATGTGAAAACGGTTATCACCGCTACTTTGGCGAATGGGCGGAGCGGGACATGGTGAATATGTTGCGTCATTACCGTAATAATGCCAGTGTGGTAATGTGGAGCATTGGCAATGAAGTGCCTACGCAATGCAGTCCGGAAGGTTATAAAGTCGCTTCGTTCCTGCAGGATATATGCCATCGTGAAGACCCTACGCGTCCTGTTACCTGCGGTATGGATCAGGTGTCTTGTGTCTTGGAAAACGGATTTGCCGCCATGATAGACGTACCCGGTCTTAACTATCGTGCTCACCGTTATGTAGAATCCTATAATGCGCTTCCGCAAAATATCATTCTGGGTTCGGAGACTGCTTCTACCGTCAGTTCACGCGGCGTCTATAAATTTCCGGTGGAGAAGCGTGCCAGTGTGCGGTATGACGACCATCAATGTTCGGGATATGACGTAGAGTGTTGCTATTGGTCTAATATCCCCGATGTGGACTTTGCCTTGGCTGATGATTATGACTGGACTATCGGGCAGTTTGTCTGGACTGGTTTCGACTATTTGGGTGAACCTTCTCCATACGATACGGATTCCTGGCCCAGCCATAGCTCCGTATTCGGTATCATAGACCTGGCAAGTCTGCCTAAAGACCGTTATTACCTGTATCGCAGCATTTGGAACAAGAATGTGAATACGCTGCATATCCTTCCTCATTGGACATGGCCGGGCAGGGAAGGAGAGAATACTCCCGTTTTCGTTTATACCAACTATCCCGGCGCAGAGCTTTTTATCAATGGTAAGAGCTACGGCAAGCAGCGTAAACTTACAGCCGGAGAGAGTGAAGCCTTGCAGGGTAAAGACTCGCTTGCCTTGCAGCGTCGCTACCGCCTGATGTGGATGGATGTTCCTTATGAACCGGGCGAACTGAAAGTTGTAGCCTATGATGCTGCCGGCAAACCGGTAGAGGAAAAAACAGTCTATACCGCCGGCAAGCCTCATCATCTGGAATTGGTGGCAGACCGTACCGGACTTGTTGCCGATGGCAAAGATTTGGCATATATCACGGTCCGTGTTGTCGATAAAGACGGTAATCTTTGTCCGTCCGACAATCGTCTTGTTTCTTTCTCTGTGAAGGGAGCCGGCCGTTATCGCGCCGCCGCTAATGGTGACGCCACCAGCCTCGACCTTTTCCACTTGCCCAAGATGCCCGCTTTCAATGGACAGTTGACGGCTATTGTGCAGAGTACGGAGCAATCCGGTGAGATTGTTTTTGAAGCCAAAGCCAAAGGTCTGCGGACAGGAAAAATCGTATTGTCTGCCGGTACACAGCGCTAATTTGCCCTGTTTCTTTTGTTGCAGGGGAATAAACAGTATTCGAGTGCAGGCAAAACCGTCTTATCCCGGATTTAGTTGATTATTGGAATTGTCAACTGAATCCGGAGTAAGACGGTTTTTATATTATTGTTGGCGTGTTTCCTTTTATGGCTTGCAACAGCTATTCCCTTCTTTTTGTTCGCTGTCACTGCGTATCAGACCACAAATATGATGCAATCGTTTGCATTCTTCTTGCTGCACTTTTTGCAGTATCTGTGTTTCTTACTCGATAATATGGCATACATTTGTTGTATCATAATAAAGTATTTGAAGTACGTTCTGCAATAATGTTAATATACTGAAACGTTTTTTGAATATACTATAGATAATTAATATTGTTAACTTTAATTTTTGAATGCATGAAGCAAGTTAATCTTAGAATCTATCGAACGATTCTTCCCTTGTTATTAGGGCTATTCTTGTCAGTTGGCGCTTATGCACAGAACATCACGGTGAAAGGGCATGTGAAAGATGCTTTAGGTGGTGTGATTGGTGCTAATGTCGTGGAAAAAGGAAATACCACAAACGGTACTATTACGGATTTGGATGGTAATTTTACGTTAACGGTTCCCAAGGGAGCTACTTTGGTAGTTTCTTTTATCGGTTATAAAAGTCAGGAAGTACTTGCGGCTCCTTCTGTAGTAGTGACAATGGAAGATGATTCGCAATTATTGGATGCGGTAGTTGTAATCGGATACGGTTCGGTGAAGAAAAATGACCTGACAGGTTCGGTAACAGCAATCGACGCAGAAAAGATGGTAAAGGGTGCTGCAACTTCTGCTTCCGACCTTTTGGTTGGTAAAGCTGCCGGTGTAAGTGTCATTACCGATGGCGGTGCTCCGGGAGCCAGCGCTACGATTCGTGTACGCGGCGGTTCATCAATGTCAGCCAGCAACGATCCGTTGATTGTAATTGATGGCGTACCTGTGGATAATGAGGGGGTGAATGGTATGTCAAATCCGTTGGCTACTATACACCCTAATGATATTGAGACATTTACTATTCTAAAGGATGCCTCTTCAACGGCTATTTATGGTTCGCGTGCATCCAATGGCGTTATTATTATTACTACGAAAAAAGGACAGTCCGGCAAACCGAGAGTTTCTTATAACGGTTCATTTTCCATTAGTACGAAAACAAAGACTGTTGATGTAATGGGTGCTGATGAGTTCCGTGCTTTTGTAGAGGATAAATACGGAAAGGAAAGTAACCAATACGCAGCTTTGGGAAAAGCTTCTACAGATTGGCAGGATGAGATTTTCCGTACAGCTTTCAGTACCGATCATAATGTAAGCGTTTCAGGCTCTATTCCTAATATGCCTTACCGTGTATCTGTTGCATATACAAATGAAAATGGTATCTTGAAAACCTCTAATCTGCAACGTCTGACCGGTGCAATTAATTTGAATCCGACTTTCTTTGATAAGAAGTTGAATATTAATTTGAATGTGAAAGGTGTGTATAATACAAATCGTTTTGCAGATAAGGCTGCAATCGGTCTGGCTACTCAATACGATCCTACACAACCGGTGTACATGTCAAATTCCGATTATGGTAACGGTTATTATATGGCTATGGCTTCCGATAATAAACCTATTGGTATTGCATTGGCTAATCCGGTTGCTATGCTCGAACAAAAACATGATGAGTCTACCGTATATAGAAGTATCGGTAATGCGCAGATTGATTATAAGATGCATTTCCTGCCGGAACTCCGTGCCAACTTGAATTTGGGTTATGATATCTCAAAGAGTAAAGGTGATGTTATTATCGAAGATAATTCTCCCATGACTTGGTGTAGTGGTAACTACAAACAAGGGTGGGGGGATAACTCTCATTACAGTCAGTTGAAGCGTAACTTATTGCTGGATTTCTATTTGAATTATGCAAAAGATTTTGGAATACATAATATAGATGTGATGGCCGGTTATTCATGGCAACACTTCTACAAAAGCGAAAAGAATTCTTATCCTTATTCTGCGGCACAAGCTGAAATAGAAGGAAAGAAAGAATATAAAGATGGTGACAGTTATGAAACTGAAAATTACTTGGTTTCGTTCTTCGGACGTTTGAACTATTCTTTAATGAATCGTTACTTGTTGACATTCACATTGCGTGAGGATGGTTCTTCCCGATTTAACAAGGATAATCGTTGGGGACTTTTCCCGTCTGTGGCTTTGGCTTGGAAGATTAATGAGGAAACCTTTATGAAAAAGTTTGATTTCTTGTCCGATTTGAAGTTGCGTTTGGGCTATGGTGTAACAGGTCAGCAGAATTTGGATAATGGTGATTATCCTTATTTACCACGTTATATGGATAGTAAGGCCGGTGCAAGTTACTTTTTCGGTGATACTCAATATAGTCTGATTGCTCCATTGGCATATGATAAGAATCTGAAGTGGGAAGAAACTACTACTTGGAATGCAGGTATTGATTACGGTTTCTTGAATGGACGTATTACCGGTGCTTTGGATTTCTATTATCGTAAAACAGAGGATTTGCTGAATACGGTAGCTATCGCCGCCGGAACAAATTTCAGTAACCAGTTGCTGACCAATGTAGGTACATTGGAAAATAAAGGTGTGGAATTTACAATAAACGCACATGCCATTACTACGAAAGACTGGAAGTGGACAATAGGCTATAACATCTCTTACAATAAAAATGAAATTACAAAGATGACTATCAATGATGATCCTAACTATGTGGGTGTTATTCATGGTGGTATTGATGGTGGTACAGGATATAATGTAATGATTAATGCTGTTAATAATCCGTATAACTCATTTTATGTGTTTGAACAGATTTATGACCAGAATGGTAAACCTATCGAAGGTGCTTACGTAGACCATAACGGTGACGGAAAAGTAGGAGAGAAAGATAATGACGGAGACTTAATCGCTTATAAAAAGTCTGCTCCGGATGTATTCATGGGATTGACCTCTCAACTTTCCTATAAGAATTGGGATTTCTCCTTTGCTTTGCGCGCAAGTATTGGCAACTATGCTTATAACAATGTACAATCAAACCGTGAGTCATGGGGTGGTTCGGAAATGTTCGATAATACGGGATTTTTGAAGAATCGTGTAACAAGCGCTACTTATACGGACTTTAAAGATGCCCGTCGTCGTTCCAGCTATTATGTTCAGAACGCTTCATTCCTGAGAATGGATAACATCTCTTTGGGATATACGTTTAATAAATTGTTCAATAATCGTCAGAGTGCCCGTGTTTATGCAACGGTACAGAATCCGTTTGTTATCACTAAGTATGACGGTATTGATCCGGAAATTAGCGGTGAAGGTATTGATAATAATATTTATCCGCGTCCTCGCGTGTTTATGATTGGACTTAACCTTAATTTTTAATAGAAGAATATTATGAGAACATTAAAGTATAAATATTATATTTCAGCGACGTTGGTTAGTCTGATGCTGTCAGGAACCTCATGTATCGGAGATTTGGATACTGTTCCTTTGTCTCCTACAGAGCAGACTTCCGACAATGTGTTCGGTAATGAAGAAATAACTTATGTTGAGAGTTTGGCAAAGATATATGCCGGTATGGCAATCGGTGGTAATAAAGGTGGTGACTCCGATCAGGATGTAGCCGGTATTGATGGTGGTAGCCAGGCTTCTTTTTTGCGTGTACTTTGGAATATGCAGGAACTTCCCACCGATATGGCACATTGTGCATGGAGTGACCCGGGTATTCCCGGTTTTAATCAGGTTTCATGGGGAGCGGACAGTCCATGGATTAAAGGTTCTTATTATCGCTTATTCTATCAAATAAATCTGTCGAATGCTTTTTTGCGTGAAACTACAGATGAAAAGCTGGCTGAACGCCGTTGTGATGCAGCTTTAGTGGATAAAATGAAGGAGTATCGTGCCGAAGCAAGATTCTTGCGTGCTTTGAATTACTGGTATTTGCTTGATTTATATCGTAATGTACCTTTGGTTACGGAAGATAGCGCTATTGGCGAGAAAGTGCTTCCAAGTCAGGTTACTCCACAGGAACTGTATGATTTCATTGAAACGGAATTGACGGAATGCGTCGACGATATGCTGGATCCGGTTGTTGGATATTCCCAACAGTATGGCCATGCTAATAAAGCGGCTGCCTGGAGTTTACTCTCACGTTTGTATTTGAATGCGAAAGTATATATCGGGCAAGAGAAATATACGGAATGTATAGATGCTTGTAAGAAAGTTATTGCTTCGGGGTACACCTTAGATCCAGAATATAAAGCTATATTCTGCGCAGATAATGACCACTCGGTAGAAATGATTTTCCCGGTTCGTTACGAGGGAGATCAGACAATGACATGGGGTGGAATGACGGCTTTCATTAACTGGGGAGCAGCCGATTTAAAGGATGAAGTCAATGGTAAGGATGCTTGGCAGGGTGTTCGTGCTAAATCTTCTTTGTTGAGGCTTTTTGAAAAAGAAAATGCTTCGGAGAAAGATATGCGTAAATCTATGTTGCATACAGAACTGACTACCAATATTGAGATTGTGAACCAGACGGAATTCTTAAATAATGGTATTCCGGTAGCCAAATATTATAATAAGTATAAAGATGGAACATTGCCGCCGTCTAAAGAGGCGTATACGGATTTCCCGCTATTCCGTTTAGGAGAAATCTATCTGAATTATGCAGAGGCCGTGTTACGTGGCGGAACAGGCGGAAGTCGTACTACGGCTTTGGGATATGTAAACGATTTGCGTAAACGTGCTTATGATCAGGATGCTGCAGCTACAGTTAGCGATTCAGACTTGACTTTGGATTTATTGCTGGATGAACGTGGACGTGAGTTTTTCTTCGAGGCGCAAAGACGTACGGATTTGATTCGTTTTGATGTGTTTACTGGCGACAGTTATTTATGGCCGTGGAAAGGTGGCGCCGTTGAAGGTATTTCGGTAGGTGATTATCTGAAGATTTACCCGTTGCCTTCTGATGAAATCGGCTCTAATACAAACTTAGTACAAAATCCTGGTTATCAGAAATAACCTATATATAAAGAACAAATTATGAAAAAGATATATTTATATACTTTATTACTGGGACTTGTGGGATTGACATCTTGTGAAGATGATGCAACTCCGGTGCTTAGTGTTAAGGCGAATGCGATACTTCAGGAACTTCCCAAAAGTGATTATGTGTTTACTGCGGATAATGCGTCCGAGCCGTTTACTGTTAAATGGACACCTACGGATTATGGCTTTCAGGCATCTACCTCTTATACAGTAATGCTTACTAATCTTGCCAATGAGAAAAGTGTGGAATTAGGAACAACCAGCGCCAATGAATTGAGTCTTACCAATGAAAATATTAACCTTTTGATGAATGACCTGAATGTATATCCCGGGCAAAAGGGTGAACTGGCTATTTCATTAGATTACTCCGCTTATGAAGGAAAGTTGGATAGCGTGGCTGGTAATGTCATTAAATTTAAGGCAACTCCTTATGACCCGAGAACGGTGAATATAGATTGGGATTATGCTTATGTTGCTGTTTATAAACCTGCCGTAACGAAAGCTGCCGCTAATGCCGATTGGAACTGGGCAACAGCTTATATGATTGGCGATGTGAATGGTGATGGTAAATATGAAGGTTGGGTTAATTTTGAAGAGGATAACTTGATATATAAAGTATTAGACGGAAAAACATATGAAGTTTTGGGTGAAGGTCAGACTGTTGCCAAGAAAGGATTTTATCAAATCAGTGTAGTGGAAGGCGAAGTAACTCAGTCTGCAAACCCTGTTCTGTGGGGAGTAGCCGGAGATGCCACTCCTAAAGGTTGGGGGGAAATGACCAAATTGGATTATAATTCGGAGACCCGTTTGTGGTCGAAGGTCATTAAGTTACTGGCTGGAAAGGAATTTAAATTTAGAGCAGATCCCGAACAATGGTATGGAATAGCTACTACTAACACCAATAATGATGGTGGTGTGCTTGGCGGTGAGGAAAATATAAAGGTGATAGCGGAAGAGGATCAGACTTATTTGGTTACTTTGAACTTAACGGAAGTTGGTAAATACTCGTATACTTTGGAAGCTGTTGACTTTGTTCCTTCTACAGAATTTATTTATCTGCCAGGAGATTATCAGAAAGATGGAACGGCGGATGCTTCTGCAGATGATTGCTTGAAGATTCAATCACCGGGTTTGGATTATATCTATACTGGAACATTTGTTCTTTATAAAGATAAATCATTTAATTTTTATGAAGATACAGATGTGTATTATGGTATAAATGGTGAAATCAAGTGGGAAGAAGATGGTTCCAAAGGAACATTCAACATACAGAAGAATGCCGGCGATAAAATTAAAATGGATAGAAGTGGTAATTTCCGTATGGATTTGGATACAAAGAATTTGACCGGTACTATAACTAAGGCAGGTTGGGAAGTGATTGGTGATGCTACCCCTGGTGAATGGAGTGCAGGAACAGTAATGGATTATGATCCGGAAACAAAACTGTGGTCTATCACCGTTACTTTAAAAGATGGTGGAATGAAATTCCGTAAAGATGGAGATTGGAGTAAAGGCGACTTAGGTGGTGATTTAAGTGCTTTAACTGATGGTGGTGGAAATATAACAGTTACTGCCGGAACTTACGAAATAGTACTGAACGTAGAAGCCAAAACTGCAACAATGACTAAGAAGTAAACTCTTTATTGAGTTATATAGAATAAGCGGATATGTTTTTATATCCGCTTATTTTTTATACGTGATAATTTAGAAATAAAGTCTGTTATTATTTATTCATACATCTTTATCAGCACCCTGTTCAGCCATTCCCACCGAAAACGGAACCAACGACGGGTGCTGATTTGTTTCCCGCCGAAGCGAAGTACAAACTCCCGATAGCCATGTCTGCGGAAAGGCAGTCCTACATCCATAAATTCAAGATGGCGGTAGCCGCGCTCTTTCGCATCGCGTAATGCCTGCCACACGGCAAGAATTCCGGGATATTGCAAAGCGTATGTCTTGCGCATACCGCCGGAGAACCATAGGTATGCGCTGTCATCGGAATAGATACAGGCGCTTCCACCGATAATCTTGTCTTTATAGGTTACAATAAAAATACGGCTTTGTCGGCTCTGTGTCATTTGTTTTTCCAACTGCTGAAAAAAGTCCATGCTGGGGAAGTGGCGCCGTATTTTGGCGGAGTAGTTGTGATGCAGCATTTTGGCAAAAGCGTGGATTTCTTCCGGAGTATGCGCTTCCTTTACCTTTGCCCCGTTTTTCAGTCCTTTTTTGATTTGGCGGATACGCGAGGGGCTGAAACGGACTTCCGCTTGCTCCACGTTATGCAGTGAGTTGCGTACGCGTAGCCAATTAACGGCAAAGTATCGGTTCTTACGGAATACTTTATAACCGGATAGCGAATTATCCAGATTACGGAACTCGATAAGAAAGGCTTCCCGCAAAGCTTCGTCTGTGAGGCGTTGCAGCATATCACTAAAAACAGGTTCCCTGTCAATGGTTTCATCAAAATATTCTCCTGTGCCGTATACTTCGCATCGCTTGATAATAGAGGGTGGGAACAGACGTACGCTTTTTCGTATGGCGGCAAGTAGTTTGGCTACGGGTACTCCGCCTTCCGATGCTACAATAAGCAAAGGAGTGTATCCCGGAGTTGCTTCGTAGATGCGAAACAGCTCCGTGGAATGGAATGTATTGGTGCCCGGCAGTTCGGGCACCCGGCTCCCCTGGTAATATGTAGTCAGTTTCAAGGGCATTGCTGCAAATTTAAAAAAATAATCTTGTATCTTTGCATTGCTTAACAACAAAGTATTCATTTCTAAACGGTATACATATATGGAAAGTTTTAGTGAATTGATAAAAAAACGCCGTAGCATGCGGAAGTTTACGGAAGAGGAATTGACACAAGAACAGGTGGTTACACTGATGAAAGCCGTGCTGATGGCGCCTACTTCCAAACGCAGTAATGCATGGCAGTTTATCGTGGTGGATGATAAGGAAACATTGAAAAAACTATCTTTCTGTAAAGAGCAGGCTTCACAATTCATTGCGGATGCGGCATTGGCGGTGGTTGTAACTGCCGATCCGCTGGCAAGTGACGTTTGGATAGAAGATGCTTCTATCGCTTCCATTTATCTGCAGCTTCAGGCGGAAGATATGGGGTTGGGAAGTTGCTGGGTACAGCTTCGCGAACGTTTTACCGCATCCGGAATGTCTTCCAATGAATATGTACATGACGTACTTGATATACCCTTGCAATTGCAAGCCCTCAGTATAATAGCGATCGGTCATAAAGGAATGGAGCGCAAACCTTTCAATGAAGACAATCTGCAATGGGAAAAGATTCACCTTAATAAATATGGAGGGAAATAAAGGTGAGCGCGGCAAAAGCAAACAATAACAAAGACACATATAAGGCTACGGCTATCACGTTGATTGTGTTCGGTGTGCTTTATCTGGCAGACAAGTTGCTGCATTTTTCTACATTGGGTTTGTCGTGGGTGATGAACAGGGATAACTTTCTGCTTTATACGGCAATAATCTTCTTATTATTCAAGCATGATAAGTCAGTGGGATTGGTGCTGATAGGTTTGTGGTTGATATTGAATTTCGGATTGATAACGGCTCTGCTTGGTACTATGTCAGCTTATTTGTTGCCGGTGGCGTTATTGGTTGTAGGCGGTATTTTATATTTGGTATCTACAAGATAAAATGAAGAGAAGCATAGAGGATACATCTATCGTATTTATCGGAGCCGGTAATCTGGCGACGAATTTGGCAAAGACGCTTTATTATAAAGGATTCCGTATCGTGCAGATATACAGCCGTACGGAAGAGTCGGCACGGACATTGGCACAGGTTGTGGAGGCCGCCTATACTACCGATTTGTCGTCTGTGGCGACAGATGTCCAACTTTATATTGTTTCTCTGAAAGATGCGGCGTTTGTACAGTTGTTGCCGGAGATAGTTGCCGGCAAGGAAGATGCCTTATGGGTACACACTGCCGGTAGTATTCCGATGGACGTTTGGGTGGGTAAGGTAAACCGATATGGTGTGTTCTATCCTATGCAGACATTCAGCAAACAACGTACTGTCGATTTCCGGCAGATACCGGTTTTTGTGGAAAGCAATTCTGCGACAGATACTCAGACCTTGAAAGATATTGCTTCCGTACTTTCCGAAAAAGTCTATGAGGCTACTTCCGAACAGCGTAAGAGTTTGCATTTGGCGGCGGTATTCACTTGTAATTTTACAAATCATATGTACGCCCTTGCTGCCGAACTGTTGAAGAAATATCAGCTTCCCTTTGAAGTGATGTTACCCTTGATAGACGAGACTGCCCGCAAAGTACACGAACTCGAACCGCGTCTTGCGCAGACGGGGCCTGCCATACGGTATGACGAGAATGTCATCAACAATCACTTGCAGATGCTTTCCGATGAACCGGGAATGCAAGAACTGTATAGGCTGATTAGCGAAAGTATACATCAACAAAACAGCTGACTTCTGAGTAAAGAATAACGGTATGAGTACAATCAACTATGATTTGAATAAGATAAAAGCGCTCGCTTTTGATGTGGACGGGGTATTGAGCACTAACGTTATCCCGATGAGTACGGAAGGTGAGCCGATGCGCACGGTAAATATAAAGGACGGTTATGCATTGCATCTGGCTGCCAAATATGGAATTCCACTGGCCATTATAACCGGTGGGCGTACGGAAGCGGTGCGCAAGCGTTTTCTTGCTTTAGGAATATTGGCAGAGAATATCTATATGGGGTCTTCCGTCAAAATACATGATTATCATGATTTTCGTGACCGTTATGGTTTGCGGGATGAAGAAATATTGTATGTAGGTGATGATATTCCTGACATTGAGGTGATGAGTACTTGTGGCTTGCCTTGTTGTCCGAAAGATGCCGCTCCCGAAGTAAAATCCGTTGCCCGCTACATTTCCCACAAAGAGGGTGGATATGGCTGCGGACGGGATATTGTAGAGCAGTTCTTAAAAGTAAAAGGTCTTTGGATGGCAGACGAGAAAGCCTTTGGTTGGTAATTTCTGTCAGTTGATAACTCGCAATTCATAATTTATTAGAGTCATGTTGGATAATCTCAAAAAATATAAAGTCATACTTGCTTCCAATTCTCCCCGCCGGAAAGAATTGTTGGCAGGACTTGGCGTGGACTACGAAGTGCGTACCTTGCCGGATGTAGACGAATCGTATCCTGATACATTGCAAGGAGCGGATATACCTCTTTATATAGCGAAAGAAAAAGCGGATGCCTATCGGGATATGTTACAACCGGGTGAATTGATGATAACGGCCGATACCATTGTCTGGTTAGATGGAAAAGTACTTGGAAAACCTAAGGATAGGGAAGATGCTTTATGTATGCTTCGCGCTATGTCAGGTCGCACTCACGAAGTATTTACCGGTGTTTGTATTACTACAACGGAATGGCAGCGAAGTTTTGCCGCCCAGACGGAGGTTCGTTTTTCCAAACTGAGCGAAGAGGAAATCACTTATTATATAGATAAGTTCCAACCGATGGATAAAGCCGGCGCCTATGGGGTGCAAGAGTGGATTGGCTTTATCGGAGTGGAGAATATTTCGGGAAGTTATTATAATATAATGGGGTTGCCGGTACAACGACTTTATAAGGAACTTATCAGGATATAAGTATTTTTTATATTCGGGCATTTACCGGATGATTTTTAAACAGGCACGGATTATATGGAAGTTCACGGTTTTATAGACAGGATAGTCGTGAAGTTCCATATAATTCGTGCCTGTCAGCATTATAAAACGAGTACTTGCTTACTTCATAAATAATATTGACTGATATTTTGTGAAATACTTAAAATCGCTCGTAGAGATGTCTCTGAGCGGGTAATTAATTTGTGCCAGACCGGATTTTACCCTTTTTGTACTAAATCTTACTCACATAGTTTCTTCCATTTACGGATATTTGCACAGGCATTAGAACTGCTATTTGTGAACTTCGAATATTAACTATAAAACACTAATACTTATGAAGCGTTTAATGAAATTATTATTTATTCCGCTTTTAGCTTTTTTTTCCTGTACCTCGCAAGTTGACGAGATTTGGGATAATGGTGAGCTTCCTCAAGACGAAGGTAACACTTCTCGGAAAGATGAACTGCATCCCGTTGGTGTCCGTTTCAGCCAATCGAGTATTAAGACATTTGCCGCAGAGGGTATCTCCGAAATCGGAATTTATGTGTATATGTCCGATTCTCTTATTTATGGAGAAACGCAATCTTTGGTACATGGGGCTGTTGAGGTTCCTTTACCTTTGGGAGAGAATTTGCAGACGTTTGTTGTAGCGAATGCTGATGAAGTGTCCGGTGCCGATAAGCTCTCTACTACCGTTATCCGTCAGAAAGACAATATGCAGAAACCTGTCTACATTTCCGGGATAATGGGATTTACTTCGGACAATTCCGTAAAATCACTCGATATTGAGTTGAAGCGATTGATGGGACAAGCAGTGTTCAGTCCCAAAGAAACAGCGGAGGAATTGGACGGTATTACCCATTTTGACGCGTTGGATATAACATTTACCAATGTAGGCGTGGCTTATAATGTGAAGGATGAAAAAGCAGTCCTTGAAGATGTAACCGTACGTACAGACCGTACCGCCGGTTTCGAGGCTTTTGTCTATTCCTTCCCCACGGAGAATAACGGTTCGCGTACGTCGGTTGATGTTACTTACTTAAAAGAAGGAGTGGAAGTGAACCGTACGAATGGTGCGCTTGATACGGGTATTGCTTTTAAGTCGTCCAAGCGTTCGGTCGTTCACATGGAAATACTGAATGAAGATTGGGTAGAAACGGGATGGGAAGATATAACAGAAGAAACAGAACTTTAAACTCCTGCAAAATCTAATATGAGAAAAAGTATATCATCTGCTGTGGCGGGACTGATGCTCCTGCTCGGCATAGCTGCTTGTTCCGAAGACAGTAAATACAACTCTTCGGTAGTGAAGGATATTCAAATGTATTTGGATGATGAGGCTTATTCGCTGAATACAGGCTCATCCAACAAACCGCTGTTTATTTATGCTGCCGATGGCAGCTATGTGGCGAACTATTCTACTTTATACCGTTTCCAATTGCCTGACGGTACATATCGTATTGTTGCTACTACGGAAGCTGATTCGTTGCCGCATCCGGGCAATTTGAATGATATAGTGCTTAATCAAGACCCCAAAGCAGAGAAAGTCTATGCTTTGTCTGCTCCGGTGGAGTACGCTTCTCCTTTTGATGAGCCTTTGGAGATTCGTATGTATAACCGTACCGGTACGCTCCGTTTGCGGGCAACCGACCGTAAGGCGGACAAACGTTATTCTACGATACGCGCCATCGTTTCTACGCCTATATCCGGCTATAAGATTTCGGATGCCACGTTTGTGAAGTCGCCTATCGAGGTGGTACGCAATACAGCGACCTCTACGGGTGGTGTGAACTATACCGACGACTTGGTATTGTTCGAGACCGATACGGATAACGAAGCGGTAACAGTCCGTTTTGAATATTTGGACGCAAATCAGCAAGTAATACAGACCAAAGAGATAGAAGGAACTTTCCCTATTCTGCCAAAGAACCTTACAACGGTTTCTTTCGAATTGAACAATGCGGATGAACCGACTATTCAGGATTATACGGTAACTATCGCTCCGGAAGAATGGGAAGAAGAAGATATTAATCCGGATGCTCCTATTCGCGTGCCGGAGGGATATACATACGTTAGCCCGGGAGAGAATATCAATAACGTCTTCAATAGATTGAAGAACGATGAAACTGCAACAGACATCAAACTTTTCCTGAAAGCGGGGACAACTTATCAGTTTGTTGCCAAAACGTTGGATGATATGCCTAAGGGGCTTTCTATTATAGGGCAGGAACCTAAAGAGGGTGAAAACTTGGCTGTATTGGAATTGAAATCAAGCCTGAGCGTATCGAGTGCGGATGATATTGAAGCGTTCCGCTTCGAGAACTTGGTGATAAAGGTGGATGCGCAGGATTTCTTTAAATTTAAGAACCAGGAATTCCATATCGGGACTATCTCATGGAAGAACTGTGAAATTAACGACTTGCAACGTACCATGTGGTATCAGGGAGTGGATGCTGCGCAAAAGCAGACCGTAAACAAGATTGTTATTGAAGACTGTCGTTTCTTCGGATTGAATTCCGGTGAAAGTGGTTTGTTCGGCCTTGCTAGTCAGGATGCTCCAGTACATAACTTTGAATTTAGAAACTCTACTTTCCATGCTAATGATTTGAATAATGCATTGATTACAAGATTGGGAGCAATGACCGGTGATTTGAATGTTACAATAGAGAACTGTACATTTATTGCTATGAAAACGGGTATGACTTTCTTCGATTTGGGTGCTAAGAGTATAACGAACGGTAGCCTGACAGTGAGAAATAATCTTTTCAGCGGTGCTGTTGACAGTGAAAAAGGTACGTGGTTTAATATCCATGAAAAGATTACTACCCGCATATTTGAGAATAACTACATCACCAACGGCTTTACATTGAATAATTGGGGTGTGGGAGAAAATGAGAAACCGAAGCAAACCGCTCTCCGAATGGATGAACTATTCCGGGATGTAGCTAACAGAGACTTTACTATTACTGATAAGAGTTCTGAGATTTATACGAATAACATCGGCGATCCGCATTGGATTAAATAATCGAATACTAACGAAAAACAAATAAAAGCTATGAGATATTTTCTATTCATACTATTAGCAGGCTTGTTAGGAGCATGCAGTGACGAGGGCGAATTGAATGGCGCCGTAGGAACCGATAGCTTGGAACTATCGAAAAAGGAACTGAAACTGTCCAATGTGGCTACTTCTTCCACTGTGGATATAACCGCCACCGGTGAATGGTTGGCAACCGTAGTAGAACCGGCCACCAATGATGCGGAGCAGGCTTGGCTTACGTTGTCGAAAAGCAATGGTACGGGAAATGATGAACTTCGCCTGTTTGTAGCGGAAAATACAGACGGAGCCAAACGTATGGGTAAGGTTAAGGTTACCATGGCAGGTGCAGGCTCTACCTTGGAGCAAGAGATTGCCATAGAGCAATTAGGTTCCGACCCGGATATTCTGTTTGAATTTATTTCCGAACCTGTTTCTTTCCGTGGTGCGGAAGTAGAGCTCAAAGTTGTAGCCAATATGGAATGGAAGATGGATATTGATGAACAGTGCGACTGGATTGAAGTTGTGGAAGAAACTCCGGTAACCCGTAATTTCTCCGAACAGATTCTGAAACTGAAAGTCGCGTTGAATACCGGTAATGCACGTACAACGGAACTTGTATTCAGTACGGTAGGTGAGTATAAACTACAACGTGTGTTGAAAGTGATGCAAGAAGCGGTAAACGGTGTGGCTGCTATCGAGCAGGATGAATATACTATTCCTTATAAATGCCGGACTTTGGTAATTCCTTTCACACAGGAAGGAGATGAACCGGTAGATAATTTCGATGCTATTCCTTCCGAGGCTTGGATTACTCATAACAAAAGAGAGTCTACGAGCAACGAAATAGTTTTGACGATTGCTGATAATGAAGATTTTCTGCCGCGTACCTCTACCGTGCGTATTTTGGATAAGACCATAACTATCTTTCAGTATGGTAAGCCTGATACCGGTATTGGTGATGACAAGAGTGTTGAAGCCCTTGCCTTCCCCGGTGCAGAAGGCGGTGGGCGTTTCACTACAGGCGGACGTGGCGGAGTACTTTACAAAGTGACGAATCTGGATGATTACGGTCTGGGCGAAACTCCGATAGAAGGTAGCTTACGTTATGGTATCGAGCAGATTCAAGGTCCTCGTACTATTGTTTTTGATGTAGACGGTACGATTGAACTGAAGCGGGGGATTTATTTGGTGGATTATCCCGATTTAAGTATTATCGGGCAGACTGCTCCCGGTGAAGGTATCACGTTGAAGAATTACAATTTTTCATTCAATCTTTCTAAAGATCCGGAAAAGGGTGCGGGAAACAGTATTAATGCCATTGTCCGTTTCTTACGTATTCGTCCGGGTGACGCTTGCTCCGATTATGCGGAAGATGCTATCGGTGGCCGTTATTTCAAGAACGGTATCATAGACCATGTAACAGCCGGTTGGAGTGTGGATGAAACGTTGACTTTCTATGGAGTTCAGAACTTTACGGCGCAATGGTGTATCGCCAGTGAAAGTCTGAACTTATCGAACCATGCCAAGGGTGCTCACGGTTATGGCGCTATGTTTAGCGGTGACAATACTACTTTCCACCATATTTTGCTGGCGCATCACGGTAGCCGTTGCCCACGTATCTCCGATCTCTCGGAACCGGGAACTCAAGGCTCTTATGACTACTGCGGATATTTCGATGTACGTAATAATGTTTATTACAATTGGAGTGAGAGCGGTTTTGGAAGTTATGGTGGCAAATATGCTACATTCAACCTGACGAACTGTTACTACAAACCGGGACCGGCCACAGGTACGGGCTATAAGTCGTATCGTGTCCTTTCTACCGATCCTACGGCCAGAGCCTATATTAGCGACAATTATATAGAGGGTAATTCAAAAGTTAGTTCCGATAATTGGACGGACGGTGTTTGGGCGCAATTTGATAAGAGCTTGGTAGAACAGGGCGTATCGGATGAAGAAAAGCAGGCTATGAAGATGGCGGACTACCAACCTTTCAGCAAAGTGACCAGCCATACGGCGCAGGTAGCCTATGAAAGAGTATTGGACTATGCAGGCGCTTCCTTGCGTCGAGATGAAATAGACCGGCGGATTATAGGTGAAGTCAGAGCGGGAAGCGCTCCCTACAAAGGTTCTAAAATGTCTTATTGGGATGAGAAAGGAAACTTGGTAACTCTGAAGGACTCTGATAAGAAGCCGGGTATCATCGATACTCCAAGCGATGCCGCGGGCGGTTATGTAGAGATGAAAAAGGGATATCTCTGGCCGGATAGCGATAATGATGGTATACCCGATATTTGGGAACTCGCCTATGGCTTGAATCCTGAAGATCCGAGTGATGCAAATGTAATCAGTAGCAGTGTAGACCCTAACGGTCGCTACTCCAATTTGGAAGTTTACTTCCATAATCTGGTGCAACACATTGTCTATTATCAAAACCAAGGCGGGCAGCCCATGGAAAGAAAGTAAAGAATAACAGACATATATAATACTTTAGAAGAATGAATAAGTTAATCATAAGCATATTTACCCTGTTGATGGTAGCAGTCGGTGCTGTGGCGCAGACTGCCACTGTGACCGGTACGGTGACAGATGATTACGGACCTGTGATTGGCGCCACCGTAATAGTACAAGGTACAACAATTGGTTGTACTACGGATTTGGATGGAAAGTTTTCGTTGGCAAACGTTCCTAATGTAGATAAAGCTGTTCTGAAAATCAGCTTTGTGGGTATGGAAGAAGTAAAAGAACCTTTGAAAGGACGTACTTCGGGCATCAATATACACATGACAGAGTCTGCCAGTATGCTGGAAGATGTGGTGGTTATCGGTTACGGAACTCAGAAAAGAGGTAACCTTACAGGTTCTATTTCCAGTGTATCGGGAAAGATATTGGAGAAAGTACAGACTACTTCTGCGGCTGAGGCTATCGTAGGTAAACTGCCGGGCGTACAGGTAACGACAGTAGATGGTTCACCGGATGCGGAAGTTAAGATTTTGGTGCGTGGCGGTGGTTCTATTACGCAGGACAACAGTCCGTTGATTATTCTTGACGGGTTCGAAGTAAGTAGCTTGAATGATGTTCCGCCTACGGATATAGAGTCTATCGAGGTATTGAAGGATGCTGCTTCTACCGCTATTTACGGCGCCCGCGGTGCTAATGGCGTTATTTTGGTATCGACCAAGAATCCGACAGAGGGACGTGTGTCTATCAGCTTGAATACATATATACAAACTAAAACACTCTCCAATAAACTGGACGTGATGGACCCTTATGAATTTGTACTGATGCAATATGAAAATGCCCGTCAGAAAAGTTCCAATCCGACTGACTTCAACAATAAATATGGTCATGCCTACGAGCATTATATTTATCAGGGAGATCCCGGTACGGACTGGCAGGATGAAGTGTTCGGAACCCATCCCGTGGCTTCTTATCTTGATTTGAGCGTAAACGGAGGTACTGAAAAAGCAAAGTATAAACTGGCGTTTATTCATCAAGACCAACCCAGTGTAATGGTAGGTAATGGATTGAAGCAAAATAACCTGAATGCTTCCTTTAATTTCAAGCCTTTCAAGTTTCTTACGATGGAATACCGTACGCGCCTGTTGCACAAAGAAGTGGACGGTTCGGGTACGGAAGGTGTCAGTTTGCTGGATGCTCTGCGTCAGGCTCCTACCGAAGGGCTGGACGAATATATGACTTTACCCGAAGACGATACTTATTTCGATCCCGACCAATTGGAAGAAATCGTACGTTTCAATCCGAAGGAGGAATCCGAGAAGAACTATAAGAAGCGAATCAATAAATCGCTTAATACTATGGGAGCGTTGACATGGGATATTGCGAAAGGGCTGACTTTGCGTAACGAATTTGGCTTCGAAAATAATACGGAAGAACAGCGTAAGTTCTGGGGGATGGGAACCAAAAATGCCAAGAACAACAACAACCAACCCATGGCGGAATGGATGATGAAGCAAGGAACCAAATGGCAGTTGACCAACGTCTTGAACTATAATTTTACTTTAGATGATGATGCGCATGATATCCGCCTGATGTTAGGACAGGAAATCAAGAACCAGCAAACAACTACGAAAACGTATTCCACACGTTATTTTCCGGAGAATACAACCGCGGAGAAGGCGTTTGACAATTTGTCGCTCGGTACGCCTTATGAGAATTCCTCAAAGGCGGATTCTCCTTCACGTATTTCCTCTTTCTTCGGTCGTATCAACTACGGATATAAGGATAAGTATCTGGCTACATTTACACTCCGTGCCGACGGTTCGTCTAAGTTCGCAGCCAATAATCGCTGGGGATTTTTCCCCGCAGGAGCATTGGCATGGCGTCTTTCTAACGAGGGCTTTATGCAGGATGTTACATGGATATCCAATTTGAAATTACGTTTGAGTTACGGTACGTCCGGTAATGACCGCATTGATGCCGATTTATATCAAAAGCTTTACGGAGTAAGCAGCAAGACACCTGCCGGCTGGGGAGAGATGAGCCACTATTATTATCAGTTCTACAATACCAAGTACGTCTACAATCCTAATGTGAAATGGGAAACGACCGTTACCCGTAACTTGGGTTTCGATTTCGGTTTCTTCAAAGAACGTCTTAGCGGTACGGTAGATATCTATTGGAATACGGTGAAAGACCTGTTGGTTCCTTCGGACATCCCCGGCTATACGGGCTACACCAAGCTGATGACAAATGTGGGACAAACATCCAACAAAGGTATTGAGCTTCAATTGAATGCTTACATCGTCGAGACAAAAGATTTCTCGTTGAACGCGACTTTCAACATCGGTCATAATAAAAATAAGATTGATAAACTGGCGAGCGGAGAGAAAGAGTGGATACTTACTTCCGGTTGGAATAAGAGTGTGATGAACGCTGACGATTACCGCGCTTATGTAGGTGGAACCAGCGGTTTGATTTACGGATATGTCAATGACGGTTTTTATAAAGTGGAAGACTTTGAATATTTCGATTCCAAATCGCGCACATGGAAGCTGAAAGAAGGTGTGGTAGATTCAAGCCCGCTTTCAGACACTCCGCGTCCCGGTAATGCCAAGTTCAAGAAGTTGACTCCCGTAGACCCGAACAGTTCCAATCCTTATCAACTGACAGAGGCGGATCGTACGGTTATCGGTAATACTACTCCGAAGTTCTCGGGTGGTTTTGGCCTGAACGCCACATATAAAGGATTTGACCTCAGTATGTTCTTCAACTTCATGTATGACTTTGATGTATTCAATGCCAATAAAGTGATGCTTACTACATGGGCCGACAACCACGAGAACAATTTCGGTATGGAGGTAGCTTCGGACAAGCGTTGGCGTAACTTCGATGATATGGGTAATGAAATTCGTTACAGTCCGGAACTTCTTGCCGAGTTCAATAAGAATGCTACGATGTGGAATCCCACCTCTATCGGTAAGCCTATCAGCATGTCCTATGCGGTAGAAGACGGTTCGTTCTTACGTCTCAACTCTGCTACGCTTGGTTATACTTTACCTCAGGAGTGGACAAAGAAAGCCGGTCTGAATAAAGTTCGTTTCTATGTGGCAGGCAGTAATCTGTTCACTATCACCGGTTATAGCGGTTACGACCCGGAAGTGGACATCGCTACCGGACTTACGCCGAATATCGATAACAACCGTTATCCGCGTAGCCGTACATATACTTTTGGTGCGCAGTTAACCTTTTAATTGAATCTAAAAACGAAGGAACAATGAATAAGAAAATATTATACGCATTCATCGCAGGTTCTATGCTTTCCTTGTCATCCTGCAATGATTTTCTGGATGTGACTCCTGCATCAGGCTTTACTCCGGAATATGTGTTCTCCTCTGAGGAAGAAATGAAATCGCTGATGACCCGCATTTACTCCTCCATGACGGAAGACGGGCTTTACGGCAGTAACCTTGCAAGCGGTCTTAATACGAATACCGATGTGGAGATGTCATCCTTTAAGAACAGCACAGTCAATTCTGCCGGTTCGGATATCGGTTGTTTCGATTCGCGCCCCACTTGGGGAACGCTGAACAGTACTTGGAACAATTTGTACTATGTAATCAACTATGCCAATGACTTCCTGCAATCTGTCGAGGAGTCTCCCCTTTGGTCGGAAGAGGTGTCAAAAGACGGACCTACCGAAACACAGCAAATGTATGGTGAAGTAAAAACGCTTCGTGCCATGTTCTACCTCGATTTGATCCGTACATGGGGAGATGTGGTGTTTGTTACAGAGGCTACGCGGTCTACCGATGATTTCTTTAGCCGCGGTACAACCAATCGTGATAAGATATTGGAATTTCTTATCGATGACCTTATTGCCGCAGAGCCGATGATGAAGTACGCGGCCGATTTGGATTATGGCGTAGAGCGCGCTTCACGCGAATATTGCCAGGCACTTATAGGGCAGCTTGCTCTTTATCGCGGTGGCTGGGCGTTGCGTGCCGATAAGGATAATCCGGCTAATGTGGGTTATATGGAACGTGGAGACAATTTTGAACACTATTATCAAATCGCCATAACCTACTTAGGCAAGGTTATCAAAGAGGGGAAACACGATTTGAACCAGAGCTTTAAAGATTTGTGGGTGAATGAATGTAACTGGAAAACTGCTAATAACGATGATGTAATCTTTGCTGTACCTATGTTGAAAAGCATAAGCAGCCGTTTTGGCTATAACATTGGCGTAACGATTGCCGAAGGCAGCCATGAGTATGGAAGCGCCCGTAATTATGTAACCTTTTGTGGTACGTACGTATTTTCATTCGATAAAGACGATTTGCGCCGTGACATGACTTGCGTTCCTTACAAATACGACAAAAATCTCAATCAGGAATATGATATGGGAATTGCAGGGATGGGCGCCGCCAAATGGTCTAAACTCTATATGCAGGCTCCTTTGGGTGCTACCAGCGGTTCCAATACGGGAATTAACAATGTACGTATGCGCTTTGCAGATGTACTGTTGATGTATGCCGAAGCCGTAAACGAACTTTATGGTCCGCGTGATGATGCTCAGGAAGCTTTGAAACGTGTACGGCGCCGTGCGTTCGACTCTTCTCTTCATGCAGAAAAGGTAGATGCTTATGTAGCCGCGCTCACCAATGAACAGGACTTTTTTCAAGCCATAATGGACGAACGCAAGTGGGAGTTTGGCGGTGAAGGAATCCGTAAGTACGACCTTGCCCGTTGGAATAAATACGGTGAGGTTATTTACAATCTTTACAACCAGATGATTGATTGGGGGTTGGTTGCCAATGGTACTGCCGTTCCGGGTGTGGATAAAGTGCCTGAACGTATCTACTATCAGAGTGTGGAAGATTCTGAACATCCCGAACGCAAGGTTCTTGATATTGTAGGTATTGATGAATACGGTCCGGAAGTAGGGCGTCCTGCCGGTTACGAGATGAAAGAGTATGCCATTGCATGGCGGGTGCTTAATCAGGAGACGCAACAGTATGAGGCCGCGAGCGAAATCTATTGGAGTTTCCGAGGCTTCATCAATCAAAACAATGAGCAGACGGTAAAGCCTACCGATCCTCTGCGTTACCTCTGTCCCTATCCTTCTAAAGTCATTACCGACCACCGGGGACTGATTCAAAACTATTACGGATATTAATAACAGCAAAAAGAAGAAAGTTATGATAAAATTATTCCATAAACTGATAATGGCCGCATCGCCCGTATTGCTGTGTGGGGCGCTGCTTACCGGCTGTACGGATGATAAATACAATAAGATAGACGACCTCTTTCAGCCCCGTTTCGTGTTGGACGAGCCTGAAGTGACAGGAAACTCTATCAGCCTTGTGTGGTACGAGGTGAATGATGCGGTTTCTTATACCGTAGAGTACTACCTGGACCAGTATCACAACAATCTGTTCATGGCGCAAGAGACTACGGTGCCTCAGTTGTTTGTAGATGATATTCCTTATGGAACCACCTACTATATCCGTGTACGCAGCAATGCTGCCGATGCGGTCAACAATTCACAGTGGAGCTATGCTACGGCATCTACCGAGAAACGTCCGGAATTCACGCGTTTGCTCGAAGATGTTTCCAAGACGGAAATTACCGAAACGTCGGCTGTCATCCGCTGGAAGAAAAACTATCAACAAGACCCGGTGGACAGTATCAGTGTCATGCCGATGATGGATACAACGCTGCCGGGTGTCAGCCGTTATCTTACTATTGATGAAATGTTGCAGGGCTATGCCGAGATTGAGGGGTTGACAAAGAATACGCTTTATACCGTCAATGTGTATGATACCAACAAACCTCGTAAGTATGATAAACCTTACAACTCGGTGACGCTTCGTACCGCAGGGCCGTCGGCTTCTTCCATACCTGTGGGGCCGTCGGATGACTTGTCTGCCATGTTGCAGGAAAACGACCTCAACCCTGAAGTTCCCGAAGGAACGGAATATTATCTGCCTGCCGGTTCTTCTTATCGCGTCACTCCGTTCGAGCTTGCCAAAGGTTTCCGTTTGGTGGGCAGCAGTGATGGAGTCAAGCCGAAAGTGATTCTGGATGATTGGTGGAAGATTGCGGAGGGTTCGTATATTACATCATTGGAATTTGAGAATATTGAGTTCCAGCATGCTTCCAACAATAAATACTTTATGAATGCCGATAAATCGTTTACTCTTGAGAGCGTCAGCTTTGTCAACTGTGACTTCATCGGGTTGACCCGTGGATTCTGGCGTCATCAGCAAGCAACCGGTAAGCATATTATGAACTTTGAAGTAGAAGGTTGCCGTTTTGACAAATGCGGATGGCAGACGGGTAGTTACGGTTTGGTAGATTTACGTTCGTTCAATGACCCGACATCGTACGACCAGATAGATAAGGCGGTGTTCCGTAACTGTACTTTCAGTCGTGATAATGACGGAACGGCAGGATTCGGTTGGGGCAATCTTTTCTATGCGCCTTATGTGGATAAGCCTATACAGTTGGAATTCAAGAATATTACAATCTATAACTATAGTCTCAACAAGCGATTGATTAACATCAGCTCTGCAGTTGGTTCCGAACTTACCATTGAAGGTATGGTGCTTGCGTCACCTTCGGGAGACTTATATGTGGCGGGTGCTAATACTACCACTCATTTCTCCAATAACTATACGACAAAGGATTATGCATTGGGTGGTGCCAAGATGAATGCAACGGATTTGGATATCACGGCAGCAGAACTTTTTGTTGATCCGGACAATGGAGACCTTACCATCAAGGACAGTTCTTCACCTATTGTAATTAACCGTGCAGGTGATACGCGCTGGTTGCCTTGATAAAAAATGAGATAAGTAATAGAAATTAATGGAAGAAACAATAGAAATTACAAACTTAATAATTTAATAGTATGAAACTTAGATACTTATTCTTTGCAGCGGCCGCTTCCACATTGGCGGCTGCATGCAGCGAGGTGGACGAATTGGCTTCCAATGCTTTGGGTGAAAAAAAGTTGGAAACCATACAATCCGGTACCGATCGTTTTGCTACACGTGTCAGTTTGGATAGTAAGTGGGAGCAAGGGGATGCCATTGGAGTGTATATGTTGGATGCGGAAACTGATAATATTCGAAACTCTGCCATGAATATACAATATAACGCAGATTTACAAGAAACATCAGCTACCACAAATTTTGTGGCTGATGACGGTGGTATCGGTATTTACGATCAACCTTGTTACTTTATGGCGTATTATCCGTACTCTTCTGCTGATGCGGGTAAAGTTGATGCGGGTGCAGGCATTTATAATGTAGATATTGCAGACCAGTCGGCAGGTATTTCCGCACATGATTTGATGTGGGCGTCAACCGGTGACATGAGTACGGGTGATTTGTTGAGTAAAGGACTGTCATTGACCTTTCATCACCAGTTGGCTTTGTTGTATGTCAATATAAACAATGATGATGTTAAAGTAGAGAGTGTCAAAGTCAACGGGTTGAATTCTACTGCGAGATTCGACCTTCTTAAAGGTGAGTTAGCCATAGAGGATATGCCGCAAGCGATAACATTACATAAATTGTCGGATAAGTCTTTCGTAGGTGTAATGCTGCCTGCCGGAAGTTTGGCGCAAGTAATGTCGGTTACTATTGATGCTAATGGTGAAAGATTCCAGTATATGGTGCCGTCAACCAGTAAAGTGACAAAGTTTGATCCGGGTTATGAGTATACATTTAATATTAATCTGAAAGATATGTCTGGTAACTTGGTTTCGGGGGGTAATGGAAGTACGGAAGGTTGGAAACCGGGCGAGGGAGAAGATGGTGATGCTACCGAAACCAATCCGGCAATACCAAGCGGATATGCGACGGTTCCGGTGAATGAGGCTACGGATTTGACTGCTGTATTGAATAATGCTTCGGGTAAGATTGCTTTGCTGTTTGCGGCTGACGCGTCTTATAGTTTTAGCGAGAACCTTGTCGTACCGGCCGAAGTAACGGAACTGATGTTGTTGGGCGACGGAGAAGAACAGGTGGAAGTTGCGATGAAAAGTATTATAAATACAGGTCTTCAAAGATTGGCTCTGAATAATCTGAAAATAACGGGTGATAAGAATACTTCTCTATTGAGCAATGCCGCAGATGATAATCTTGCCAATCAGTTTGCGGCAGATGCAGTCATTGAAGTTAAGAAATGCGAGCTTAGCGGAATGAAGCATCTCTGTAATTGGAATGGTAATACGGAATATGATGCTGACAGAAACGCTTTGGCCTCTTTTATCGTAGACGATTGCTATATGCACGATATGACGGCTGTCTTTGAAGAATATCGCTCGAAAGAATTAGTATTGACCAATTCGACTTTCTATAAAATGTCAGGACAGGCTATTCATCCGCATACTTATGGAACGGCTCCCAATCCGACCATTATTGTACAGCACTGTACTTTGGTAAGTTTGGATAAGACACCTATTCAGGGAACGAGTAATGGCTGTGTTATAACCTACGAAAACAATGTGTCTGCTTTGATAGACCCTTCACACGATAATCTTTCTTATAATACCACCGCATCCACAGGGGAAGGCAACTATGCAGCAAAGAATGATGGTACGGATGTAGTTGCTACGGGAGGATTTAAAAATGTTAACTTCAATACGGATTATCAGATGTCCGAACTGATGCAGGATGCAGCCAACGGAGATTTTACGCTTTTGATTGATGCCAAAGTCGGCGACCCGCGTTGGTACAAGTCAGTAGAATAACATTTGCTTCTATCGTAATATTATTTAGAATATAAAAATCATGAGACTATTTCATACCTTATTATATCCCCTTTTAGGCCTACTATGCCTCTCCTGCTCGGATGACGAGCAGGAGACGGGTAGTAATCCTGCCCTTAATTCCGGAGCGATTACGTTCGGTATAGATTTGACAGGATTTACAACCCGCATTACACAGGACGGAACGTCCTGGACAAACGGGGATAAGATTGGAACCTACGTATTGAATGCGGAAACTTCCGAACTTGTATCGGAAGCCGTCAATACGCCTTATGTCTGCACAGAGGCCGGACAATCGGTGGCTTTTACTTCGGAAACGCCGCTTACGGTGCAGGATGACGGTACTCCGGTGAAGTTCGTAGCCTATTATCCGTACAATGCGGATATACAGGACTTCAATTATCCTGTGGCAATAGCCGACCAAAGCAATGGAAGTACAGCCTGCGATTTGCTTTACGGTACTACGGCCGAACCGTATGTTTATGATAAAGAGAGTGATACTGATATCGCGTTGAAGTTTACTCACCGCCTTTCCAAAGTGGTACTGAAGTTCATGGATATGGAGAAAAGACCTTTGACAGTAAGTGATGTAAAGATACAGGGAATGCCCGTTTCGGCTTCATTCAACGTGCAGACAGGAGTATTGACTACGGACGAGGCTGCCGTTTCGGATATCGCTCCCTATGTGAATACTGCCACGGACTATCGGGAAGCTATTATTCTGCCTACTGCATTAAGTAATGCCTATAAAGTATCTTTTGTGCTGGATGGCAGAACACGTGAATGGGTATTTGCCGACCTCGACATCAGTTTGCCCAAGTTCAATCCGGGTTCTCAATATACATTTGGGATATACATTGATCCTACTGCCGATATTATTGTAGGACGGTTGGAAGATGTAGATGCCGGTAATAGCTCCGCTCCTTGGGATGATGGAAGCAAAGAAGAAGGTACGGCTGACGGACATAAGCCTGCCGGATATAATCTTTTCCCTGCCAATGAAGCGACCGATGCATTTGCCGATACCGAATTGAAGATTTCTTTCGAAGGTGTGGCACCTGGATTAGGGGAGAGTGGATATATCCGTATTTACCGTAAGAGCGACCATAAGATGGTGGATGAGATTAATATGGGAGAAGGCCGGGTATCCATTAAAGATGGAGAAACATTGCTCAATACTTGGATGGATATTATTGGCGTAACGCCCCAAGGCTCTTCTGTCAGCCGCCGTGTCGTAAATTATTATCCGGCGCGGGTGGAAGGAAACGATTTTATCATCAAGCCTCACCAGCAACGTCTGGACTTTGATACGGAATATTACGTTGTAATTGATAAAAACGCTATTGTTCAGGAAGACTTTGCAGGTATCTATGGTCGTGCATGGACATTCAAAACCAAAGCTGCGCCCGTTATCCACGGTCCGGAATATCAACTGAAGATAAGTCATGCCGATATGAATGCTCATTTCTATACATTGCAAGGAGCCATTGACTATTGTGCCGTTAACATTGATTTGAATGCACAAAAGATATTCCAAATGGATGATGGTATTTATCAAGAGATGATTTATCTGCGTGATCAGAGTAATATTACCATCAAAGGTAATCCGAATGACAATACGGCGGTCAATATTCAGTATGACAATAGTAATGATATAAACGGTGGTATCGGTGGCGGTACGAATATTGACCAGTTTGCACCGACAGGTACTGTTGTGCCTTCTTCCGGCGGTCGCTCGGTTGTGATACTTCAAGGGAACTCCGAACACATCCGTTTTGAAAACCTGACTATCGAGAATGCTTATGGCTGGACATTGGGTAAAAACGGACAGGCAGAGGCTCTTTTCATCGACAATAAGTCGGCGGCACTTCTTAATTGCCGGATTCTGAGTTATCAGGATACGTTGCTTCCCGGCGGTGGATACAACTGGTTTTACAACTGCTACATTGCGGGTGGTACGGACTTCATTTGGGGATCGGGTAAAGTCGTATTATTTGAAGATTGTGAACTGCATGCACCTACCGGTACCCGTGCTGTGATGCAGGCTCGTGTTACGAAAGATTATCTGGGTTATGTATTCGACCGTTGCAGATTTACAGTAGGGGCAGGTTATCAATCTACACTAATCTATCAGTTTGAACCTGATAATCTTACCTTCTTGAATTGTACGTTTGCCGATACGTACGGACAGAATTTCGTTGGAGAAAATAAACCGCTGGTTCCCAATCAACCTACTGTTACCGAAGGTTGTAAGATGTATGGTTGTACGAATGAATCGGGTGCCGAATTCTATAATCTTATTCCTAATGCGGTGAGAGCCACTGTACTGAATCTTACCGATGAACAGTTTGAACAGAATTTCGGTAGCCGGAAACAAATAATGAGTTGGGGCGGTAATGCAGACACTTCATGGTTTCAAGAGTAAAGTAACCATACGGCATACTAATTAAAAGCTTTATAACAAATATGAACAACTTACTGAAAATGACGGGCTTCGTGCCCGTCATCTTAGGGATGCTTTGCGCTTGCCAAAGTACCTCGACAGAACAACACAACGATACATATATTGAAGACCTCTACGAAGCTCTTCCCTTTGATATGCCCGTTGTACAACGTCCGTCCTTTCCCGACTATCAAGTGGATATTCGTGATTTCGGTGCAAAAGCGGACGGTGAGACACTGAATACCGAAGCCATCAACAATGCCATTAAGGCAGTAAGCGAGAAAGGCGGGGGAAAGGTGGTTATTCCCGAAGGCCTGTGGCTCACAGGCCCTGTCGTACTGCAGAACAATGTCAACCTGCATGTCGAAAAGAACGCCCTTGTGCTTTTCAGCGGTGATGCCGATTTATATCCGTTGGTGCGTACCTCGTTCGAGGGTTTGGATATGCTTCGTTGCCAGTCGCCTATTTCGGCGATGAATGCGGAGAACATAGCCATTACAGGCTATGGAGTACTCGACGGTTCGGGCGATAGCTGGCGACCGGTGAAACGTAATAAAATGACCGACGGTCAATGGAAATCCTTGCTCAAGTCGGGTGGAGTGGTAGATGAGTCCGGTAAGGTATGGTATCCTAATGAAGGGGCTCTGAAAGCTTCTATTCTGACCGGAAGCAAAGAAAAAAGAGAAATATCGGATAGTGAGTGGGAAGGCATGAAGCGTTGGTTGCGCCCTGTACTGCTTAGTATTGTCAAAAGCAAACGAGTGTTGCTGGAAGGCGTTACGTTCCGCAATTCACCGAGCTGGTGCTTGCATCCGCTCTCTTGCGAAGACCTGACTTTGAACGGCGTCAAAGTATTCAATCCCTGGTACTCGCAGAATGGTGATGCGCTCGATGTGGAGTCATGTAAGAATGTAGTGGTGACAAACAGCCTGTTCGACGCAGGTGACGATGCTATCTGCATAAAGTCGGGTAAGGATGCCGACGGCCGTCGCCGCGGAGAACCTTGCGAGAATGTGCTGGTAAAGAACAACACAGTGCTGCATGGACACGGCGGGTTCGTAGTAGGCAGTGAAATGTCCGGCGGTGTCAGGAATGTATATGTGGCAGACTGTACATTCATCGGTACGGACGTGGGACTGCGCTTTAAGAGTACGCGCGGCCGTGGCGGAGTAGTGGAAAACGTCTATGTGGATAATATCAATATGATAAACATTCCGGGCGATGCCCTGATAGCCGACCTGTACTATGCCGTGAAAGATGCTCCCGGCGCTCCTGTGCCCGCAGTGACCGAGGAAACTCCTTCTTTCAAGAATATCCATATCTCCAATATTTCCTGCAAAGGCGCAGGACGTGCCATGTTCCTGAACGGACTGCCGGAAATGCCTATCGAGAACTTTTCCGTCAGAAACATGCGGATAACCGACGCGCAGAAAGGAGCTTTCATCAATAAGGTGGCCGGCGTCACTTTGGAAAATATCGAGATAGAAACCGCCGACAATACTTATCTGCAAGTGGAAAACACCACGAATATTACCATCGATGGTAAAGAGTATGATAAGATATCGGAAAAGAGATTGTTGACACAGAATTAAACTTGTCCGTATTTCTTTGATTGATTAATATTCCTACGCAGTAAGGGGATAAACCGAACTTCAGCATTCCGCGGTTGGTTTATCCCCTATTTATTTAGGCTTTCCTGTACGTTCCCTGATACATTCCGTCCTTGCATACGGTACTGATAAGTTTTCTCCCTGATATTACCGGAAATACCAACGGTTGAAACATCAAGTACCAACCGTTGGTATTCGAAGTACCTGCCTTTGGTAGTAGGTGTACCAACCGTTGGTATCTGAAGTTCCAACCGTTGGTACCAAGTGTACCATGTGCCGGTACTTTCTGTACCACGTGCCGGCACTTTCGTTGCTACATGGAGAAGCCGGGAGTCTCTTTGGATAAGACTCCCGGCTTCTTATATGGGAACCGCCGATGGCAGGCGGTATGGCTGTATTGATTTATAAGCCTTACGGCCGTCCTTTTATAGCAGTTTCAGCGTATTCTTCTGTAAATCGCAGTCTTTGGAACTTCCACCTACCATCACATCGAATGTATTGGGCATGGTACGCATCGTATTGGTGGCGCTGTCCCACCATTCCAATTGTTTGGGCGTTAACTCCAATTCGACTTTCACGGTCTTTCCTGCGGGGATATACACGCGTTTAAAGGCGCGTAAAGTCTTGACAGGCCCGTCAGTTTCACCTTGCTTTTTGAGGTACACCTGCACTACTTCTTCGCCGTTGCGGCTGCCTGTGTTGGTCACCGGTACGGTGATTTTTACGGTTTCACCTGTTTGGGCGGATGATTTCAGTTGTATTTTGCCGTATTTGAACGTCGTATAACTCAAACCGTAGCCGAAGGGGAAGAGCGGTTCGCCGTTAAAGAAACGATAGGTGTGTCCTGCCATATTATAATCCTCGAAGTCCGGTAACTGGGCAAGATTGCGGTAGAATGTTGCCGGCAGCCGTCCTGCGGGGTTGTAATCGCCGAACAGCACTTCGGCAACGGCTTTACCGCCCGATTGTCCCGGATACCATGCTTGCAGTATGGCCTGGCAGTATTCCGTTTCCGGTTCCATGGCAATGGGCGAGCCCGAACAGTTGACGAAAATCACTTTCTTTCCCGCGTCATGAAGCGCCTTAATCATTTCCCGCTGAACGGCAGGCAGCTCGATGTCCGTACGGTCGCCACCTCTGAAGCCGGGCAGCTTCACACCCATTTCCTCGCCTTCCAGTTGAGGGGAGATGCCGCCTGCAAAGATTACGACGTCGGCGTCTTTCACCTTTGCTACCAAACGCTGTATGTCCGCTTCTTCTTTAAAGCCCAAATCGAAGTTGAGCTGGGCATCGCTGGAGAAGTATTGGAATTTGATTTCGATATCATACGATTTTCCGGCATCCACGTGCATTCCGTAGGCGCGCGGACGGCTGCCGTGTTTGTTTGTGAAGCTGCCTATCTCTTTGCCGTCCACCAGCAGTTTGACGGAACCGTAGCAATAGAAGTCGAAGACTACTTCTCCCGTCTCCTGAGGGGTGAATACGCTTTGATACGTGGCGGAGAAGTCGGTCAGGTTTACGCCCGGAGCGAAAACAGTGGCTCCGGAAGTACAGAGACGGAACGGGGTAGTCAGTCGAGAAGTGGCTGCGGGTGCGCCTTTAAACTCTGTGTTGTTCCAGTAGCGGGCGCTGAAACCGGCGCCTTCCTTGGATTTACATTGGTTGAATACGCTGCGTATCAGTGTGCGTTCCACCCATGAACATCCTTGTTCGTAGATGAGTTTGTCATCCTTGCCCATGGCCGAGCGGATACCGTCCAAAATGGTTATGGTACGTTTGGGGAGACCGTTGTAATTGCCCCACTGCATTACTGAGTCATTGGCATTAGGCCCCATTACCGCGATAGTCGTTCCGCCTCGTTCGAGAGGCAGTGCATTGTTCTTGTTCAGGAGCAGTGTCATGGATTTGCGTGCCATGTCCAGCGATAACGAGTCGTGCTTGTCGGAACAAACGACCGAGTAGGGTATCTGCGCCCATTTCACCTGGTCCGACTCGTCCATCTCGCCTAATTCAAAACGTGCTTGCAGAAGACGCTTTACGGAACGGTCGATATCCGCTTCATCGATGAAGCCTTTCTTTACTCCTTCCGTCAGCGAACGGTAATTGGAACCGCACTCCAGGTCTGTTCCGCTCAAGACGGCGGCGGAAGAGGCGGATGCCGCATCGGCATGGGTCTTGTGTCCTTTGTCGTTGTGGAAGTCGCTGATGGCGCTGCAATCCGATACGACGATGCCGTCGTAACCCCATTCCCGGCGGAGTATATGGTTCAGCAGCCGGTTACTGCCGCAACACGGTTCACCCTCAAAGCGGTTGTAGGCACACATCACTTCTTTTACTTTTCCTTCTTTTACCAAGGCTTCAAAAGGCGGGAGATAGGTTTCATACAGGTCGCGCGGACTGATGTTCTCCGCATTGAAACTGTGGCGGTTCCATTCGGGGCCGGAATGTACGGCAAAATGTTTGGCGCAAGCGTGTACTTTGTCATACTTCTCGTTTTCGTCCAGGCATTGCAGGCCTTTCACAACGCTGACACCCATTACGCTTGCCAGATACGGGTCTTCTCCATAGGTTTCTATGCCGCGTCCCCAGCGAGGGTCACGATAGATATTGACGGTGGGAGTCCAGATTGTCAATCCCTGATAGCGTTTGTAGCTTCCTTCCGCGGAATATGCGGCATTCTTGGCGCGGGCTTCATCGGATACGGCGACGAAAGCGGTGTGCAGGGCTTCGGGAGAGAATGAAGCCGCCATGCCGATGGGTTGCGGAAATACGGTTGCCCAACCGCTGCGGGCCACTCCGTGCAAGGCCTCGTTCCACCAGTTGTACGGCTTGATGCCCAGCCGCTCTACCGGCTTGGAATTATCCATCATCAAGGCGACTTTTTCTTCCAATGTAAGTTGCTTTACCAAATCTTCCGCACGCTCTGCCGGGCTGTAACTGTTGTCCTTGTAGATAGATTGCGCAAGGCTGCCGCTCGAAACGACGAGACAGGCGAGTAAGTATGTGATTCTGTTTCTCATAAGTTATAATAGGGATATTTGTTTCTTAAAATGATATTTTGATTAAGGTGACTATTTCTTTGTGATGCGGAACCAGTCGACATCGGCCCAGCCGCCGTCATTGGCGCGAATGGCGGGACGCGTGCAGAACATGCCTACTTTGGCGCCTATCCATTTACCCTCTCTGGCTTGAAACGTCTCTCCGAGCGGTCGGAATTTCTTGCCGTCGAGGCTGTAACTGAATTGGCAGAGTACAAGCAGGTCGTCTGTCTTTTTCACTTTCTCACCGTCGGCGCTGAACTTGACACGCAGATATACGGTGGGATTGTTCAGGGAAATACTACCGTTTGCTTTTTCGGCTGTTCCTTTATCCGCTTTCCGGCAAGTGACTTGCGAAAGCATAAGGCCTTGCTCCGTATTTTCCATGATTAGTCCGGCATAGTCCATACCCATGACAACCAGCCCGGTGCGCTCTCCCTTGTATTTGGGATTGGGGCTGAATGTCAGTTTCATGGTTGCCGTAAAATTGTCCGCCGGGGTTTTCTGCAACAGCAGATTGGGTACATCCCATAGGTTTTTGTAATCTTCCGTCACGGGATGCGAGTAAAGACGTACCATGCTCCGGTCGCCGGCATAATAGGCCCATTTGTCGTTGATGTTGGCATGCCATTGCCATTGGGGGGAGAGGGTATATCCGTCGAACTCGTCGCTTTCCTGCGGGGTACAGGTCGGATATGTTCCTCCTACATCGGGCTTGCGGTAAGTCAGCACGGGTTCGCCGCATCCGTCATTGTCTTTATCCGTGCCTATTACGGGCCATCCGTCTATCCATTTCATAGGTTGCAAATGTACCACCCGTCCGTAGGCGCCTACATCCTGAAAGTGCATGAACCAGTCCTCGCCGGTAGGAGTATCCACCCATCCGCCCTGGTGAGGCCCGTTGACAGGGGTGTTGCCTTGTGCAAGCACGGTGCGGCTTTCGTAAGGGCCGTAAATGTTCTTGGAGCGAAGCACCACCTGCCAGCCGGTTGCTACTCCTCCGGCAGGGAGGAATATGTAGTAATAGCCGTCTTTCTTGTAGAGTTTCGGGCCTTCGCATGTCTGGTGGGCTTCGTGGCCGTCGAAAATGATACGTGACGGGCCGATTGCTTTCGTTGCGCCGGCATTCAGTTCGCATACGGAGATTACGCTTTTCAGCCCGGCGCGGCTGCCGGCGTATGCATGCGCCAGATATACTTTGCCGTCCTCATCCCAAAGCGGACACGTGTCGATAATGCCTTTAATCTCTTTCACCAGTACAGGTTCGCTCCACGGGCCTTTCGCTTTAGCGGATTTCACCATGAATATTCCTTGATCGGGATCTCCCCAGAATATGTAGAACTCACCGTTGTGATGCCGGATGCTGGGAGCCCATACGCGGTTGCCGTGTTCCGGACGTTCGGGTGTTGTAACGGGAGGCAGCACGGTAGGCACGGCGGCGCTGATGATAGACCAGTTTACGAGGTCTTTGGAGTGAAGAATCTGCAATCCCGGCAGACAGCCGAAGCTGGATGAAGTCAGGTAGAAGTCGTCGCCTGCACGACATACATCCGGGTCGGAGTAGTCTGCAAAGAGAACGGGATTCTTGTAAGTTCCGTTTCCTTGGTCGGCAACCCATACCTCGGAGACATAGTTTGATTGTTGCGCCTGCACGCTTGCCGTTAACATACCGGAAAGGCAGACGATAATCCATTGCTTTTTCATCTTGACAGTTTTTTATGGTATTCTATATTAACGACTGCAATAGTAGGCACTTTCCGTCTTTTGGTCGGGTAATATCCGGTCGAAAGGGAGTTCTTTTTTATCAGCATGCTTCTTTGGTATATAAAAAAGTAAGAAATCGGACCGAATATAAATATTTTCCTCTTTTTATACTTATAATTACGACAGAAAATGTGGGAAACTGCCTAACATTGCATGGCCAAACAGTTTGGCATATTTGTTAATTCATTAAATGCGATTTTATGTACTATTCAAAGCTATCTCTATTTTTCAGGTTTCTGTTGGTTGTTTGCACGTTTGTGTTGTTGCAGGCTTGTTCCATACAGAAACACGCGCTTCTGTCTTCGGACAATGGTGACGGTACTTATACGAATCCGGTAATTAATGCCGATTATCCTGACCCTGACATCATTCGTGTGGGAAAGGATTATTATATGGTCAGCTCATCTTTTGTAGGAATGCCGGGAATCCCGATTTGTCATTCGGAGGACTTGATTAATTGGGAAATAATAGGGCATGCGTATGATAGCATCACATTTCGTCCGCAATACAGGATGGAAAATGAAATGACTGCATATAGCCGTTTGTGTTGGGCGCCTACCATCAGATATCATGACGGCACTTATTATATAGGCGTCAATATCGCGGATGACGGTTTTGTGATGTTTAAGAGTCGAAAAGCCGAAGGGCCTTATGAAATGCACAAATTTGACAAGAGGCTTTATGATCCGGGCTTTTTTATAGATGACGACGGAAAGAAGTATGTTACTCATGGAAAAGGAAAGATTTATTTGACACGGTTGAAAGATGATGGAACCGGAGTGCTCGATCCCGATGATAAAGGAACGCTTATCATTACTGCTCCCGAAGGATACGGGCACCTGTTTGAAGGATGTCATACATATAAGAGAGACGGATGGTACTACGTGTTTAATCCCGCATTGGGATACGACGGTGTACAGATGATTAGCCGTTCCCGGAATCTTTACGGGCCTTATGAAACAAAAGTGCTGATTGAGGATGATATTAATTATGCAGGAGCGGGCGTGCACCAAGGCGGTTATGTGGAAACAGCCGAAGGCGAGTCTTGGGCATATACGTTTCAGGATCGTGACTATATGGGAAGATGTTTGATGCTTTATCCCATGAAATGGGAAAATGATTGGCCGGTGGTAGGGCCGGAGGGTAAACCCGGAAAAGGTGTGGTGACTTATAGGAAACCGGCAATCCGGGGGAAGCATAAAATGAAGTATCCTCAACACTCTGATGATTTTACGGAATCGGAATTGGCGCAAATATGGGAGTTTAATCATGTGCCGCATAAGGAAAAATGGAGTTTGAAGGACCGTCCGGGATATTTCAGAATATATGCCCGGTATGCCCGCGGATTTTACTGGGCGCGTAATTCTCTGACTCAAAAAGTAACCGGACCTTATAGTAACGGGACTGTCCTGCTGGAACCGGCTGGATTGCAAGAAGGCGATTTTGCGGGAAACGGAATTATGGGGCGGATGATGTATCAGTTCGGCATCCGAAAGAAAAAGGGACGTTTCTGGTTGGAGATGAGGCAATCTTATAGAGATGCCGGTGAAGAGGTGGTCGATAGTCTTGAGCTGGGGGATATTGCTAAGATTTATTTACGGACGGAAACTACCAAAGAAGGAGCTACTCGTTTCCATTATAGTTTGGATGGACGTAAGTATCACCGTTTTGGTCCGGAAGGCGTATCTAATTTCTGGGGTTTTTTAGGAATACGTCATGCTTTGTGTTGTTATAATGTGATAAAAGGTAATCTTTGCGGTTATGCCGATTTTGATTATTTTGAGTTGGAAAGTACACATCGGGGCAATCATTACAATGCTTTTGCGGAAGTGGATTTTTCACAGTATGATGAACGGGAAGGTATGGAACTAATCCGCCCTGTCGGCAAACGCCCCATGCAGTTTATTACCAATATAAAGAATAACGATTGGTTGGTTTTCAATAATCTGACCTTTAAGAAGCGTCCGACAAGGGTTACATTGGAGTTGAAAGCTGTAAACTCTGACGCCGTACTTGAAATAAGGAAAGGTTCTTTACAGGGAGATTTGATGGCCTTGTGCCCGATTCGGTCTACAAACGGACAATGGGATAAGCAAAGTTTTCAGGTACGGAAGTTGAAGAAGAAAGAAAAGCTTTATTTTATATTCAGAAACTCTGATAAGGAGTTGGCTATTAAGAATTTTGTGTTTGAATAGCTGCTTTGGGATTAGCGGGATACTTGGCTGCCATATTGTTTACGAGCGTGTATGGTAGCCAAGTATTGTGTATCATGATTAATTGACAGTATCTGCGGCTTCTTACAAAGTCGTATCTTTCTTCTCTTTGTATTCGGTTGGCGTTACTCCCATTACTTTCTTAAAGCATTTGCTGAAATACTTCGGATCGCTGAATCCGGTCATGTAGGCTATTTGCGAGAAGTTGTACTCTCCGCTGTCTATTAACTGGACGGCACGCTTAATGCGGATTTCACGTATGAAATCCACGGGGGTAAGACCGATTATGGATTTCAGTTTCCGGTAGAATATGGTACGGCTCAGCATTAAATGCTCGGCAAAGGCGTCGATGGTCAGTTCGCTGTTGTCCATTTGCGTTTCCATGAACTCCATTACTTTCTGCATGAACTTCTCGTCGTACGGAGTAATCTGAGGTTGCGACGGGGTGAGACCGGAAGATACGCAGGCGTTTTTGCTGTCGGTTAATTGTGCCATATACATTTCCTGTAATGATTTGCGTTGGCGAAGCAATGTTATGATACGGGTTTTCAGATAGGTGGCGCTGAAAGGCTTGGTGATGTAATCGTCTATACCCTGCTCCAATCCGGCGATGCGATCGTCGAGTGAGGCTTTTGCTGATAATATGATGATGGGAATATGGCAGATGGCACTGTTCTCCTTGATTTGTTTAACCATTTCCAGGCCGTCCATTACGGGCATCATGACATCGCTGATGATTAGGTCGGGGAGGTCGTCGATGGCATGTTGCAAACCTTCTTTTCCGTTGGCTGCGGTGATGACGGTGTAGTGTTCGGACAAGCTGTTCTTTAAGAATGTTCTCAATTCTTTGTTGTCTTCCACCACCAGTATGGAATGACATTCGGAAAGATTGCTGTCGAATTCTTCCTTGGTTTCCGTATCTTCCTGCCCTTTGGTTTCTTCATCTGTCGGGGCGGATGCGGTCTGGATGTCGTTCAATATGAATTCCACTTGCGTGTCTTCCTCAAAGACTTGCTTTCGTAACGGTAAAGTCACGGTGAAACGACTGCCTATGCCGGGCTGACTGTCTACTTGAATCGTTCCGTGATGTATCTCTACCATCTCTTTCACTAAGGATAGGCCGATACCGGAAGACGGTTGAAGGATATTCTGCTTTACGAGCGTTTCAAAGCGTTGGAAAAGGGTACGCTGCTTTTCGGCGGCGATTCCGATACCCTCGTCCGCCACCTCAATATCAATGGTTTCATTGTGGGGGAGCACTTTTATTGTAATGGCTTTGCCTTCCGGCGTATATTTGAATGCGTTGGAAAGCAGGTTGAAGAATATCTTCTCGAATTTGTCCCGGTCTACCCAACCGTAGACGGATTCGATTGGTGACTTCATTTGATAGTCTATGTTCTTTTCTTTGGCGATAAGACGGAAACTATCCATCACTTTTTGCAGGAGAGGAATCAAATCGGTCTCTTCTACCAATAGTTTCATCTTTTGATTCTGAATCTTGCGGAAGTCGAGTATCTGGTTCATAAGGCGGAGCATTCGTTCCGTGTTCCGGCGTACCAGGGTAAGGTGCTCGCGGGCAGTCGGAGAGAGGGGCTCATTCTCCAGAACTTCAGCTACCGGACTGCCTATCAGGGTCAGCGGGGTACGTAGCTCGTGAGATATATCGGTGAAAAAGCGCAGTTTGATATTGGCGAGTTGTTGTTCCATATCTACACGATGACGCAGGCGATAAATATAGAACAGCACGTATACAATAGTTGCGGTGAACAGGATGAACAGCAGACAATAGAGCAGCCATGCCCAGTATGTTTCCCAGAATGTGGGGAGTACATGGATGGAGAGTGTGCGGATATTATCTGTCCATACACTGTCACTGTTGGTCGACTTTATTTGTAAGCGGTATTTCCCTGCGGGCAGGTTGATGTAACTTGCGGAGCGGTTGTTATCCGCTTCGTTCCATTCATCCTCCAGTCCCTGCAAGCGGTAAGCGTAAAGTATGTTGTCGGGATTTACGTAGTCGAGCGCTGCAAACTGGAAAGTGACATTCCGTTGCGATGCCTTTAGCTCCAATTCTTTCAGGTTATTGATGGAATGGGAGGCCGGGTGTCCTTGTATTTTGAAACCGGTGAATACAATGGGAGGAACATAAGCGCTTTTCCGCATCTTTCCGGGAGTGATTTCCAGAAAGCCTTTGTCGGTTCCCAGCACGACTTGTTGCCGGGCGTTGATTACCGGAAGGGCTTCCGAGAAGTTAAACTGTTGCTGATAGGTGGAACCGAGCGTATAGTTCTCAAAGGTTTCTTTGGCGGTATCGAATTTGGACAAAGCTATCTCGGAAACAATCCATAATTGGGAGTATGTGTCTTCTATCATCGAAAGTGTCAGGTCGGAAGCCAGTCCGTTGCTTTTATCGTAGTTTTTGAAACGTATCTCTTCACTAAGCAGCCGGGTTGAAATAATTTTGCTGATGCCGCCTGTAAAGCTAACCACATACGTCGCTTTTTGCTTGTCTGTATAGATTTGCATAATGTCATTGGTGATGAGGCTGTTCTTGTCGCCCAGTTTGTGGCAGTTTCTATAGAATTTTACTTCTTCCGGCAATTCGAACTTATTGGAAAAGGTGAGCAGTCCGTCCGTGGTGCCTACTAAGATTACTCCGCCGGATACTTCTGTGATGTTGCGTACTTTCATGCCATAATCCGTAGGGTAATTCTTCAGCTCATTATTACTGTGGATAAATATGGGGGAACCGTTGCTTCCGGGGGTAAACAGATTCAATCCGCCACCATAGCAACCTATCCAGATGCGGTTGTGGCTGTCTTGAAAAATCGAGTATATGCTGTTGTCGCTTATACTGTAAGGGTCCTCGGAACGATGCTTGAAGTGCGTAATGGAATATTGATTCAAGCTTTTTGGGGTGAGCAAGAAAAGGCCGGCTCCTTTGGTGCCCAGCCAGATATTCTTTTCCTTGTCTTCCATAATGGCGTATACTCCATTATGGAAGATTTGTTTTTCCTTGACAATGGTACCTTGGTTGGAAAGGTAACCTTCCAAGCTGCCATCGGGAGCATATATTTGAATATAACTCGCTTTGGATGCACTCCACAGACGATTGTGGCTGTCTCGCAGAAAAGCACGCGTTTCCGCTTCATAGTCGGTTTGATTAAATTGATAACTCTGCGGGAAAAAACTTATCCGGTCTATCCCACGTGCTGTGGCCAGCCAGCAATTGCCCTGCGTATCGAGAGTATAAAAACGGACTAACGGGCTGAATATGGATTTCGGATTGTCGATATCTGTAAGTAAGGGCTTGAGCTTCTTTTCTTTTCGATCGTAGTAGGAGAGATTACCGCCGGTAGGCAATACCCATAAAATACCGGTTTTGTCCTCAAATATCAGTTTACGGCTGTTACGTCCGTGTTTGATAACCTCATTTTGAGGGGTGAACAGGTGTTCTTTTTCATTGCTGTTGAGGTGGAGACGGACAATACCCGGATTGCGGGGAAATACCCAAACGTCTTTTTGCCGGTCTTGATATATCTGCTCCACATAGTTGGAGGGTTGGGTGGAAGTACGGATATCAATTTGTCGGAACATATTGTCATGGGCGGAAAACAGTATCAAACCATTATCCGTACCTAATGCCAGCGTATCTGTTCCCAATGCGGCGATAGTGTTGATTCTGTTATGCGGACAAGGAATGTTTATAAACTTAAGTTTCTTTGTACGAAAGTTGTATTGAGCCAATTTGCCTTTATCGGCTACAAGGTAGATGTTTTCCTTGATTTGCGTGATATATTGGAATGGGAAGTCTGTATCTACGGCTTTACTTCCCACGATGGTAACGCCTTTGTTTGTTAATATCCATTCGTCTTCATCGGAGTCCTGGTAAACGGTGAATATATGTTCTCCTTTCAAATTCTGAGTGAATGTCGAATACAGGGTAATGCCTTCTCCTTTTTTACATAGCTGTTCATCTGCTCTGTATGTATATCCGTTTTCACAAATAATCCAGGCTACTCCTTTTTTGAGCGATTGGATACGGACGACATGGTTGGAGTGTTTGGTGGCGTATTCAAGCGGCTGCAAGACATCGATGAACTTTTCCGTCTCTACATCAAACAGGCAGGCTTGCCCGTCGTAGGTGGGACACCAGATATCTCCGTACTTGCTTTCCATGATAGTACCCATGCGGTTACTTCCGAATGCGTACCGGTCTTCTTGGGAAGTCTTATAAGTTTTAAATGTATAACCGTCATACTTGCTCAGCCCATTCCATGTACTGAACCAGATAAGTCCGTTTCGGTCTTGCAACATACCCATAACATTACCTTGGGCAAGACCGTCATTAACGGAAAAGTGTTTCACCTGACACACCGGTTGTGCAATGACGGAAACAGTCACAAGTAGTGAAAGGAGTAGGATGTAGAGTCGTTTCATGGTATTTACTTTAAAGCTAAAGCAAAAATAAGCAAATACCTTCAATTGAAAAATAAGAAGAAGTAATATGAATAGAAAATCCACCCTTTTGCCTATTTTTTACTCCGATAGGCGAGCTATGTACCTTCAGTAATGAGTTTTAGTGAAGGTACATAGAGGATGCCATGTGTATTGGTCAAACCAAATCTCTTATTAGCGGTATGTCGTTCTCGTCGATACCCAGTTTGATAAGGGTTTCTTTATCTTTGTCGAACATATCAAGGAAAGTCTCCCGATTTCCGCTTTCCGAGGCGGCTTTCCCATATAATTCGGCGGCCTTTTCCATATTACCCAGTCGCAGCGCTACATGCCCCGCATTAAGATAATCTGTGGCAATAGGTTTTAAGGCGAGTACCTTTTCATAATATCTCATGGCCTGTTCGGATTTTCCACTGACAAATGAGCACCAGCCTATGGCGCGCCATGCTTTGATGCAATCGTTCTCCATGAGATCCAGCTTGAAGAAACATTGCAAGGCTTCTTCGTAACGCTCCTGTTCGGCGAGACAACTGCCGATGAAGAATGTAACGTTTCTGTTTTCGGGCTGCATTGCCTCTACCTTTCTGTAATATTCCAGCGCCGATGCAAAATCGCGTAATTGGCGATAACAAGTGGCAAGGTGGCGGATGGTCCATATATGATCGGGCTTCAGCACATCCGCTTTTCGGTAAGCGCTGATGGCCTCTTTGTAGCGTTTCTCCTTTTGCAGGCAATAACCGGTCTTTTGGAAAATATCTGCATCGGCATAATTCATATCTATTACTTCCTGATAGATGCCTAAAGCTTCTGCCGGATGCTCTTTGCGGAAATGAAAATCGGCTATGGTAACCAATAATTCCGGTTTGCGTAAAATATCTTTCAGTGCAGGGATACGGTGCAACGCTATTTCCTCTTTGAAAATATCGCGGAATTCATGACGGCGCTGGCTGAGCTTGAAGAAACGGTATAAGTCATGAATATACTGGTTGCTGATAACATCCGGACGCTGTGCGTATTGTCTCAGGCCGGACGACTTGCTTTCGTCCATTAATTCGTTCAAGTCTTGCGATGTCATTTGGCTCAGCATCATATTACGTTGCGCCTGCGGGATATGCGCCATGGTGAAGCACAATGAGTACTTATCGCTATTGCAGAAAAAGCCTGATTGCAATATAAGCGATAGGATGGCATTGTCTCCTGTCGGTTTCAGCCCGAATTCCCGTATAATACCGGAGTGCTGCATATCGAACGGATAGAACCAGTTGTGCGGGTTTTGGAAGAACGGATAGCTCTTGAGCTGGGCGAATGTGCTCATATATACATCGGCGCCTTCCAGCTGCAGTTCGTTCATTTCACGTATCTTGTCACCCAAGCCGGATTCTTCGAATGCTTTTTCCCAATCCGGGTTACGGTCGTCTTCATCCATGTTTTCTTCGAAGCCGTACTTCATGTTACGCATGATACTTACGTTCTTCATCATCTCTGGGATGATTTCTTCACGCATCTTCTTGTCTATCTTCTCCGTCTCCTGACTGCGGAGCAGTTGGATGTAAACCCGGTTCAGCTGTTTGCCGAAGCTGCCGTCTTCATTGAGAAGCGATAGCCTGGCTTCCAACTCGGGGTATAACCACAGGCGGTTGGGGTGTATGTGCAGTACAATGGCGATAATCACCAAAGCACGCTGGCTGACTTGTGTGTCGGCGTGTGTCGCAGCATCCAGCAGCCATGAGAACTTACGCGGGTCGAAACATTCCATTAAGCTGAGTAGGACGGCTCCCGTAAATAAACACAAATCATTTACCGGCAGTAACTCGGATTCCAGATACATTCTGGCTTCCTGTTCCTCTTCCGCCGTCCAGCTGCTGTTTCCCCACGTAGTGAGAAACAGATATTGGGCAGTTTCTTCATGCCGTTGCAAAGCGCTGTCCAGACTTTGTTTATTGTCCGGCATAAGTTGGCAAACCGCCATATCGTCAGGAAAAGATTCCAGCACTTTAAGCCAGGAAGACATACCGTAGCCGGCTGCCATATTCCTTTTGTTCTTGTGCAGGGCATGGTAATAATGCGTAGAGACTTCATCGAGTAAGCTGATACGCGCTTGTTCGGCAAGTTCCCGGGTTTCTGCCAAAAGCTGCCGGTATAGTTTCTGCCGTTCCGGATCGTTTATGCCCTGGCGCATATACTGTAACATGTATTGGTAGGACACTTTGGCCTGTTCCAGACGGTTGCGAAGAGTCCAATCGTTACAGTTCCATAAAAAGGCCTCCAGTTGTATCTGCGCCTCTTTCAGACGTTTCTGTTCCAGTAAGCTGACTATATGTTGGTATTGCTCTTGTATGGCTTGCTCGTTCATAAGATTGTATTCATTAAGTGATTATACTCTACAAATGTACAAAAAGAATGCCAAAATGTTTGGTGAGGGTTAAAGAATCAGAAACGAACCTGCAACTGTGCTTGCAGCAGGTTGGAGCTTTCTCCCTTGTGAGGGTCGCAATAAGTATATTGCGCCTGCAAGCGGCATTTGGGATAGAACCACCATTGCACACCGGCTACATAGTTGCTTTGTTTGTAATCCTGCGCTTTGTCTTTGTTGAAGTAGTCGTAAGATGCTATAACGTCGAACTTGGGAAACACGTGTACGGATGCGGTGGCATAGTATCCGTCGCTTTTTATATGCCCGTCCTTGCCGGCAAGATATTCGGTACGCAGGCTGACGGGTTTTGTCTGGATGGTAGCTCCTGCCGACCAACGGTTACGTACATAACTGTCGCCTGCAGCAATGTCCGGATTGACGGAAGATGCGGCTACTGCGCATCCCTTGCCCTTGATGAACGAACCGCCTACCGACAGCCAGTCGAGCGGATGAACCATCAGGCTGCCTACTATGTCTTTGTGATTATTCTTGTCTTTCAGATTGATGCCTTGTCCGTTCATGACGGCAAGGTTATAACTAACCTTTTTCTTGAAAAGGTCGCCGTAAATAAGGAGTCCCATATCACGGCCGCTATTTGAACCGTACAGGGGATCGCTGCCATTGATACCTGCCAGATAGTTGACTGCCTGCGAATAACAGTTTATCAGTTCGACAAAACAGGGTGACATGGGATTCTCAATGGTGTACATCGTTTTGAATTGCCCGATACGGGCTGTGAGTTGGGGCAGAAACTGATATTCCGTATAGGCTTCCAGAATCTTTCCGGTGTTGGCGAAGCTGTACATGAAGTAGCACGACCATTTGTCGGTAATCTTACCGCGTGCCATGAATATAACCCGTTTGAGGTCGAAAGTATTGCTGGCTTTTTCGCCGGCATCATCATAGGTATATCCCACTTGGGCATAGCCTGCCAGACTGATACGTTCTTTCAGTGTATTCACTACATCATTCAGGCACGCATCCTGGGCTCTTAGTGTATATACGGAGAGAAGAAGAAAGCAGGATAGTAGAATTCGTTTCATGTGTCGGATATATAATTAAAAAAAAAGCAACCCTTTTTTCAAAGAGCTGCCTTTTGTATTAATGAGATTCTTTTTATTCGTTGATAGCAGCGATACCCGGAAGAACTTTTCCTTCGATTGCCTCGAGCAATGCACCGCCACCGGTAGAAACGTAAGAAACACCGTTTGCCAAACCGAACTTGTTAACGCAAGCTACGGAGTCGCCACCGCCTACGAGTGAGAATGCGCCGTTCTTGGTTGCTTCTACGATAGCTTCACCTACCGAACGTGAACCGTGAGTGAAGTTCTCAAATTCGAATACGCCTGTGGGACCGTTCCAAAGGATAGTCTTGGAGTTCTTGATAACTTCAGCGAAAATCTTTTCAGTTTCAGGACCTATATCCAGACCTTCCCAACCGTCAGGTATTTCGTTTACTTTGCAGAACTGAGTATTGGCGTCATTGGAGAATGAGTCGGCTATTTTGGCGTCTACAGCCAGTACGAGGTTCACACCTTTCTCTTTTGCCTTCTTCAACAACTCGAGAGCCAAATCCAGCTTATCGTCTTCACAGATGGAAAGACCGATTTTACCGCCTTGGGCTTTGGTGAAAGTATAAGTCATACCGCCGGTGATAATCAGGTTGTCTACCTTATTCAGCAGGTTTTCGATGATTTCGATTTTGGAAGATACTTTAGAACCACCCATGATAGCGGTGAACGGACGTTTGATGTCATTCAACACCTTGTCCACAGCTTTCACTTCTTTTTCCATCAGGTAGCCGAACATCTTGTTGTCTTTGTCGAAGTATTTAGCGATCAATGCCGTAGAAGCGTGTGCGCGGTGTGCGGTACCGAACGCGTCGTTTACATAGCAGTCGGCGTAAGAAGCCAATTTCTTGGTAAATTCTTTCTGGCTCTCCTTAACGGCGGCTTTGGCGGCTTTCTTTTCTTCGTCTGTCGCATCTTCAGCCAAACCGCGCGGTTTGCCTTCTTCTTCAGCATAGAAACGGAGGTTTTCGAGCAACAGCACTTCACCCGGTTGCAGAGCGGCAGCCTTAACAGCGGCTTCTTCGCCCATGCAGTCGTTAGCAAACTGTACTTCAACACCCAGCAGGTCTGACAAATGTTTCAGAATGTGCTTCAAAGAGAACTTGTCAGTCGCGCCTTTCGGACGGCCGAGGTGAGAACCGATGATAATACTGCCGCCGTCAGCCAAAATCTTCTTCAATGTAGGAAGAGCGGCACGCATACGGGTATCGTCTGTAATGTTGAAGTTTTCGTCCAAGGGCACATTGAAGTCCACGCGAACGAATGCCTTTTTTCCGGCAAAGTTAAATTGGTCAATTGTCATAATACTCTATTTTTATTTAAAAGTGTTACTATTTTCTTTTTGTGACGGCAAAGTTAGTATTTATTTCTTTTTTGCGCTATGAAATCATTATTTATTCTTCCCCTTCATTGCTCTCTTTGCTAACTTTATACTTCCGGCAGTAATATTTGCACATCAATTGCAAACCGCAGTTGTCACATTGAGGGGTACGCGCCTGACATACATACCGTCCATGCAGGATGAGCCAATGGTGGGCAATGGGAATCTCCGCTTCCGGAATATGCTTGACCAGCTCTTTCTCTACGCTGAACGGGGTGGTACATTTGTCGGACACTAATCCTAAACGGTGGCTGACACGGAATACATGGGTGTCTACCGCCATGGCGGCTTTGTTGAACACAACCGACTGGATTACATTGGCCGTTTTACGTCCCACACCGGGCAGCTTTACGAGCTCTTCCAGCGTATCGGGTACTTGGCTGTCAAAGTCTTTCACCAGCATTTTGGCCATGCCCACAAGATGCTTGGCCTTATTGTTGGGATAAGATACGCTGCGTATGTATTCGTATACCACTTCCGGGGTGGTGGCGGCAAGAGCTTCGGGAGTAGGAAAGTCCCGGTATAGTGGGGGAGTTATCATGTTTACCCGTTTGTCCGTGCATTGGGCGGAAAGGATTACCGCAATCAATAGCTCATACGGATTGTCGTAATGCAACTCGGTTTCCGCTACGGGGCGGTTTTCCCTGAACCAGGCGAGTATTTTTTCGTAACGTTCTTTTTTTCTCATCGTAATTTGTTTTTATGATAATGAGGGGTAACCTTGCCATTGAAGTAAAGCATGGAGATTATCGTCAGGCAGGCTCCGAAAAGATAAGCCTTGTCGAAAGTGCTGACCTCGGCGATATATCCGCCTGTCAGCATACCGATACCTATTCCCACATCCCATGAGGTCAGGTAGGTGGAAGTTGCCGTACCTCGCTGGTTGTTGGGGGCCAGATTCACGAACAGCGTATTGTAAGCCGGAAACATGATGCCGAAACCAACTCCGAGCAGTAATGCTACGGCAAAGAAGATGATGCTGCATGCCATACTGTTCCAATTGATAATGTAGACGCAAGCCGAGAGCAGGAAGAAACTGAACACTACAATGTATAGTCCTGCCGAGATTACTTGCGTTATCTTTCCCTTGTCCACAATCTTACCGGAAAAGATGCGGGAGATGGCCATGCCCACCGCCATGAAAGTAAAGAAAAAGCCGGTGGTTGCATTAATGCCGATTTCTTTGGCATACATGGCCACGTAGTTGGTGGTCATCCCGTAAGGAATGGATAATAGAAGCAGGCTGATACCCGCCGGAATGCCTTTCAGCAGGATAAAACGGTCGAGCGAAATCGGCTCGCGCTTGACAGGCGGTTTGTATGGTGTCTTCACCAATGAGGCGCAGATAAATCCGGCAATGCAGGAACCCAGCGAGCAACAGAAAATGGTAGTATAGCTCATGCCCGCATCGTGCAGAAACAAGCCGGACATCGGCCCCACCGCCATGGCTATATTGTTGGAAAGCCCGTAATATCCGAGCCCTTCTCCGCGCCTTGATGAGGGCATGATGTCGATGACTACCGTATTTCCGCCTACAGTCACCATGCCGAATGATACGCCGTGTATGATACGGAACAGAATGAACAGTACCAGTGAACCGGCTATGATATATCCGGCAAACATTGTCATAAAGATGAAGTAAGCCAACAGATACAGCGGTTTACGGGCAAAGCTGTCCAAAAAATAGCCGGAGAACGGACGGATGCACAAAGCGGCTACCGTATAGCAGGAGAGGATGATACCGATGGTAGAGTTTCCCGCATTGAATATCTCGGATAGATAGAATGGCAATACGGGTATCAATAGCCAAAAGCCGAAGTACAGCAGAAAGTTGGCTGCGAGAATAAAGCAATAGCCGGGAGTTACGAGCCTATCTTTCATTGGGTGGAGATTTAATAAGATTGATAATAGGGCTATCCTTTTAGGCACGGATTACACGGCTTTCACGGTTTCCTTTGATTAATCCGTGTTTTCCATGTAATCCGTGCCTGATATTAAAGAAATCAATAAGTAAGCGAGTTTCAGTTCGGACACATCCCAACCTTATGCTTAATATAGAAATATAAGAGTGTTCTATATTAATAAGCCGCTTCGAATTCTTTCAGGAAGCGGGTATCGTTTTCAGAGAACAGGCGCAAGTCGTTTACGCGGTATTTCAGGTTGGCGATACGTTCTATACCCATACCTAAAGCGTAACCGCTGTACACTTTGCTGTCAATGCCGTTTAACTCCAACACATTGGGGTCGACCATACCGCAACCCAAGATTTCAACCCAGCCTGTTCCTTTACAGAAAGGACATCCCTTGCCGCCGCAGATGTTACAGCTAATGTCCATTTCGGCGCTTGGCTCCGTAAACGGGAAGTACGAAGGACGGAGACGAATCTTAGTGTCTTTGCCGAACATTTCCTGGGCGAAGAGCAACAGGGCTTGTCTCAAGTCGGTGAACGATACGTTACGGTCTATAAACAAGGCTTCTACTTGGTGGAAGAATGCGTGCGCGCGATAGCTGATAGCCTCGTTGCGGTATACGCGTCCCGGACAAAGCACCCGGATAGGTGGTTGGGTCGTTTCCATTACACGGCTTTGTACGCTGGATGTATGTGTACGCAGGATGATGTTGTGCGATACATTTTCAGTATTGTTTTCGATGAAGAAAGTATCCTGCATATCGCGTGCCGGATGATCTTCGGCAAAGTTCATGGAAGAGAATACGTGCCAGTCGTCTTCCACTTCCGGACCGTCGGCGATGTTGAATCCCATACGGGCGAATATGTCGATGATTTCATTCTTGACGATGCTGAGCGGGTGACGTGTTCCCAATTTTACGGGATAGGCCGAACGGGTAAGGTCGAGGTCGTCGCAACCGTTGTCTTGACTTTCGAATTGTTCTTTGAGAGCGCTTATCTTTTCCTGCGCTTTGTTCTTAAGTTCGTTCAGACGCATGCCGACTTCTTTTTTAAGTTCGGCGGGTACGTTGCGGAAGTCCGCCATCAGTTCGTTAATGGCTCCCTTCTTGCTGAGGTACTTGATGCGCAGTGCTTCCAGTTCCTCGGCGTTAGCGGCTTTCAGTGCTTCTACTTCTTGCAGAAGCTCGTTGATTTTAGCTATCATATCGTTGTTATTATTTATTCCTTACTATATAAAACGGTGCAAAGATACAATTTTATCATTGTTTTGCTCTCAATCGTTGCATATTATTTTTTATTAACCCGGGCTGTCCTTTGAATACTTTACGTACCTTTGCGCCCGATTTCAATAAATGACAGTTAGGATGACATCAACTCAAAGACCGCCGGTTCGTAGAATCGCTTTCCCTATATTGATTGCGCTGAGCGCTTCGCATTGCCTGAATGATTTGCTTCAATCCGTTATTACGGCGGTGTACCCTCTGTTCAAGCAGGATTTGTCATTGAGTTTTGCACAGATTGGTCTGATAACGTTGGTGTATCAGATGTCGGCTTCCGTGTTTCAGCCGATAATGGGGCTGATTTTCGATAAGCGTCCCATTGCCTGGTCGTTGCCGTTGGGAATGTGTTTTACGCTGGCGGGTATTCTGAATTTGTCGTTCGCCACTAATCTGTATTGGCTCTTGGCTTCTGTTTTTGTGGTGGGCATCGGTTCCTCCGTATTGCATCCCGAAGCGTCGCGCATTACTTTTTTGGCTTCCGGAGGCAAGCGCGGGTTGGCGCAGTCGCTCTTTCAGGTGGGCGGTAATCTGGGAGGTTCGTTAGGGCCGTTGCTGGTGGCGCTGCTGGTTGCTCCGTATGGCAGACACCACATTGCGCTGTTCATGATTTTTGCGGTGGCGGCTATTTTGGTGATGCTGTCCATTTCCCGCTGGTACCGTTCTTATCTCAATCATATCAAGCGGCGTCCGTTGCTTACGCAGAAGGCGGTGGAACGTCCGTTGTCTTCCCGAATGACGGTTTTCGCCATTGGGGTTCTATTGGTTCTTATCTTTTCCAAATATATTTATATGGCGAGCCTGACGAGTTACTATACATTCTATCTCATTCATAAGTTCGGTGTAAGTATCCGGGATTCGCAGTTATTCTTGTTTGTCTTTTTGGTAGCCACTGCCGTAGGTACTTTGGTAGGCGGACCGGTAGGCGACAGGGTGGGACGCAAGTATGTTATCTGGGCTTCCATTCTCGGGACGGCGCCGTTTAGTTTGCTGATGCCGCATGTGGGACTTGCGGGGACGGTTATTCTTAGCTTCTGTGTGGGGTTTATGCTGTCTTCCGCTTTCCCCGCCATCTTATTGTATGCGCAGGAATTGTTGCCCAATAAGCTGGGACTGATTTCCGGTTTGTTCTTCGGGTTTGCGTTCGGCATTGCGGGTATCGCTTCGGCTGTACTTGGCGGTATGGCGGACGCATACGGTATCGAGGCGGTTTATAATGTATGCGGATTTATGCCTTTGCTGGGATTGGTGGCTTGCTTCCTGCCTAATTTGAAAAAAGGTTGACTGTAAAAAGTCAACCTTTGTGGAGCGTATGAGACTCGAACTCATCACCTCGACACTGCCAGTGTCGCGCTCTAGCCAGATGAGCTAACGCCCCGTTGCTAACGTTTGCAGAGCTATCTGCTTTTTTGATGGCGCAAATATAATGCATTATTCTGAAATAATTGCTATGTTTGCGAAATAAAATGAAAAAAGAAATTATGCTGATATATAATACGACCTATCACGTGGAAGAAGGGCAGGAGAAATTCTTCCTTGCCTGGATGAATGAATTCTACCTTCCCGAAGTAGAGAAGCACGGTACATTGCATGCCCCGCGCATAGCACGGATACTGAGCCATATTGAAGAGGGAAGTGTCTGTTACTCTGTGCAATTCGAGGTGGAAGACTCTGCCATACTGCATCGCTGGCATCAGGAACAAGGCGTGAAGCTGAATGAAGAATTGCAGAAAATCTTTAAAGACAAAGTAATCGGTTTTCCTACATTAATGGAGGTGATAGTGTGATACAACCGGTAAAGGAAAAAATTATTTTGGGCATCGACCCCGGTACTACCATTATGGGGTACGGGGTGCTGAGGGTAGCGGGAGTAAAGCCCGAAATGATTGCCATGGGTATCATAGACCTTCGTAAGTTTGGCGACCATTATCTGAAACTTCGCCACATCCATGAGCGGGTGCTGGGCATCATCGAGAGTTATCTGCCGGACGAACTTGCTATTGAAGCGCCTTTCTTTGGAAAAAACGTACAATCGATGCTGAAGCTGGGACGCGCGCAGGGAGTAGCCATGGCCGCCGCTCTGAGCCGCGACATTCCTATTACCGAATACGCTCCTTTGAAGATAAAAATGGCGATAACGGGCAACGGCCAGGCATCCAAAGAGCAAGTGGCGGATATGCTGCAACGCATGCTTCATTTTCCGAAAGAAGACATGCCCGTATTCATGGACGCCACCGACGGCCTTGCCGCCGCTTACTGCCACTTCCTGCAAATGGGGCGCCCTGTTGTCGAGAAAGGCTATCACGGCTGGAAAGACTTTATAGCCAAGAATCCCGACAAAGTAAAACGATAATCCGATCCCATGCTTTAAGACTTACTACTTTATACTTCATACCTAATTTAAAAATACCAACCATGAAACTAAACGATCTTGTCATTATCGGAGTAGCGGCGACAACAGTTGTCAGTTGTGCCCCCTCAAAAAAAGAATATGCTTCATACGAACTTTATCCTGTCCGTACGGGCAGTCTGACAGAAATGGAATACGCTCCGGATGCTACGCGGTTTACGCTCTGGTCGCCTACGGCGGACGAAGTGCGCTTGATGCTGTATGATGCGGGAGACGGCGGGCACGCTTACGAGACGGTTGCCATGTCACCTGCCGAAAACGGTACGTGGACGGCTAAGGTAGAGCAGGATTTGAAAGGCAAGTTCTACACTTTCAATGTAAAAATCGACGGTAAATGGTTGGGTGATACCCCGGGTATCAATGCACAGGCAGTGGGTGTAAACGGTAAGCGCGCGGCCGTTATCGATATGCGGGAAACCGACCCGGAAGGCTGGGCGGAGGATAAACGTCCGCCGTTGGCATCTCCTGCCGATGTGATAATTTACGAAGTGCACCATCGCGACTTCTCCATAGACCCGTCTTCGGGTATCCGCCACAAAGGCAAGTTCCTCGCGATGACGGAAACGGGAACGGTCAACCCCGATAAACTGGCAACCGGCATCGACCACTTGAAAGAGCTGGGAGTGACGCACGTACATATCCTGCCTTCCTATGATTATGCTTCCGTGGACGAGTCCAAACTGGATGAGAATAAATACAACTGGGGTTACGATCCGCAGAATTACAACGTGCCCGACGGTTCGTACTCTACCGACCCTTACAAACCGGATGTACGTATCCGCGAGTTCAAGCAGATGGTGCAGGCCTTGCATAAGGCAGGTATCCGTGTAGTGCTGGATGTGGTGTACAACCACACTTTCAACACGGCCGAGAGTAATTTCGAGCGTACCGTTCCCGGATATTTCTATCGCCAGACACCGGACGGCGGTTTTGCGGACGCTTCCGCATGTGGCAACGAAACGGCGAGTAACCGCGCCATGATGCGCAAATATATGGTAGAGTCCGTATTGCACTGGATAAACGAGTATCATATCGACGGCTTCCGCTTCGACCTGATGGGAATTCATGATATTGAAACCATGAACGAAATACGCAAGGCGGCGACAGCGGCAGACCCTACCATCTTTATCTATGGTGAGGGCTGGGCTGCGTCGGCTCCCCAATTGCCTCAGGACTCATTGGCGATGAAAGCCAACACATATAAGATGCCGGGCATCGCCGCTTTCTCCGATGAGATGCGTGATGCGCTGCGCGGCCCGTTCAACGATAATCATCAGGGCGCTTTCCTTGCCGGACTGCCGGGGGGAGAGGAGAGTATCAAGTTTGGTATTGCAGGCGCTGTCAAGCATCCGCAAGTCAATAATGAAGAGGTGAATTACAGTAAAGCTCCGTGGGCGGAACAACCTACGCAGATGATAAGTTATGTATCTTGCCACGATGATATGTGTTTGGTGGACAGACTGAAGGCCAGCGTCCCCGGTATTACGCCCGAAGAACTGACCCGGTTGGACAAACTGGCGCAAACGGCGGTATTTACCTCACAGGGAGTACCCTTTATCTATGCAGGCGAGGAAGTGATGCGCGATAAGAAAGGGGTGCATAACAGTTACCAAAGTCCGGACTCAGTCAACGCCATCGACTGGAAACGTAAGACGGAGCATGCCGATGTATTCGCCTATTATAAGGGATTGATTCAGTTGCGTAAGAACCATCCGGCTTTCCGTCTGGGAGATGCCGGTTTGGTGCGCGAGCACCTGGAGTTCTTACCGGTTGAAGGCAGCAATGTGGTAGCTTATAGGCTGAAGGGACATGCCGGCGGCGATACGTGGGGAGACATCTATGTAGTGTTGAATGCACGCAAGGAAACGGCTAAGGTATCAGTGCCCGAAGGCAAATATACGGTGGTTTGCAAAGACGGATTTATCAGTGAGCAAGGTTTGGGCACGATGTACGGACCGGAGATTTCGGTTCCGGCGCAGTCGGCGATGATTTTCTATCAATGATGATATCCGGTTTCCAATCGTATCAAACGAAATTATCTCCATAGGATAAAAAGATTATCAACCGTAGCGAATCATATTGGCGGGTGCGCGTACGGAATCATCCCGTGAGATGAAATTATTCATCCTGTGAGACGGATTTATCCGGCTTACGGGATGATTTTTTTTGTCTCACGGGATGGATATTTTTGTCCTGCGGGACGGATTTGCCGGTATGGTAATGTCCGGATACGTAGTTGCGGTTTCTTCAGGCGTTGCGATGTGAAAAAACAGGCTTCACCCGCTATTTCCCATAAACAGGGGCGTGGAAGGTGAAGGCCGATGTTGATGAATTGAAAATATGGAAGCTTTGCGCTACTTTGGAACCCGAATTCTTCCCACAGAACCAAAATCTTGGTACCTTTGCGGCGTCAACTAAACAAAACCATTTAAAATGACGCAGCAACATACCTTATATATAGAGGGAGGCGTAGCGCGCAATCCGCTTGTCCGTTTATCCCAACCCGTCACTCTCGATTTTCTCGACGGAGAACATATCGCTGTCGTAGGCCCTAACGGGGCAGGAAAAAGCCTGTTGGTGGATTTGCTTACGGGTAAATACCCTTTGCGCGACGGTACTCTGACATATGATTTCCGTCCCTCCGTCACGCAAACCGCTTATGACAATATCAAGTACATCGCTTTCCGCGATACCTACGGTTCCGCCGATGCCAATTACTACTATCAGCAGCGCTGGAATGCCCACGACCAGGAAGATGCCCCAATGGTGCGCGAACTGTTGGGCGAGGTAAAGGACGAGGCTCTCAAACAACAGCTATTCGACCTTTTCCGTATCGAACCGATGCTCGATAAGAAAATCATTCTCCTTTCCAGTGGCGAACTCCGTAAGTTTCAGTTGACCAAAACATTGCTTACGGCTCCCCGCATCCTCATCATGGACAATCCTTTCATCGGGCTGGACGCCGCCACACGCGACCTGTTGTTTACGGTTCTGGAGAAGCTGGCGCAACTCGCCTCACTGCAAATCGTGCTGGTGCTCTCCATGCTGGATGATATACCGTCTTTCATCACCCATGTAGTCCCCGTGGACAATAAAGCGGTGGGGAAGAAAATGGAGCGTGCCGCTTATATGCAGGCTTTTCGTGAGCAAGACGCCATTCGTGCCGAGGCCGATGCCGTTTCTTTCAGCGAATTGCAGCAACGCGTTATCGACCTTCCTTACGAAAACACGAACTTTACTTCGGACGAAGTTGTCCGGCTGAATAAAGTCAGCATCCGCTACGACGACCGTACGATTCTGAAAGAGCTTGACTGGACGGTGCTGCGCGGGCAGAAGTGGGCGTTGAGCGGAGAGAACGGAGCGGGCAAATCTACTTTGCTCAGTCTGGTATGCGCGGACAATCCTCAATCTTATGCCTGCGACATCAGTCTGTTCGGCCGTAAACGGGGAACGGGCGAGAGCATTTGGGAAATAAAGAAGCATATAGGCTACGTCAGTCCGGAGATGCATCGCGCTTACCTGAAAAACTTGCCGGCCATTGAAATCGTAGCTTCTGGGCTGCACGACAGTATCGGCCTGTACAAACGTCCGCATGCCGACCAAATGGCTGTGTGCGAGTGGTGGATGGACATTTTCGGCGTGGCCGATTTGAAGGACAAACCCTTCCTGCAACTCTCCAGCGGCGAGCAACGCCTTGCCCTGCTGGCGCGAGCCTTTGTGAAAGACCCCGAACTGCTGATTCTCGACGAACCTCTGCATGGGCTGGATACGTATAACCGCCGTCGCGTCAAGAAAATCATAGAAGCCTTTTGCCGTCGCCGGGATAAGACAATGATAATGGTGACCCACTACGAGAGCGAGCTGCCGGCCACCATAACCGACCGTCTGTACCTGAAACGCAACCGCTGAAATATCCCGCCGATAAAGAACAAACCATGCCGTAAATCGTTATATTTGTGAAATCAATCCTTAAACAATTTATATCATGAAATTCTTTATCGACACTGCAAATTTAGACCAGATTCGGGAAGCCTACGATATGGGCGTACTCGACGGAGTGACTACCAACCCTTCGCTCATGGCGAAAGAAGGTATCAAAGGAGTGGAAAACCAGCGCAAACATTACGTGGATATCTGCAATATCGTGCAGGGCGACGTCAGCGCGGAGGTTATTGCCACCGATTATGAAGGTATGATTAAGGAAGGTGAAGAGCTCGCCGCGCTCAATCCGCATATTGTGGTGAAAGTGCCCTGTATCGCGGACGGCATAAAAGCCATTAAGTACTTCTCGGGAAAAGGCATTCGTACCAACTGCACGCTGGTGTTTTCCGTAGGACAGGCATTGCTGGCGGCAAAAGCCGGGGCTACTTACGTGTCGCCGTTTGTGGGCCGTCTCGATGACATCTGTGAGGACGGTGTCGCTCTGGTGGGTAAGATTGCGGAGATGTACCGCTATTATGGCTATACCACTCAGGTACTGGCGGCATCCATCCGTCATACGGCGCATATTATTCAGTGCATAGAGGTGGGGGCGGATGTAGCTACGTGCCCGCTTTCCGCCATAAAAGGGTTGCTGAACCATCCGCTGACGGATGCCGGATTAAAGAAGTTTCTGGAAGACTATAAACGTGTAAACGGATAACTCTTAAAATCTTATAAGCCTATCTTTCACGTATTTCTTAACCAATATTGGCGAGAAATAGAATAAAAAACTTTATTTTTGCCGAATATATTCAGTTTAAGAAAAAGCACCGATGAAAGAAAGGCTTATAGGATTCCTCAAGACATATTTCTTGTTTGTTTGCATATTCGCATTACAAAAACCGTTTTTCATGCTCTTTTACCGGCCGTTGTACGAAGGTGTTTCGTGGACGGAATGGCTGGGTGTGATGTGGCACGGACTGCCGCTGGACTTGTCGCTTGCAGGCTATCTGACGGCTATTCCGGGATTGCTTTTTATCTGTTCCGCTTGGGCTGTGCCTAATCTTCTCCGCCGTATATGGTGCGGTTACTTTATCTTCGTTTCCGTTTTACTCTCTATTATATTTACCGTCGATTTAGGCTTGTACGAATACTGGGGATTCCGGTTGGACGCCACTCCTTTGTTTTATTTCTTTTCTTCGCCCAAAGATGCGGTGGCAAGCGTCAGTGTCTGGATGGTAATCGGGGGAATTATTGCCATGGTTGTTTATGCGGCGGTATTATATGGGATATTCTATATCGTGCTGTTGCGGAAAGGCGCGTTCAGACGCATGAAGATACCTTACCGGCGTTTGAGGGTGTCGGGCGCGCTGTTGCTGCTGACCGGGTTATTGTTTATTCCGATTCGCGGCGGCTTCACTGTTTCCACCATGAATACGGGAAAGGTGTATTTCAGCACTAACCAACGCTTGAACCATGCTGCCATTAATCCGGCTTTCAGTTTGATGGAATCCCTTTCCAAACAAAAGGATTTCGGCAGTCAATACCGTTTTATGGAAGCGGATGCGGCCGACCGTATTTTCTCCGGTTTGGCAGACCCTGCTGTCTTGAAGAAAGACAGCGCGGCGGATGCGCTCCGGCAGGCTCCGGACTCTTTGCGTTCATTGTTCACGGTAAAGCATCCCGATGTGCTGTTTGTTATCATGGAGAGCTTCTCTTCACGGCTTATGACAACGCTTGGGGGAGAACCGGATGTTGCGGTACAGCTGGATAGTCTGGCGCAAGAGGGTGTGCTCTTTACGAATTTCTACGCGAACAGTTTCCGTACCGACCGCGGATTGGTTGCCGTCTTGAGTGGTTATCCGGCGCAACCCACTACCAGCATAATGAAATATCCCCGTAAAACGCAGTCTATCCCTGCCATTGCAGGCAGTTTGAAGAATGCGGGGTATAAAACGAAATACTACTATGGCGGTGATGCCGACTTTACCAATATGCGTTCTTATCTGATGTCGTCCGGCTTTGAGGATATTGTTGCCGATCAGGATTTTCCGGTGTCGGAGCGTTTGAGCAAGTGGGGGGTGCACGACCATCTCGTATTCCGCCGTTTGCTGGACGATTTGAAAATGGAAGCCGCCGATAGCGGTTTGGCAAGGAAAGATGCACCGCATTTCCGTGTGCTGCAAACTTCCAGCAGTCACGAGCCGTTTGAAGTTCCTTACAGCCGTTTGGAGAACGAACGCTTGAATGCTTTTGCATATACGGATAGCTGTATCGGTGACTTTGTGAAGCAATTCCGTGAGTTGCCGCAATGGAAGAATACGGTAATCGTACTTGTGCCCGACCATTTGGGAGCCTATCCCGAACATATCGGCAATCTTGAAATAGACAGGTATCAGATTCCTTTGTTAATGGTGGGCGGTGCGGTACGCGGACCGAGGCGTATCGATGTTTACGGTTCCCAGCAGGATATTGCCGCTACCTTATTGGCGCAGTTGTCGGTGCCGCATGGCGAGTTTACGTTCAGTAAAGACATGCTCAATCCGGCTTCTCCTCATTTCGCGTTCTTCACCGTACCGGACGCTTTCGGTTTTGTGACTCCGGACAATCAATTGATATTTAATAATGAAGCGGATGCAATAGCCGTGGATGAAGGCTCGAAGAAAGGACAGAACCTTTCTTTGGGACAGGCTTATCTGCAGAAGTTGTATGACGATATAGCCAAAAGATAGAATGATATTAGCAGATGTTTTGTCGGGGTTGGTGGAAATAGATACCGACCTGTTGCTCGCTATCAACGGATGGCGTGCCGAATGGGCGGACTTTTTCATGTATGCCTTTAGCGGGAAGTGGATTTGGGTACCCTTGTATGTAGCTCTTTTCTATGTGATAGTACGTAACTTGCACTGGAAGGTGGCCATAGGCTGCGCCGTGGCCATTGCGCTGACGATAACTTTTGCCGACCAGATGGGAGCGACTGTTATCCGTCCGTTGGTATGCAGACCCCGTCCGGCGAATCTGGAGAATCCTATCTCGGAGTTCGTACAGATAGTAAACGGTTATAGGGGCGGACGATACGGTTTTCCATCCTGCCATGCCGCCAATACGTTCGGGCTGGCTTTCTTCTTGTTCTATCTGTTTCGTAACCGCTCCTTGAACTGGTTCATTATGTTATGGGCGTTGTTGACATGCTATTCCCGTTCTTATCTGGGAGTGCATTATCCGGGTGATTTATTGGTAGGCGCTTTTGTCGGTTTTGTAGGCGCTTCTCTCTGTTACTGGCTTTTCAGCCGGTTGTGCCGATATAAGCGGCAAGAGCATTATAAGCATATCCATGTTCCAATCTGGGTAGGGGGGATTACCACGCTCGGCATTCTGGTTTACGCATTGATGCGAACCTTGTTGTAGCGTCTCTTTTATGCCAGCTTCTTCCGGGCAAAGAGTAAATAAACATCTTTCCTTTTGATTTGTTATCTTTATCGATAGACTAATAAAACAGATACTTATGATGAGTTTAGGAAGCTGGATGAATAAAATCCTCATCGATTGGGGAGTAGACCCGAAACTTGCGAACATGTTTGATGAAACGATAATTGCCGTATTGATGATAGGCGTGTCAATAGGGCTGGATTATCTGTGTCAGGCCATATTCGTAGGAGGGATGAGGCATTATACGAAGCGTGCGCCCCACCAGTGGAATACACTGCTGATGAAGCGCAGGGTAGTGCATCATCTTATTCATATCCTGCCCGGTATATTGGTGTATTTTTTATTACCTCTGGCCTTTGTGCGGGGGAAGGAAATCCTGGAGTTCTCACAAAAAATATGTGCGGTGTATATCATCGCCGCAATACTGTTTACTATCAATGGTTTGCTGCTGGTGATGCTGGATGTGTACAATGCAAGGGACAAACAGAAGAATCGTCCGATGAAAGGCTTTGTGCAGGTTCTGCAGGTATTATTGTTCTTTATCGGCGGTATTATTATCATTGCGGTGCTGGTGAATAAATCCCCGATGACTTTGTTTGCGGGTTTGGGGGCGTCGGCGGCTGTGTTGATGCTGGTATTCAAAGACAGTATTCTCGGATTTGTGGCGGGGGTACAGCTCTCCGCCAATGATATGCTGCGCATCGGCGACTGGATAGCCTTGCCTAATAATACCGCCAACGGTACTGTGGAAGAAATTACTTTGAACACGGTGAAAATACGGAATTGGGATAATACGATTTCTACCGTACCGCCTTATACATTGGTGAATAACTCTTTCCAAAACTGGCGCGGAATGCAGGAGAGTGGCGGGCGTCGTGTGAATAAGAATATTTATCTGGATATGACTACCTTGAAATTCTGTACTCCGGATATGCTGGATTCCATTCGTAAGGATGTTCCTTTAATGGCGGATTATCAGCCGGCCGAAGGGGAAGTGCCTACCAATGCACAGCTTTATCGTATCTATATTGAAAGGTATCTATGCAGTCTCCCGGTTGTAAATCAGGATTTGGATTTAATTATCAGCCAAAAGGAACCTACTACCTATGGAGTTCCCATTCAGGTTTATTTCTTCTCGCGTAATAAGGTGTGGAAGGAATACGAACGTATTCAGTCCGATATTTTCGACCACTTGCTGGTGATGGTGGGTAAGTTTGATTTGAAGCTCTATCAGTATTCCGATTAATATCGTAATGTAAACTCCGCCCATACGGGAAGGTGGTCGCTATATCCCGCTTGATATTTCATACCGTAGTAGGTGCGGAAAGGCTGGCTGTCTCCGTACTTCTTATCTTCAGTCAGAAGAAAAGGAGCACTGAATATGCCGGCTTTAGCTTCTGCGGTAGATAACGGAGAATCTGTTATTAGTAGGTTGCCGGAAAGAATGATATGGTCGAGCAGTCCCCATTCTCCTTGATATTTATAACTGCCGAAATGTTTGTCGGCAATGCTTTTTCTTGCTAAAAGATGGTAGAGAGCGCGGGTGTCTGAAGAATCCGCTTCTATCGGCGGAACTCCTGCTCTCAGTATTTTTTGTACGGACTTATTGCAGGGATAATCATTGAAGTCTCCCATAACGATTATTTGAGGGTGAGTGCGGACCCGGAACAGGCTGTCTGTTACTTCCTTCAATCTTTGTGCGGCTGACAGACGGTAGGGCTCGGACGCCTTAGCCCCGCCGGAACGGGACGGAAAGTGAACGACAAATACATCCAGCGTGTCTTTATTTAAAAGTAAGCCGCTGACATGAAGGATATCTCGTGTGGGGCGGTTGCTTTTATGGGCTTTCGTTACCGAATAGCTTTGGCCGGACAGTAATTTAAAAAGTCCCCTTTGATAAAGCAGCGCTACATTGATGCCCCGTTCGTCGGGAGAGTGTGTAATGACATAACGGTAATCGGCTTCACGCAGGACAGAGTAACGGGTAAGGTCACGCAATACACTGTCATTCTCTACTTCACAGAGGGCTACTAATGCAGGCGGAGACCATTCGCCTACGGCAATAATAACACGTGCAACGGCGTCTAACTTCTTTTTGTATTTAGAGTAGTTCCAGTGCCGGACGGCATCGGGTAGGAATTCATAATCGTTTTTCAGGGTGTCATGACGGCAATCAAACAGGTTCTCTACGTTATAACCCATGACGCGAAAGGTAAGGGTGTCTTTCTTTGTCTGTCCGTATAAAGAAGATGCGAAAGTAAGAAGCGTTAAAGCGGATAGAGAGATAAAAAGAAGCGGAGCACTTCTTTTTTTGCTCCGCATCTTTTCTTTGTATCTCCGTATTGGTATGTCCATTAATTCTTGGCGGGGATATGTTTCAATATATCCAGCAAATGATCCCAGAATTTCTGTACGGTGGGAATAAGCATCCGTTCGTCGGGCGAATGTACTCCTTGCAGGGTAGGACCGAAGGAAATCATATCCAAAGAGGGATACTTGTCGAGGAATAATCCGCATTCCAGTCCGGCATGGATGGCCTTTATCTGAGCGTCTACACCGAACAGCCGTTTATATGATTCAGCTGCGACTTCCAGAATTTCCGAGTGCGGGTTGGGTTTCCAGCCCGGATAGCCGTCGCCGAAAGAAACGTTTGCTCCTGCCATCTCGAATACGGTGCGTACCATATTGGCGATGTCCTGTTTGGAAGACTCGGTAGAGCTGCGCTGGCTGGTTTCGATGCGGATGATATTGTCCGGTTTCATTTTTACGGATGCCAGGTTGGTGGAAGTTTCTACCAGGCCCGGAATATCCTGACTCATGGCATATACTCCGTGCGGAGCTGCATAAAGGGCTTGTAACAGACGCTTGGTCGTATCTTTATCGATAGCCTTGGTACGGGGATTTTCCGATTCGAGGGTAAACTGTAAATCAGGGTCTGCTACCGCATACTCGGCTTCCGCTTGGGCGGCGAATACGTTTAAGTCGGTGCGTAACGCGTGTTTGTCTGCTTCGGGGATGGCGATGACTGCATGCGCTTCGCGTGCGATGGCATTACGCAGGTTACCGCCGTCTATTTCGCAGAGATACATATCGTACTTTTTGAAAGCCTGGCTCAGGAAACGGTTTAGTAATTTGTTGGCGTTACCGCGTCCTAAATGGATGTCGCCACCGGAATGTCCGCCTTTCAGTCCTTTTACCTGTACTTTACAGGAGAAATATCCGGAAGGCACGTCTACTTCTTTATAAGTAAACTCGGCAACGGAGTCTATACCGCCTGCGCAGCCGATGAACAGTTCTCCCTCATCTTCGGAATCGAGGTTCAAGAGAATGTCACCGCTCATGAAACCTTCTTGCAAGGCAAAGGCGCCGGTCAGTCCTGTTTCCTCATCTACGGTGAACAGGCATTCGACAGGGCCGTGTTCAATGCTGTTGTCAGCGAGAATAGCCAGCTCGGTTGCTACACCGATGCCGTTATCCGCTCCCAGCGTCGTACCTTTGGCTTTTAACCATTCTCCGTCTATTTCTGTTTCGATAGGGTCGGTGAGGAAATCATGTTTCACATCGTTATTCTTTTCGCATACCATGTCCACGTGAGACTGGAGTACGACAGTTTTACGGTTTTCCATGCCCGGAGTGGCAGGCTTCTTAATCAGTACGTTTCCGGCTTCATCAACCTTTGTCTCCAACTTATGTTTTTTTCCGAATGCTTTTAGAAAAGCAATAATCTTTTCTTCCTTCTTGGAAGGACGCGGCACTTGGCAGATTTCCTCAAAATAGTGGAACACGCCGGCCGGTTTCAAGTCTTTTTTTTCCATATCTTATTGTTTATAGCAGACAGGACACACTTGATGTGTATTCTAATCTTCTGTTTTTGAAATTCAATTCTTGTACGAATTAACCTCTCATTGCTAAAGTTGGTTAAATTGATTGGCTATTTTATTTCCCTTTCTCTTTTTTTAGAGTAAAAAAGGATGCTTAGTCCAACCAAAGCCCTATATTTGCACCCACAAAACAGTGCAATCTAAAAGTAAAAACAAAATTCAAATGCGTTTTGCCGAATGATATTCTGTTTTGTGCAACAAAATTAATGGAAATGCTTGGTACATTATTGATAACTTTGTTAATAGTTGCTATTTGCATTGTTTTATTGGGCGTAAAGGTCTTTTTTGTGAAAGGCGGCAGATTTCCTAACGGACACGTTAGCGGCAATAAAGCGATGCGGGATAGAGGAATCGGGTGCGTGCAGTCGCAAGACAGAGATGCACAAAAGAAGAGCCGTTTCTCTATTGATGAACTGGAGAAAACCTTAAACGATAGTATGAACTAAATAAACTAAAATCAATATTTTTACAAATTATGAAGAGATTAAACTACCTCGTAAACGGTTTGGCAGCTCTTGCACTAATCGTTTTATTTTCTCAATGCGCTGGTAAAGCGGATAATCAGACGACAAACGCATCAGCACAAGCAGCCGGACTATCCGGAATGAAAATTGCTTATGTAGAAATAGATACGCTTTTGGCAAAATATAACTACTGCGTCGATTTAAATGAAGCAATGGTAAAGAAGAGCGAAAATGTACGTTTGACTTTGAACCAGAAAGCTAAGGACCTCGACCGTCAGAAACAAGAATTCCAAACTAAAGTCCAGAATAATGCTTATCTGACACAGGAGCGCGCTCAACAGGAATATAACCGTATCGCTAAATTGGAACAGGACTTGCAGAACCTGGGTAATAAATTGCAGTCTGAACTGATGAGCGAGAACGAAAAGAACAGTTTGCAGTTGCGTGACTCTATCAACGCTTTTTTGAAGGAATATAACAAGACCAAGGGTTACAGTATGATTATCAGCAATACCGGCTTTGACAATCTGTTGTATGCCGACAGTATTTATAACATTACCCGTGAAATCTTGGACGGTTTGAATGCAAGATACTCTTCTCCCGCAAAGAAATAAGCTGGAAAATAGTTTGCGGAATATTCTGTTAACTTGCTTAGACGTGAGAAGTTAAGAGATACATCGCAAAAAGTTAATATCATAAAGAAAGGAAGTTAATATCATGCTTGGCATGAAGTTAACTTCCTTTTTTATATCCAGTGGCGACTGGTTTTATATTCTTTGAATGACCGTTATTGTTTTCCTTAGGTGGAAATCGCTTTTTATAAAAATGTACCATTCTTTTGTACTTTCTTCTCAAAGTATCCTTCGCAGAGAACTTCTTGTTTTTATTTGATTTTTAATCTTTTATATTTGCTCTGCAATTTGAATATTTTAAATTATGAAAAACATGGCAAAAGGATTGTGTACTTTCCTATCAAAAACATTTTGGTTGTCCTTACTTTTAGGGACTGTAAGTATCAATAGTCATGCGGAGGAATTATATCCTTGGCAATTGGCGGGAGATTCTTTATTATTGTTCAAAGGGACTACGTATCGTTATACAGTAGATACTCCTGAAAATCAAGGATTGGTTTCTACATTACCGACTGTAACGGAGTTGAAAAAACAATTAGCCGATTCCGGTGTAGGCACTTTTCGCTTATTGACAGCCAATGGACAAGAAAAGACAGAAGGCGTACCCGAAGGGGGGGATTATTTACTTGCTGCATCGTCTCGCAAACGTATGCCGATAGGTATCCGTAAGGGAGCGTTACCCCCTGTGTTAAAGTTAGATCGTACAGAAGCCACTATACGAACGGCAGGAAAAATATCTTTGGATTTTTATGCGGGACAACGTACTCCGATGTCTACAGTGACTATTCATATTCCGGCAGGAATTGATGTAACTTTGGATAATACTACGGTCAATGTAATAGGACGTGGTGAAGTTCTGTTACGTGACTTGCCCAAGCAATCTATAGGGCGTACTGGTACCAATTATTCTTATAATAAAGTTGGTGAGGTCGAAATTAGGAAAGATGGCAAGAACGGTACTCGATTAATCTTCAAGAAGTTGGATTTTCGTCCATCCAATGGACCGGATATCAGGCTTTGTATGAGCGGTGTAGCTTTACCATCAAAGGGCGTTTACACATTTGGCGCAGAATATACCACTTCAGAGCCTGAAGCCTTAAACAGCCCGGTCGCTACGGCAACTTTAAAAGGAGTAACTACAGTAGCTGATTTTACTCGAACTATATTGAGTGCTTTTACTTATAAAAAGGACTGGGATTTATCGTTTACCACATTCTATTGGACTGCTCCTAAAGATGCCCTGTCTGTAACGTTGCTGAAGTCGGAAGATATGGGAAAAAGCTGGGAGCCTGTTAATGTTTCGATACTTCCGGATGATGATTTTACCACTGCTTCTCGTTTGAAACCTAATCAACTGTATGCTTTTAAACTGAGAGTAAAAGGTGGTGATAATCACGGAGATTCTAATATCGCATGGTTTTATTCAGGCTTGTGGGATGTAAAGACATTAGGAGTGAAGGGCGATGCGGTAGCGGATGATACGGACGCTTTGAATCACGCTATTAGAAAGGTGAATGGTTTGGGCGGAGGTATTCTGTATTTTCCGGCTGGAACATATAATGTTCGTACCGTACATTTGTTGAGTAATGTGTGGCTGAATCTGAGTAGTAACGCTACTATTCAGGCTATGCTTGGGGGAGATGCCCCGGAGACGACTTGGTTCAGTGACCGTGCTTACCGTTCGGGATTATCTCCAACAGACCCTCGCCCGTATGCCGACCCTGAAAACTATTTGACGAAGCAAGATGTAGGGCATACTTTCTTCCGTAATGCCATGTTTTTTGGTGAACGTATAGACAATGTTAAGATTGTAGGTACAGGGCGTATCACAGGTAATGGTAATCTTGTTACTACCGACCGCGTAATGAATAATGTACCGGAAAAACGTTGTGATAAAATGTTCTCTTTGAAACTTTGTACCAATATTGAAATAGGCGGTTGGAATATAGATAAAGATATGTGGTACGATCCGCAGAAAGACGAACCTTATTATATTGAGAAGAACGGACAGAGAAACTATGATATCAGTAATATGTTGCACATAGATCAGGGAGGGCATTTTGTTTTATTGGCAACAGGCACTGATGGTATCCATGTACATGATACTTATTTTGCGAAACATCATCCGAAAAATGCTCGTGATATATATGATTTTATGGCGTGTAATGATGTGACGGCAACAAATATATATTCGCGCGTGAGTTCAGATGATATTATAAAACCCGGTTCGGATTGTTCGTTAGGCTTTACCCGGCCGGCACATAATTATATGGTGCGTAATATTGTGGGGGATACAAATTGCAATCTCTTTCAGATAGGTTCTGAGACCGCTGATGATATTCAGGATTTATATATAGATAATATTTATGTTTTGGGCGCTAACAAGGCAGGTTTTTCTATTTCGACAAATGATGGTGCTCATATTAAAAATGTATATTTGAATAGCGGTAAAACCGGTCCTATTCACTCCCGTTCAGTAATGCGTCGTACACGCGCTCCGTTCTTTATTTCTATATCTAATCGTGGAAGAGTACTTGGAGCGAATGTTGAACCGTTTACGTTTAAAGAAAATGGAGCGACCCGCAAGGAATTGTTGGTTACTAACTCTAATATCGGGCAAGTGGAAAATATAATTATAAAGGGAGTGGATATTGAAGAAGTATATGGCGGAAGCTCTTTCCGTGGAGATCGTTGGAAAGCATACGACGGTTCTCAGAATAAGGCAACACCTATCATTGCCGGTTTCAAGCTTCCTGATACGGAAAATGTGGATGGCGGTCTGACTTTCCGTTTGCCCAATGGGTTGCATACAGGATATATTGAGAATGTACAGTTTCATGATATAGATTTATTAGTGAAAGGCGGAAATCCTGTGGAGGATGCAGAGGCTTGTCCGCCTGAAATTGGAGTGGGACGTTATAATGTGGGGGATTTAAAGATTCAACCCGCCTTTGGTTTCTGGGCTCGTCACGTCAAGGGATTTATCTTGAATAACTGTAAAATAAATGCGGAAAGTAAAGACGGCCGTTATGCGGTAGTATTGGATGATGTGATTGGTGCTGAGATAAATAACTTGCAAGTGACAAAAGGTATTACAGATAAAGAAAATGTGAAGGCTATTCGTAGTCAAAATGTAGTGGTAAAGTAGAACAATTAAGAACAATGAATAAACTAATAACCGGTATAGGGATACTATTCCTCAGTGGAATGGTATCTGCCTCTGCACAAATGCAGTATGTAGATAATGATGCATGTCAAGATGATTTGTCGCTGTCTACTCCTAAATTCACGAGAGAAGCATCTCCTTTGGATACTTTGAGAAAATATATTCTGACTCCCAAAGCTCCCGATACACCGCGTATTAACGGGGCTAAAGTCTTTGGTGTACGTCCCGGTTCTCAATTCCTTTATACTATCCCGGCTACGGGTATTCGCCCTATGACTTTTTCTGTAGAAAATTTACCAAAAGGTTTGAAGGTGAATACGGAAACAGGCCGAATTACAGGAAGTATTCAGAAGGCGGGAGAATATATTGTAACATTCATTGCTAAAAACTCTTTGGGAGAGGCAAAACGCAATTTTAAGATTGTTGTGGGGGATAAGATAGCTTTGACCCCGCCTATGGGTTGGAATAGCTGGAATTGTTGGGGGCATGCGGTGAGCCAGGAAAAGGTGCTTAGTTCAGCTAAAGCAATGGTAGAAAAAGGTTTAATTAATCATGGATGGCAGTATATTAATATTGATGACGGTTGGCAGGGACTTCGTGGTGGTAAGTACAATGGAGTGATGACTAACAGTAAATTCCCGGATATGAAAGGGCTTGCTGATGCCGTTCATGCTATGGGATTAAAGATTGGTATCTATTCCGGACCGTGGGTTGGTACGTATGCAGGACACATAGGCGCTTATTGTGATAACCCTGATGGCACTTATGATTGGGTGGAAAGGTACGCGAATGAGTATTATCGTTATGTAGACACCACTAAACAAACAAAACATGGAGTTAATTATCATCATGGTAAATATTCATTTGTAAAGAACGATGTCCGGCAATGGATGGAGTGGGGAATGGATTATTTGAAGTATGATTGGAATCCGAATGATGTCTATCATGTAACGGAGATGCATGATGCATTACGTTCACATAATCGTGATGTCGTATTCAGTCTGTCCAATAGTGCTCCTTGGGGAGATGCTATTCAATGGGAACGACTTGCTAATTGTTGGCGTACAACAGGAGATATAAAAGACACTTGGGAGAGCATGAGTCGTCTTGGATTTAATCAAACCAAATGGGCGCCTTTTGTTGGTCCGGGACATTGGATTGATCCGGATATGTTGGTGGTAGGTATGGTAGGTTGGGGACCTAAGCTTCATTATACCCGTTTGACACCCGATGAACAGTATACACATATCAGTTTATGGGCATTGTTATCTTCACCTTTGTTGATAGGATGTGATATGGCACAATTGGACGACTTTACATTGAGCCTGCTGACCAATGATGAAGTAATTGAAGTAAATCAGGATCCTATGGGAAAACAGGGGATCGTGATTGCTGAACAGGGAAATATTGTCACTTACGCAAAACCGTTGGAAGACGGTTCAATGGCTGTTGGTTTATTCAACCGGGGCAATACGATGGCTAAAGGAACTCTCACTTGGAAATCTGTAGGTATTCGTGGGGAACAAACGGTACGTGACCTTTGGCGGCAACAGGATATTGCAACATCTGATGTGGAGTTTGTAACAGATATAGCGCCCCATGGTGTACGTTTTATAAAATTGTATCCGGGGAATAGCCGAAAACAAGCTACTAGCGGTAGATGAAAAATAACGGAGTAATGAAACGAATTTATTTATATTTTAGAGAAAAGACGGAGAAGGGAGAATTTTCTTCAAAAAAGATGAGAATATTGCTTCTTTGGGGATTGGGACTTTCGTCAACGCTTTGGTTCCTTATCAGGGTAATACCTAAACCGTCTCGTGCTTATTATCCTTGTATGCAGGCAGCGGCTCCAATGATGTCGGCGTTTGTTACTTATATGTTATCGTTTACCGCTACTTGGTGGAGCGGACGAAAGCTATTGGGAGCGGTTCGTCAGCAGAAAATCTTCGTTAGCGTATTTTTCTTTCTCTGTCTGTGCTTTTTTGGTACAATGACATTGGTGGAAAATAGTGCACAGTTATTGGCGCAGGCGGTTTTGCCTGTGCCAGAACCTCGTATGGCATGGGGGAAGAATAATCCGATAGGTAGTCCGAAAGGTATATACCCGGGACGTGTTGCATGGGTGCATGCTCCGGGGGCGGCGACTTGGAAGAAAGGTGAAGGATTCTGGTATGAAGACCGTTGGAATAATCAGGAAGACGCCGATTGGCTAATGAGTAATTCCATTCTGTCATTGACCGGAGAAACGAAAGAGAAAGCTGCGTGGAACGCACTTTTTATTTCGTTTAACCAGGAACATGGGAAAGGGAGGAAAGGATATGGGAAAGGAGAGAAAATTGCTATAAAAATAAATCAAAACAACTCTTTTTCGCATGAGGATTGTGAGCAACTGAATGCATCACCACATTTGACACTTGCTTTGTTGAGAAGCCTTGTTAATGAGGGTGGAATCCCCCAAGAACAGATAACAGTATTTGATGCCAGTCGTTTTATAACAGATGCATTGTTTAATAAATGCCATGCAGAATTTCCGGATGTAATCTATTTGGATAATGAAGGTGGAGCAGGGCGTACAAAATCGACTTATACAGCAGATGCTATTCCCTACTCGAAAGATAATGGTCGTTTGGCTCGTGGTCTGGCAAACTGTGTAATAGAGGCTGATTACCTTATTAATATGGCACTATTAAAAGGGCATGGCGGACAGGGGGTAACTCTTTGTGCCAAGAATTGGTATGGAGTAACGGATATAGATCGTAACTTCCGTAAGAACCAGCATAATAATTTCAATCAAGACCGTGGTGGGAAACCGCGTTATATGACATTTACAGATTTTATTGCCCATAAAGATTTGGGACAAAAAACTATGCTTTTCTTGATAGATGGATTGTATGGCTCTGAAAATGTCAATGGAGCTCCTTCCGGGAAATGGAAAATGCCCCCATTTAATAATAATTGGCCTTGTTCGCTTTTTGCCTCTCAAGACCCGGTTGCCATTGATGCAGTCGGAATTGATTTTTTAAGTTCGGAATTCCCTCGCATGGCAGATGTAGACTATTGTGATATGTATTTGGTAGAGGCTGCAATGGCGGATTTGCCGTTGTCGAATACTTTTTATGATCCTGAACGTGATGGTACGGGAGTTAAAAGTCTTGGGGTTCTGGAACATTGGAATAATCCGATTGAAAAGAAATACAGTAGGAACCAAGGAAAGGATATTGGAATAGAACTGATTTATTTACATAAATGACATACTGTTTTGTTCTGTGAGACGATTCTTCAAGGATTTGAATAAAATCTTAAAATCGTCTCTTTTTTATATTCCTATTTTTGTATCAGGCTATTATGGACTCTTGTTTTTTTCATTATGGTTACAAATTGTCGGTGTAGTTATGAACATATAATCTATATAGTATGAAAAATAAAATAAAAAAATGGTTCTTCAAAACTTGTCCTAAAAGCGGACGTATTGTAGGCATTAACAAAAAGAATGTCGTGTTGAAGATATGTTTCCCTCTATTAGGATTGGCTGCTTTAGTTTGGTTTTTGATTCGGGTAGTACCGAAGCCAAGTCGTATGGAATATCCCTGCCAGCAGGTTGCAGCTCCGATAGCCCTTTCATTTGTCGCGTTTATCAGCAGTACTCTGGTAGGTGTGGGAACGTGGAAACGCGTCCGGAATTTATGGAATGCCCGGCGTGTAACTTTAGGTTTATCCGTATTGCTAATCGGTGTGCTTGCATCGGGGACCTTATATGTGATGTCTGTAGATAATTCTTTAATGGGACAGGTTATCCGTAAGCAAATAGATAACGGCACGGATATGGGACGTTTTATCCCTATTGATGCGCCGAACACTCCAATGGGAGTTGCTAAAGGTATTCATCCCGGACGAGTTGCTTGGGCTTATGATCCTAAAGCTGCTGCTTGGGATGGTAAACATGGCTTGTATTCGGATGCGGATAATAATAGTCAGACCCGGGTTAATGATATGTTAGAAGGAGTAATCATAGCGTTGACTAATCAAAAAACGATTGATAAAGCGTGGGATGAACTGTTTCGTCTTTTTAATTATAAGAAAGGTAAAGGAGCTGTCAGCTATAAAAAGGGTGAAAAAATCGCTATAAAGGTCAATTTGAATGATAATGGAGGATCAAACATTATAGATGCTACTCCGCAGTCGGTATATGCCTTGCTGCATCAGTTGATAGATATCATGCAAGTTCCTCAAAATAATATTACCGTTTATGATGCGCAGCGTCGTGGTATATCAGCTATTTATGATTATATGCAGCCGCTTTATCCGGAAGTAAACTATCAGAATTGGGGTGGATTCGTTCCGGATGTGGTCCATTATTCCAGTGAAATTACAGATAAGGGTTCTATGAGTTTGGCACGTGCGGCTTATGAAGCTGACTATATGATTAATATGGCTTTAATGAAACGGCATTCGGAACCTACGGATAAATGGCGTGATAGTGCAGGACAAACGGGTATCACGTCTACCGGTAAGAATCAGTTTGGCTCGTTAGAGAAAGTACCGCCTTTACATTTTAGTATCCGTGACTGGTCTTCTTTCCGAGGAATGGGGACATATAATTGTATTGTTGATTTAATGGCTCATGAACGTATTGGCGGTAATACTTTAGTCTATATCGTAGATGCTATGTATGTTAATCCGAAGCATAACGGTCATGCGGTGCGTTTTAAGCGTGCTCCATTTAATAATGGATGGACATCAAGCTTTTTAGCCTCTAATGATCAAGTTGCTATTGAATCGGTTGTACTTGATTTTATATATTCAGAACTGCCTTTGCCTGCCAATGCCGATAACTTCCTGCATGAAGCCGCTAATATCGGAAATCCACCTTCGGGTATTGCCTATGCGGGTAAAAAATTAGTGAGTTTAGGTGTGCACGAACATTGGAATAATCCGGAACAACGTATGTATAGCCGTAATTTGGGCACAGGTAAAGGGATCGAATTATATCGGGTACCTTTGGATGAGAATCGTGCTGCTATTGAATATTTTTATGCAGATGGAACGACTTTGCACTATAAAGTTTCTAATGCAGATGAGGTGAGATTAAACAATATGAAGTTGGATAATACGGAAGGACATTTATGTGTCGGTGTAGATAAGACGACTGACTATCGCCTTGAAGCAATAAAGTATGATAAAGTGGTGGCTACCCAGCGTTTGGTTTTGCGTAATCTGCAGCCGATAATAACCTGTCAAACCAAAGAAATGTTATTGAATGGTTCAGCTACTATTAATGAGGATGGGTCTGTAGAATTCAAAGGAGAAAAAGGCAGTTCTAACGGTTTTATAGCTTGGAAGGCTGAGATTCCATATACAGGCAAGTATTACCTGGATATCTCTTATGAAGGTGGAAATCCGGTTCCATCCTATCTTTATGCTAATGGAAAGTTGATAAGTGAAAATATAGGATATCTTGCCACAACCGGGAATAAACGTGGTAATTTTATATTTCCCATTGATTTAGAAAAGGGAGTAAATGAGTTGAGGTTGGAACATCCCGGACGTCGCAGTAATAAACTGTATACTATTACTATCGCTAAGGAGATAAATTGAAATAAACACAAGTAATACACACTAATATCATGAAAAGAAAAAATTATTTAGGATTATTGTTTTTGTTGTTGACATTATCTTTAACTATGCAAGCAGGAGAAACTTATAATGTGAAAAAGTATGGAGCCAAAGGAAATGGTAGAAAAATGGATTCTCCTGCTATTCAGAAAGCTATCGATGCTTGTCATAAAGCGGGTGGGGGAACCGTGATTGTGCCTGCAGGAACTTATCTCTCAGCTACTATTGTCTTAAAAGATAATGTAACTTTACGTTTGGAAAAGGATGCGCTTATTTTAGGAACCACGGACTACAAAGCATATGATAATTTAGATCCTTTTACCGAAGGTCTGGGTATTGATGTCGGTTGGGCTTTAATGGTTGCGGTAGATGCAAAAAATGTGACATTGGAAGGCGAAGGAACGATTGATGGGCAAGGTTCTGCTTTAAAAGCACGGCATATTAAGGAAGATACTCGCCCTGAAGGTCAACGTTGGGGGCTGCGTCCTTTTTTGCTCCGTTGGGTACGCTGTGAGAATGTGAAAGTAGAGGGAGTGACCTTGAAATATGCAGGTGCATGGACATCACATTATTTTCAGTGCCGCAATGTCAATATCAATAATATAACGATTCGAAGTTTTGGAGTGGCCCACAATGATGGTATTAATATTGATGGTTGTCAGCATGTACGTATTAGTAATTGTGATATTATCAGTGGTGATGATGCGCTTTGTTTTAAAACAACTTCCAGTAAAATGGGATGTGATGATATTATTATAACTAATATGAAGTTGAAGAGTAATCAGGCAGGTATCAAAATGGGAACAGAGTCCATGGCGGGATTTGAAAATATTAAAATAAGTAACTGCCATATTTATGATACCAAGAATGGTGGTATTAAACTTTTTTCTGTAGATGGGGCACGATTACGTAATGTGGAGATATCGGATATTACTATGGAAGAAGTACGTACTCCCATGATGTTTCGCTTGGGGGCTCGTTTAAGCGTTTTTCGTAAAAATGAAGATACACAGCAGCCTGTCGGTGTTTTTGAGAATGTTACTATCCGCAATGTGAAAGCTATTGCAGCAGATAATGCGCAGTTAAAACCACCTACCGGTATTCTTATTACCGGTATTCCCGGACATTATATTACTAATCTCACATTAGAGAATATCCATATTCGTTTATTGGGTACAGGTACTCCGGTGGATGCTTTGTCGGTAGTTCCCGAAGCGATTGATCAATATCCGGAAGTAAAAACTTTTGGTCCTAAAATACCGGCTTATGGTGTATGGGCACGTCATGTGAGAGGATTGAAGTTGAAAAATGTAACTTTTGAGCTAAAGAATCCGGATGCTCGTCCTGAGATTATTTGCGAAGACGGAGATATGCAAATTTATAAATAGTATGTTATGAAAAAAACTTTATGCATATTATTTCTAGGGTATTGTACTGTTGTAAATACCTATGCACAGATATTAGCTTCTGTGACAAGTCCTGACGGTTCTATTGTCCTGCAAATAAATGGAAAGGATAATAATTTGTCCTATAATGTGAAAAAAGGGGGTAATACGGTTTTGGTTGAAGCTCCTATTAGCATGACAATAGATCAAACAGAAATTTGTTGTGGCATTTCCGTTTTATCTTCAGATACTTATAAAACAGATGCGACTTATCCTATTAGAGGTTCTCATTCTTTAGCTATAGATAAAAGTAATGGGTTGTTACTTCGATTAAAGAATAGGCAGTTGAATACCGATTTTACTTTAGAGGCTCGTTCTTATAATGACGGTATTGCTTTCCGTATGATGCTTCCGGGTAATAAAAACCAAGTAAGAATACCAGATGAGCATACTGTTTTTACTCTTCCAGCGAAGAGTCAGGTCTGGTATCATGATATGTATTGTCATTATGAAGGAATTCATCAAAAGAAAAACATTTCTGAAATAGTGAAAGGAGAATGGGCGGCTCCGCCTATAACCGTACAATTACCGGATAACGGGGGGTATTTGTGCCTAACAGAGTCCGCTTTGATGAATTATGCCGGGATGTCATTACAGGCCAATGGTAAGAATGGTTTTGAGACTAAGTTGGGACATGCCCAGCCAGCAGGATATCCTTTTGCCCATGATTACAGCTTGGAAGAGGCCCGGCGTTTGTCAAATCCTGCTTCCATTACTGGTACAATTACGACTCCGTGGCGTACAGTGGTGATCGCTGATGATTTGAATGAGTTGGTGAATACTGATTTGATAACGAACCTTGCTCCAACGCCTGATAAGAATCTTTTTCCCAAAGGTATAAATACGGATTGGGTTAGGCCTGGACGTTCGGTATGGTGTTGGTTGGATGGTGGTGCACGTACACTGGAGAATATGAAAGAATTTTCCAGACTGGCAGGTGAATTGGGATATGAGTATAATACGGTTGATGCTTTTTGGTACCGTTGGACGGATGAGCAACTGAAAGATCTGGTAGACTATTCTGCGAAGTATGGTGTAAAAGTTTGGTTGTGGCGTCATGGACGAGATGTACGCGATCCGGAAAAACGTAAAGCTCTATTTGAAAGATGCCATCGTTTAGGCATAGTCGGATTAAAATTAGATGCATTTTCGCATGAATCAAAAGAATTTATAGACTTATATCAAGCATGTCTCAAAGAGGCTGCTGAGTATAAATTAATGCTTAATATTCATGGTAGTAATAAACCCGCAGGAGAGGTACGTAGTTGGCCTAATGAGATGAGTCGTGAAGGTATACGTGGACTTGAATACGGGAAGAAACAATATGAATGGTCTACACATAATACAACGTTACCGTTTACGCGGTTGGTAGTAGGAGCAGGTGATTATACTCCGGTCGTTTTTGGTGAACGTCGTTTAGAGACTTCCTGGACACATCAGATTGCGACTTCTTTAATTTTTAATTCTTCTGTTATCTTCTTTGGCTCTCATCCTCAAAAGATGTTGGAAAATCCGGCTGTAAAGGTAATAAAGGAGATACCGGCTACGTGGGATGAAACGATTGTTTTGCCATCCAGTAAGATAGGAGAAGTGGCGGCTTTTGCCCGTAGAAGTGGGAAGACTTGGTTCTTAGCTGTGTTGAATGGGCAAAAAGAATGTACTATACAATTTCCGTTGACCTTTTTGGATGATGGTTGGTATGAAGGAACAGTACTGAACGACAATCCATCAGATGCGGCAGCAATAGCTATGCAACGTGTCTTTTGCCGGAATTCAGATTCTCTGACAGGATATATGCGTACCGGTGGCGGGTATATCGTTATGTTTACACCTAAATGATAACACTTAAAATAAATATTATGAATAAATTTTGGAATGTAGCATTGCTGCTGTGTGCGGTATTGGTAACCGCTTGTACGACTCCTGAGTCTTGGGAGTTGAAATCGAAAGATAATAATGTTCGTTTTGTCTTAGAAAATAAAATTACAGATGGAGTGACGGACTTGACTTATTCTGTGTATTATAAAGATACAATAGCTATTGAGAGGTCTCTTTTAGGCTTAATAATGGATTCGTTGGAATATGGTAAAAATGCAAAATTTGTGTCTGCAGCCCCTGTGAAAGATATTGTAGAAGCTTATCAATTAAAATCGGGAAAGCAGATTAAGACCATTGATGATTGTCGTGAGCAGGTTTTTACGTTTAGTTCTTCAGAAGGGAATCATTTTGATTTGATAGTACGTGTTTATAATAACGGTATAGCTTTTCGTTATGGTTTATCTGGTTCGGACAAGGAATTCCATACAATTCAGGCGGAACATACGGAATTTGCGGTACCTGTCAATGGTAAGGCTTGGATACATCCTTATGATTGGAATGAACGTAAAAAGCCTAGTTACGAGCAATATTGCAGCAATGCTATTGAGATTCGTTCAGAATGCGAACATGGCAGAGGTTGGGCTTTCCCAATGTTATTTCAGACTAATGGTTTATGGATGATGATTACTGAAGCGCATTTGGACGGAACTTATCCTGCTACACATATTGACAATTCCGGTATAAACGGAGCATATAAAATTCGCTTTCCAGAATTGGATGAACCTATCGTTCCAGATGCGGTAGAACCGGTTTCAAAGTTATCTTGGTATACTCCGTGGCGTGCTGTTATAGTTGGTAACGATTTAAATACTATTTTCCAAAATCAGATGGTGTCTCATCTGAATCCACCGTCTGTCATTGAGGATGAGTCATGGATAAAAGCGGGACGTTCATGTTGGAGCTGGTGGTATAAAGGTGCCACTGTGCTTGATTATAAAGAACAATTGAAATATGTAGACCTTAGTGTTGAAATGGGATGGGAATATATTTTGATTGATGCCGGTTGGCAACGTATGGCAAATGGTGGAACAATGGAAGATGTTGTGAAATATGCTCAGCCGAAAGGTGTAGGAGTATGGTTGTGGTATCATTCCGGTGCGGGACGTGAAAACGATACGGTTGCAGCCCGTCGTATTATGTCTGATCCTGAACTGCGTCGTGCAGAGATGAAACGTATTAGCGAAATCGGGGTGAAGGGTATCAAAGTTGACTTCTTTGATTCTGATAAACAACGAATCATTCAGCTTTATCCGGCTATTTTAAAGGATGCGGCAGATAACCATTTATTGGTAGATTTACATGGCGCTACTTTACCACGTGGCTTTGAACGTACATATCCTAATATGATGACAACAGAAGCTATTCGGGGAGCGGAAACTTTGGGAAGACAGCAACGTTGTGATAAGGCTGCCGAACATAACGCAACTGTTCCGTTTACCCGTAATGTTGTAGGTTCAATGGATTATACTCCGGTAACATTTTCCAATAAAATACGCCAAGGGGTAGAGGCTATACGTCAAACTACCGTAGCCCATCAATTGGCTTTGGCAGTGGTGTTTGAATCTGGTTTTCAATGTTTTGCCGATAGAGCAGAGGCCTATCTTTCCTTACCGGAACAGCCGAAACAATTCCTGAAAGAAGTATCGGCAGCTTGGGATGAAAGTTGTCTGTTGGCGGGTTATCCCTCTGATTATGCCGTGATTGCACGTCGTTCGGGAGATGTATGGTTTATAGGGGGAATTAGTGGTAAGGCTGAAAAACGTGAAATAGAATTCACACTACCTACAGCATGTAAAGGAAAGTCGTTTACTATGATAACGGATGGTAAAGATAAAGATTGCTTTGATTATATGCCTATAAAAGATACAGACGGAAAGATTAAAATAAAACTTTTACCGAATGGTGGATTTGCCGGTATCATTCGATAACAATAAATTTAGTATGCATATATAGTTTATACCTTTGGGTTGTTTGAGAATACTAATATATTTGAGACAGTATCGAAAAAAAATAAAACGATTTTGCAAGCGGTATAAAAACGCTATTGGTTTCTTTGCGAAATAATAGTTTGCCTGTGTATAAACATATAAAATGACTACTATAAATTGAATGGAAAACATGAAGAAAAAAATGATTTTAGGGGCACTTGCTATTTTGATGTTACTTCCGGTACATGCACAAATAGCTTGGAAACAGGTGGAACCCGGTGTTTGGAAAGGTGTGGTAGGTACTCCTGAAGATTATTCGTTACTGGATGTAGCTGCGGTCACTCCTTTAAAGGAAAGTTTTGCGCGCTTGCCGGAAGTTGCTTTGCCCGCATTGGCAAATGAAATAGTCGGGAGTATACAAGATGGGAAGACCTCTCTCCGTATTCCTTTGCAGACAAAAGAACAACTCTACGGCTTTGGATTGAACTTTCAGACTGTACATCAGCGTGGTAAAATTTTGAATTTGCATGTAGACCATTATGGTGGAAAGGATAATGGCAGAACGCATGCTCCCGTACCTTTCTATATCTCCAGTCTGGGATATGGGGTTTTTATTAATTCTGCCCGTTATCTTACTGTCTATGCCGGTAGTGGTGCACGCAAGGATAGTCCGAATGCTCCGGTAGTTAAAGATCGTAATACGGATAAAACGTGGACAGCCAGTCCGTATTCGGATGCTGTGTCTATTCTTGTTCCTGCTCCAGGTGCTGAAATTTACATATTTGCAGGACCTACTCCAATGGATGTCATTCGGCGTTATAATTTATTCTGTGGTGGGGGTACATTGCCGCCGCGTTGGGGGTTGGGCTTTACACAACGTACCCAGAAACTGTATACAGCTGAAGATGTGGAGAAAGAAGCTGATGAATTTGAACGTCAAGGCTATCCACTGGATTTTATAGGATTGGAACCGGGGTGGCAAAGTAAAGCCTATCCTTGTACGCTTGAGTGGGATGAGAAACGTTATACAGACCCTGCTGGTTTTGTCAAAACAATGTTGGATAAAGGTATACGTATCAATCTTTGGACTAATCCATATATTTCACCTGAGTCCGAGGCATATAAAGAAATGTATCCGGTTAGCGGTTCACATACAGTATGGTGTGGTATTGTTCCTGATTTAGCAGGTGAAAAAGGACGCCAACTTTGGAAAGATAAGTTGGAAAAAGAACATATAAATATAGGTGTAAGCGGTTATAAAATAGATGAAGTCGATGGGTATGACCGTTATGTCTGGCCGGATGTTGCTACTTTCCCTAGTGGTATTTCCGCCGAGCAGATGCGTCAGACTTATGGATTGTGGGTACAACGTACAACTGCTGATCTTTATAAAAAGCGCAATCAACGTACTTTTGGTTTAGTACGTGCATCTAATGGCGGAAGCAGTTCTTTCCCTTATGTTATTTATAACGATTATTACAGTCATCAGGATTTTATTACGGCATTAATCAATTCCGGTTTTAGCGGTGTCTTATGGACGCCAGAGGTACGTGGTTCTAAGTCTGCCGAAGAATGGTTACGTCGTTTTCAGTCTGTGGTTTTTTCGCCAATGGCAATGATTAATGCATGGGCAAGCGGAACAAAACCTTGGTCATTCCCGGAAGTAGCAAAACAGGTAAAAGAATATGCTCTTTTGCGTATGCAGATGATGCCTTATTGGTATACAGAATTTGCCCGTTATCATTTTGACGGTATTCCGCCTTTCCGAGCTATAAATTTGGAGCCGGGTTTTAATCCGGAGCAGATAATTACATCGGAGCTGAAAACTTCTAATTTAGAAGATAATCCTTATTTAGAGGCTATTGCTAAAGAAATAAAAGATCAGTATATGGCAGGTGAATATTTGCTGGTAGCTCCTATGTTTGCAGGACAAACAAAACGTACTGTAATGCTGCCGAAGGGTAACTGGTATGACTTCTATACTGGTAAATATGTAGGTAATGGAGAAAGAATCACTGTCTCTCCTGGCTTAGACCGTATTCCGGTATTTGTGAAAGATGGGGCTATAATTCCTTTTATGGAAGCTACGCTTCACGCTCCTAAGGCCGGACAAAAGATAAATCTTGAAATTCGCCATTATGGTAAGGCGGATGGTGCTTATCGTTTGTATGATGATGATGGTGAAACTTTTGATTATGAAAAAGGCGTATATTCTTGGCGTGATATCAAAGTAACGCGTGATAAGAAAGGACGTTTGCATGGTACAATTTCTAAGGCAGAGAAAGGAAAGCCCAATAGTATTGCTACCGTTACCTGGAAATTTATGACTCAAGAATAATCTAAAATATTAGTAAATGAAGAAACTGATTACTTTATTTATATTTGTTTGTTGCATGGGGGGGATGCGTGCGGCGGACAATCCGAATGTGAAGAAACTTTTTTCAGTAACCTCAGGAGAGTTGAAGTTAACTTTCATGGTAGGTACGGATGATCGGCTGTATCAATTAGGTTTTGGAGATGCTGCGGCAGAGGTCGTTCCATCTGCTAAAATGCCTTCTCGCGAGAGAGAATTTCTTCCGCCATATGGTAACGGTGTGCTTACCGAACCTGCTTTGCAAGTAACACATGTAGATGGTAATACTTCTACTGAGTTGCATTATATAGGACATCGTACAGAGAATTTAAATGATGGTATTTCTCAAACGGTTATTTCTTTAAAAGATCCGGCTTATCCGTTTACCGTGGAAATCTATATCAAAAGCTATGCTGATAACAGCATGATGGAAATATGGAATACGGTAAGTCATAATGAAAAGGGGAAAATTGTTCTTCATCGTTTTGCTTCTGCTTCTCCTGTTTTGAAGGCTAAGGAATATTGGCTTACTCAGTTTGCCGGTAATTATAAACGAGAAGCGACGATTTCCGAAGAACAATTATCGGAAGGGATTAAAATTTTGGATTCCAAGCTTGGAGTACGCGCTCATCAAATGCGTATCCCATCTTTTATACTTTCATTGAATGGTCCGGCACAGGAAAATGCAGGTGAGGTTTTAGCTGCTTCTTTGCGTTGGAGCGGTAGTTTCCAGTTCGCTTTTGATGTCGATTGGAATAAAAATCTTCGCCTCATAACCGGAATGAATCCGTTAGGTTCCCAATATTATTTGGAACGTGGCGGTACCTTTACAACGCCTGCCATTTTGTATGCATACAGTAAGCAGGGTAAAGGTGAGGTAAGTCGTCGTTATCATCGTTGGGCTATGAAACATGCGATTCGTGATGCACAGAAAGATCGTCCGGTATTACTGAATAATTGGGAAGCTACACATTGTGACTTTGATGAAGAGCGTTTGAAAGAATTGTTTAATGGCGCTCGCCAGGTGGGGGCGGAATTATTCTTACTGGATGATGGCTGGTTTGGTAACGGACCATATTCACGTGATGATGATAAACATGGTTTGGGTGATTGGGAGCCTTCTACCAAGAAACTACCCCGGGGTCTGTCTTACATAGCAAAAGAAGCCTTGAAACGTAAAGTAGATTTTGGTATCTGGTTAGAGCCGGAAATGGTAAATCCTCAAAGTGAGCTTTATCAAAAACATCCCGATTGGATTATTACCCAGCCTAAACGTACTCCTATATTAGGGCGACATCAGGAAATTCTTGACCTTACCCGCCCCGAAGTACAGGCTTTTGAGTGGCAAGTTATTGATAAAACATTGCGTCCCAATCCAGATATATCGTATGTGAAATGGGACTGTAATCGCTATATTACCCAACCAGGTTCCGGCTATTTGCAACCGGCAGAGCAGAGTCATCTTTGGATTGATTATAATTGGGCTCTCTACCGTTTGATGGAACGCTTCTCCAAAGAGTTCCCCAATGTTATGGCAATGCTTTGTGCGGGTGGTTCCGGACGTGTAGACTATGGTGCGTTACCTTATTTCCATAGTTTTTGGCCCAGTGATAATACAGACCCGTTGGGACGTATTAAGATACAGTGGGGATTCTCTCATTTCTTTCCTGCAAGTACAATTTCTGCTCATGTGACACGTATGGGTAAACGTCATCTGAAACTGGCGATTGATGTTGCTTTAAGTGGAGCTTTCGGCATAGACCTTGCATTGGATAAGGCTACCGCTGAAGAACGTGTACAGATAGCTGATGCTGTTAAATTATATAAGGCGAGTATCCGTCCTTTGGTAATGCAAGGTGAACTTTATCGTTTGGTATCTCCTTATGAACATCCAATGGCCTCTCTGAGCTATGTTTCTACCGATAAAAATGATGCTGTGGTTTATCTTTATCAGATTCAAGATGGTAGTGTACCTCAAGTAATACTTGGTGGACTTGATGCTCGTAAAAATTATAGGGTGGAAGAGGTCGGCCTTCCTAAAGGAAGTACTTCTCGTTTTCCGGGGCATGGAAAAATATTCAGTGGAGCGGAATTGATGAGTACAGGAATAGCTAATCCGCTGAATGCACAGTTTGAGAGTGCCATACTATTATTAAAAACACAATAACTTAACAGATAATGAAACGAATCTTTTTATTTATATCTTTGATACTCGTTGCTTCAGTAACAGTTTGTGCTCAGTCACAAGACCGTTGGACGATTCTGCAAGATGGTTCCATTCAATGGAAGCCTACACGAAATTTGCCGCATGAAGATCATGTTGAAATGAGTGGGCAGATGCTTTCTGTCGTTTTACGTTATGGTGTGGATGTACAACAGCGTTTTCATTTAAATCGCAGCTTGGTTTTTCCCATGTTGCGTATGAAGCCTAATAAAACACAGAATAATTTGAAGCAACGTTTCGATGTAAATATACCAGCTATGGTAACAGTGGACGACCAGACGTTGTTGAATGAGGTAGTTCAGGATATTACATTTAATGGTATTATGCGTGTAGAAAGTGATTATGGATATATCTACCGTCGTAAGGAACTGAAGAATGCGATTCATGTGACTCGCATTCTTTACCCTTCGATAAATGCTCCCCGTTATCTTGAAGAATATACTTTTAAGAATAACAGCCAAAATCCTATAACTTTGCGTGTACCTGAATGGCGCGTTACTTATACAACTCCGGAAGAGGCAGGTGTTTATGGTGCTTATCGTATTGAAGCTTCTCTATCCAAAAAAGGTACTTTTATTCTGAAACCGGGTGAAACATTGGACTTTTATGCTATTTATTCCGGGAAGAAAGTTTCAGATGATGTTACGGAGAAAGATAACACGGCTTTCTCACGTATAACAATTCAAAGTGAGCGTGCCGGACGCCAAGCGCTTATTAACCAATGGTGGGAAAATCTTGTGTTGGATACTCCTGATCCTGTGTTGAACCGAATGTTTGCTTTTGCCAAATTGCGTGGAGCTGAGAGTATCTATCGTACTAAAGGTGGGTTAATGCATGGTCCAGGTGGTGAAGCTTATTATGCCGCTGTTTGGGCCAATGATCAAGCGGAATATATAAATCCTTTTTTTCCGTTTTTAGGGTATGATATTGGTAATGAATCTGCTTTGAATGCTTATCGCCATTTTGCTCGTTATATGAATCCGGAATATAATCCAATTCCAAGTTCTATTATTTCCGAGGGAGTTAGCTTTTGGCATGGGGCAAAAGACCGTGGCGATGGCGCAATGATTGCTTATGGAGCTGCCCGTTATGCTTTGGCTCGTGGTGATAAAGAAGAGGCTCGTGAACTTTGGCCACTTATTGAATGGTGTTTGGAGTATTGTAAACGCAAATTAACTCCTAATGGTGTAGTTGCTTCTAATTCTGATGAATTAGAAAACCGTTTTCCTGCCGGTGACGCCAATCTTTGTACATCTACTTTATACTATGATGCACTGCGTTCTGCTGCATTATTGGGGCGTGAGATAGGTGTTTCCGGTAAGCAACTTGCTACTTATACTGCTCAAGCGAAAGCTTTGGAGAGTGCCATTGAGAATCACTTCGGATATGAGATAGAAGGCTTCCACAGTTATCGTTACTATGAAGGAAATGATATTTTGCGTTCGTGGATTTGTATGCCGCTTGTTATGGGGATTTATACTCGTGCTCAAGGGACTATTGATGCTCTGTTTTCGCCACGTCTTTGGACAAATGACGGGTTATTGACGCAGGCCGGTACGGAAACTTTTTGGGATCGTTCCACTCTTTATGCTTTACGTGGTACAATTGCTGCTGGTGAAGTAGAAAAGGGGATGGATTTTCTGAAAAAATATTCTCGGCGCCGTTTACTTGGTGACCATGTTCCTTATGCCATTGAAGCATGGCCGGAAGGTAATCAGCGTCACCTGTCGGCAGAAAGTGGCCTTTACTGCCGTATATATACTGAAGGTCTTTTTGGTATCCGCCCTATTGGTTTACGTAACTTCGAAATGACACCTCGTTTGCCACAAGAATGGAATTATATGAATCTGAATAAAATACGTGCTTTCAATTCCAACTTTGATATTCATGTATCACGCGTGGGTGAAAAACTTCATGTAGAGGTATTACAGGAGGGTAAAAGCATTATAAAAAAGAATATAGAAGAAGGAAAAACAATTAAAGTACGTTTATAAAATGTACTTGTATAAAGGATTCCATTACCTTATAATTGCAGGCTATCCGGTTACCGACTGTGGAATAGATAATCCACAGTCGGTAACCGGATAGCCTG